>JANMUE010000543.1:0-6182 GCA_031391205.1 Lysobacterales bacterium | reverse complement strand
GCGAAGCTCTTGCTCCGATCTCCAAACAGCCAGAGCAAGAGCTTCGCGGCTCACGCCGCTCCTACATTTCCTTGCCACCACCACATTCCCGCTCCCGACACAAGATTGATCCCCCGCCGCCCCTGCCGGAGAATGGCGGTTCACATTCATTGCAGCGCGCCCCCCAGCGCCAGCTGCCCCATCCCGACTCCCTTCAGGAGCCTCAAGCTTCATGCAGTCCATTGCCCAACGCATTGCCCAGGAAATCGCCGCGAAGAACGACCAGGTGGTGGCCGCCATCACGCTGCTGGACGAAGGCGCCACCGTGCCCTTCATCGCGCGCTATCGCAAGGAAGTGACCGGAGGACTCGACGACACGCAACTGCGAACGCTGGAAGAGCGGCTGTCGTACCTGCGCGAGTTGGAAGACAGGCGCGCGACGATCATCGCCAGCATCGAAGAGCAGGGCAAGATGAGCGATGCGCTGCGCACCGATATTCTGGGCGCCGACACCAAATCGCGGCTTGAAGATCTGTATCTGCCTTACAAGCCCAAGCGCCGGACCAAAGCGCAGATCGCGCGCGAAGCCGGGCTGGAGCCGCTGGCCGATGCACTGGTCGGCGATCCAACGTTGACACCCGCGCTCATTGCGACCGACTACATCAGTGCCGAGAAAGGCGTCGCCGATGGCAAGGCCGCGCTCGATGGCGCACGCCAGATACTGATGGAGCGCTTCTCGGAAAATCCCGCGCTGGTGGGTTCGCTTCGCGACTGGCTCTGGGACAGCGCGCTGATCCGCGCCAAACTCGTCGCCGGCAAGGAAAACGAAGGCGCGAAATATCGCGACTACTTCGATCATTTCGAAACCATCCAGGCAATCCCCTCGCACCGCATGCTGGCGTTGATGCGCGCACGCAACGAGGGCTTTCTCGATCTGGAACTGATCCCGCGCACCGGCGCCATCAACACCCGCGCCGCGGCCAGCGAAGTGCCAATGGACGAGATCGCCGCCGCCGGCCATGCACTGGCCGAAGGCCGCGTCGCCGCCCAGGCAGGCATCAGCGATCGTGGTCGCGCTGCGGACACGTGGCTGCTGGAAACCTGCCGCATGACCTGGCGCGTCAAGCTGCATCTGCATCTGACGCTGGACCTGTTCGGCAAGGCGCGCGAAGGCGCCGAGGACGAAGCCATCCGCGTGTTCGGCGATAACTTGAAGGATCTGATGCTGGCGGCGCCCGCGGGCCCCAAGGTCGTGCTAGGCCTCGATCCAGGCCTGCGCACCGGCGTCAAGATTGCTGCCGTCGATGCCACCGGCAAGGTGCTGATTACCGGCACCATTTTTCCGCATGCGCCGATGAACCGCTGGGACGATTCGATCCAGCAGCTGGCGCAGGGCTGCAAGAAGCTCGGCGTGGAACTCATCGCCATCGGCAACGGCACCGCCGGCCGCGAAACTGAAAAGCTGGTTGCCGAGTTGATGAAGAAGCATCCAGAACTGAAACTCGCGAAAGTCGTCGTCAGCGAGGCCGGTGCGTCGGTGTATTCAGCATCGGAAATGGCCGCCAAGGAATTTCCGGATATGGACGTCAGCCTGCGCGGCGCTGTGTCGATCGCGCGCCGCCTGCAGGACCCGCTGGCGGAGCTGGTCAAGATCGATCCCAAGGCGATCGGTGTCGGCCAGTATCAGCACGACGTCAACCAGGTGAAACTGGCGCGGGCGCTGGATGCGCGCGTCGAGGACTGCGTGAATGGTGTCGGTGTCGATCTGAATACCGCGTCGAGTGCGCTGCTGGCGCGGGTCGCTGGATTGTCGGCAGGTGTTGCCGAGAACGTGGTGAAGTTCCGCGATACCCATGGTGCGTTCAAATCGCGCCGCGAATTGCTGAAGGTGCCACGACTGGGTGACAAGGCGTTTGAACAGTCCGCCGGCTTTATGCGCATCCGCGGCGGCGATCATCCGCTCGATGCCTCAGCGGTGCATCCCGAAGCCTATCCGGTGGTGGAGCGCATCGTCGCCAGGACCGGCCGCGATATCCATAACCTGATCGGCGACACGGCCTTCGTGCGCAAGCTTGATCCGGCACAGTACACCGACGAAAAATTCGGCCTGCCCACGGTCAAGGACATCCTCAAGGAACTGGAAAAACCCGGCCGCGATCCGCGCCCCGAATTCGTCACGCCGAGCTTTGCCGAGGGCATCGAAGATTTGAAGGATCTCAAGCCCGGCATGGTGCTGGAAGGCCGCGTCACCAATGTCGCTGCGTTCGGCGCCTTCGTCGATATCGGCGTGCATCAGGATGGGCTGGTGCATGTGTCGGCGCTGTCGAACAAGTTCGTCAAGGACCCGCGCGAAGTAGTCAAGGCCGGCGACATCGTGAAAGTCAAAGTGCTCGATGTCGACCTGGTACGCAAGCGCGCCGCACTCACCATGCGCCTGGATGACCCCATCGGCGAAGCCCGCGCCGAACGCGACACTGCCCCCGGCCGCCGCGACCAGGCCGGCATCACCCAGCGCCGCGAGTTCGGCCCCAAACCCACCGCCGGCAAACCCGCCGCACCGATGGGCAATGCGCTCGCCGATGCGTTCTCGCGCGCGAAGAAAACCTGACGCTGTTGTGGGAGCGGCGTCCCGCCGCGAAAGGTATTCGAACGTCTTGACCGGCTTCGCCGTTGACAGCCGCGGCGGGACGCCGCTCCCACAACAGCAGCCGCTTTACACCAATCTCGCCGGATCTCCGGTTTCAAGCTGATGCAGAATCGCGCTCGCCTGGGTGCGATTGCGCACGCCGAGTTTTTCGAAGATGGCGGTGAGGTGGGCTTTCACCGTGCGTTCCTGGATCGACAGCGCATCGGCGATCTGTTTGTTGAGCTGGCCTTCGGCGACCAGTACCAGCACGCGCAGTTGCTGCGGCGTGAGTGTAGCCAGACGTTCGGCCAGTTCGCGATCGGCGTTCGAACTCTGCCCGGCGGCAACGGCGGCGCGCAGGTCCTCGGGTACATATTCTTCGCAGTTCAATACCGCGCGCAGTCCGACCTTGATGGCATTCAGATCGGCGCGCTTGGGGATGTAACCAGCAGCGCCGTAGTTCAATGCACGCCGTATAACCGCCGGGTCGTCATTCGCCGATATCAATGCCACCGCAACGCTGGGGTATTCGGCACGCAGTTCCACCAGCCCCATCAACCCGCGATTGCCGGGCATATGCAGATCGAGCAGCACCAGGTCGACATCCTGATGCGCCGCCAGCACAGCGCGCGCCGCCATCAGCGTATCGGCTTCGAGCAGGTCAGCCTCGGGCATGACCTCGCGCACCGCCTGCACCAGGGCGAGGCGGAACAGCGGATGGTCATCGGCAATCAGCAGGCGGGTCATGGTGCGGGCAACATTGTGGGTCCGACCTGTGGTCGGACGCTCTTCGTCCGGGCATCATCAAAAGCGTCCGACCGCAGGTCGGACCCACAGGGCATGTTCATTGCACTGTCCAGCCACCATCCACCACGATGCACTGACCGGTGATGTTGCGCGCCGCAGGCGAAATCAGGAATGCCGCAATGCCCGCCAATTCCTCGAATGAAATGAACACGCCCTTGGGCATGGGCTTGAGCATGATGTCGCTGATGACCTGAGCTTCAGGTATGCCATGTGTGCGTGCCTGATCGGCGATCTGCTTCTCTACCAGAGGTGTAAGCACATAGGTCGGGCAGACGGTATTGATGGTGATATTGGCATCGGCGGTTTCCAGCGCCATTACCTTGCTGAAACCGACCAGACCGTGCTTGGCGGCGACATAGGCGCTCTTGAACTTGCTCGCCACCAGTGAATGGATGGAACCGATGTTGACGATGCGGCCGAAGTCACGCTCGCGCATACCGGGCAGTACCGCCTGGGTCAGCCTCGCGGTGCCGGTCAGCATCACCTGGATCAAGAGGTCCCACTTGGCGATCGGAAAATCCTCCAGCTTCGACACATGCTGCAGTCCGGCGTTGTTGACCAGCACGTCTGCCGGCCGTGTCAGACGCGCCATCACGTGTTCAACGGACTCATCCGAGGTCACGTCCAGCGCATGCGCTTCCGCCGAACCGCCCTTTGACGTGATCAGCGCCGCCGTTTCGACCGCAGCGTTGTCACTGAGGTCGGTCACGATCAGGTGATGGCCCTGCGCAGCGAGCGCCTCGGCAATGCCGCGGCCGATGCCGCTGCCGGCGCCGGTGATCAGGATGGAAAGCGAAGTGGGCATCGGGACTCCGAAAACGATACAGCCATGAAGAGCAAGCTTAGCAACCGCACCCCTGCACTCGGCTAGTACCAAAGTCCAATGAGGCCGGCTGGGGCACATGCTAGCGTCGCAGAAATGTCCTGAGGTATTCCGATGAATCCAATCCGCGCCAGTTCTGCGATGCTTGCCGCACTCGTCCTGAGTGGCTGTGGTGGAGGGCGCATGGTGTCCGAAGAATCGCCGGTGGCTGTGCCACATGTCAGTGTGCATCGCGGAAGTGACGATCTGTTCAGTGCCGGACTCGGCCTGGAAGGCCTGCGCAATGCGGTAGCGCCCGCGGTGGCGAATGCCGAAGCGCCCACGTCTGCCGAGCTGCGCCGCCGCGCCTTTCACACCAACTGGCGCGGCATCGCCGATCTCGCCACCGGCAGAGGCCTGGGCGATTGGGCGACGAAGTTTCCGAATGTTCCGGGTCGCGAATGGAGTGGTTTCGCTACGCTTCCGGGACGAAACCAACCGCATCGTCTGCTGGTGCAGGTGCCCGATGATTTCGACTCGGCACAGCGCTGCCTGGTGGTGACCGCCTCGTCGGGTTCGCGCGGCATCTATGGCGCCATCGCTGTCGCGGGCGCCTGGGGCCTGCCCAAGGGCTGCGCCGTGGCCTATACCGACAAGGGCGCCGGCACCGGCTTCTACGATATCGATCACATCGAGGGCGTCTTGTTGGATGGCAGACGCACCGGCGACGGTCAATTCGATTTCGCCCCCTCGTTCCCGGCGTCGATGACGCGGCCGCCGCATCGTGTGGCGTTGAAGCATGCGCATTCCGCAGACAATCCTGAAGCCGACTGGGGCCGCCATGTGCTGCAGGCGGCGGCATTTGGCTTGCAGGCATTGAACGATGCGTTCCCGGCGCAGGCACCATTCACCCGCGCCAACACGCGCGTCATCGCGGTGGGGCTATCCAACGCGGGTGGCGCGGTGCTGCGTGCCGCTGAACTGGACGAACACGGCATGCTTGATGCCGTCGTCGCGGCCGCACCGAATATCCTCGCACCCGCATCGGGCCGCACCTTGTTCGATTACGGCACCGAGGCTGCGCTGTATTCGCCCTGCGCATTGCCGGCGATCAGTACCGCCGTGGCGATGCTGCCGCCCGCTGCCCGCGACGCAATCTCCAGGCAACGCTGCGCCAGCCTGCATCAGGTCGGTCTGCTCACCTCCGGTGATGCGGCTGCGCAATCGAAAGAGGCGCTGGACTATCTGCTGGCGCAGGGTTGGAGCAGCAAGGCGATTGCCCTGTCTGAACAAAGCGCAGCCTTCGATCTGTGGCGTGCTTTAGGCGCCACTTACGCTCAGTCATACGCCCGCGCCGGCATTGATGATCCGGTCTGCGGTTACGGTTTCGCCATGCTTGCAGCCGATGGCAGTACCCGTGCCAGCACGGCGGCTGAACGCGCGCTGTGGTGGTCCGATGCCAGCGGTATCGCCCCCACCATCGGTATCGGCATCGTCGATACCATGGCAGCCGGCACCGACCCGGCGTTTCCTGCACTGATGTGCCTGCGCAAACTCTGGTCCGGCGACGACGCGCTCGCGCTGAAGCTGCGCGCCGGCATCGCCGAAACCCGCGCCACCGCAAGGCCTCTGTGTGCCTCGGTGCATGTGCTGCACGGCGTCGACGATGGCCTGATTCCGATCGATTTCAGCAGCCGCCCCTATGTGCGGGCGGTGCGCGACAACGGCCATGAAATTACGTACACCGAAGTGCCAGATGCACAGCACTTCGATGCCTTCGTCGCGTTTCCGACGATGAGCCGCTACCAGCCGCTGCTGCCGCATGTGTATCGGGCGCTGGATGCGGCATTGAAAATGTAGGAGCGGCGTCGTGGGAGCGGCGTCCCGCCGCGAAGCTCTTGCTCGAAAGGAAATGTAGGAGCGGCGTGAGCCGCGAAGCTCTTGCTCTGAATTTCAGGCAGAAGAGCA
>JANMUE010000532.1:0-3063 GCA_031391205.1 Lysobacterales bacterium | reverse complement strand
GAGCAAGAGCTTCGCGGCGGGACGCCGCTCCCACATTCAAGTCAACGCGGCATCATCCCGCCCGGACCACCCATGCCGCCCATTCCGCCCGGCCCCATCATGCCCTTCATCTGCCGCATCAGGCCCTTGATGCCGCCACCGGAGAGTTTGGACATCATCTTTTCCATCTGCTGATATTGCTTGAGCACACGATTGACGTCGGCCGGCTGCATCCCCGAGCCACGCGCCACGCGCAGTTTGCGCGAGCCGTTCAACAGGTCGGGATGGCGGCGTTCTTTCTTGGTCATCGAGTTGATGATCGCGATCATGCGATCGATCTCTTTGTTGTTGACCTTGTCTTTGACACCTGCCGGAAGCGACGCCATGCCCGGCAGCTTGTCCATCAGGCCGGTGAGCCCGCCCATGTTCTGCATCTGGCTGAGCTGATCGCGCATATCGCTGAGGTCGAATTTCTTGCCCTTCATCACCTTTTCGGCAAGCTTCTGGGCCTTTTCCTGATCGACCTTGCGCTCGACTTCCTCGACCAGCGACAGCACGTCGCCCATATCGAGGATGCGCTGCGCGGCGCGATCCGGATGGAAGGGTTCCAGTGCGTCGGGCTTCTCGCCGGCACCGACAAACTTGATCGGTCGACCAGTGATGTAGCGCACCGACAACGCCGCGCCACCGCGTGCATCGCCATCGGTTTTGGTCAGTATCACGCCGGTCAGCGGCAGCGCAGCACTGAACGCCTTGGCCGTGTTGGCGGCGTCCTGGCCGGTCATCGAGTCGACGACGAACAGGGTTTCGATCGGTTGCAGCGCTTGATGCAGCGAGGCGATTTCTTCCATCATCGCCGGATCAACGGCGAGGCGGCCGGCGGTATCGACGATCAGCACGTCGGCGAAGCTCTTGCGCGCATCATCGAGCGCACGCAGCGCAATTGTCACCGGCGCCTGCCCCTGTTCGCTGGGGTGGAACAACACATCGATCTGCCCGGCCAGCGTCTTCAGCTGCTCGATAGCAGCGGGACGATAGACGTCGGCGGAAACCACCATCACCTTTTTCTTTCGGCGCTCTTTCAGGTGCTTCGCGAGCTTGGCAACCGTCGTGGTCTTGCCCGCACCTTGCAGACCGGCCATCAGGATCACTGCGGGCGCTGGGCAGTTGAGATTGAGCTCGGCGTTGGCTGTGCCCATCACTGCGGTCAGCTCCTGCTGAACGACCTTGACCAGGGCCTGACCCGGAGAAAGGCTTTTCAGCACATCCTGACCCACCGCGCGCACCTTGATGCGCTCGATCAGTGCCGATACGACAGGCAGCGCGACGTCGGCCTCGATCAGCGCGATACGCACTTCACGGGTGGCTTCGCGGATGTTTTCTTCGGTCAGCCGCGCGCGGCCGCGCAGGCGCTGGATGGTGGTGGACAGGCGGGAACTGAGTGACTCGAACATGACGGCAACCGGATTGCGGGCCGCGAAGTATAGCGGAGCCGCGAATTCCCGCTGCGATGCGTCCATCGTTGGAGCAACTGTCATTGTGGGTCCGCGCTGAGCGCGGACGCTTCTTGCCGACTCGGTCCGCTCTGGCGAAAGCGTCCGACCACAGGTCGGACCCACCCATGGGAGCGGCCCCCGGCCGCGAATACGAATTGCCGCAGTGTTAAATCGCGGCCGGAGGCCGCTCCCACAAAACCACAGGGTTTCTGCCAATCGTCGCTCGTGCGAAACTCTCCTGATGCGCCTGCTCCCCTTCCTGATCGCTGCGTTGATTTATACCCTGCTCGCGGTTCGCGCTCTGCGCGGGCCGGCGTTTGATGAGCGCAGTCGCCGCCAGTTTCTCGCCGTCGGCGGCGCAGCGTTGGCAGTGCATCTGATCGGCATGTTTGCCGATGCACGCGCAGCCGGTGGCGTGCATCTGCAATTTTTTGCGGCGCTCAGTTGGGTCGCGGCGGCGATGGCGAGTGTGCTGCTGATCGCGATGAGTTTCCGTGCCGTCGAGCGTCTAGGCACCGTGGTTTTTCCCATCGCTGCTTCGGCCTGTTTGCTCGCGGCCATCGCCGGCGCACCGCGTAGCGGCGCCAGTCTGCAGGACTGGCGTATCGCTACGCATGCGGTCCTGGCTTTAGTGGCATTTGCCACGTTAACCGTGGCGGCACTGGTGGCCGTGATGCTGGGCATCCAGGACCGCGCCCTGCGCACACGTCGCTTTGGTACCTGGCTGAGCGGTGCCCCGCCGCTGACCCAGGTTGAGGCGCTGATGTTCCAGTTGATCGGTACTGGCTTCGCGCTACTGAGTCTGGCGCTGGTCAGTGGTGTGATGTTCGTGCACGACCTGTTTGCCCAGCATCTGGTGCATAAGACGGTGTTGGCGATCGCGGCTTGGCTTGTATTCGGCGCTCTACTGTTCGGGCGCTGGCGCTTCGGCTGGCGCGGCCGACGCGCCATTCGTCTGGTGCTGATCGGGGCAACACTGCTGGTGCTGGCTTACCTCGGCAGCAAGTTCGTGTTGGAATTGGTGCTGCAACGCGCGTAGCGTGATGCGCGTCTCACTTTCTGAAATCGATCCGCCAACCACAAGAATTCTCGCACCTTCTGTCGGCAACTTGCGGTTTTCCGCTGGGAGAATCACTGTGGTTTCGCTACAGTCCAGCGTCCCTACCAGATTCGAAGCGGCATGGCCGAAGAACTGATCGTCCGACGATTTACCCGCATCGATTTCGAAGCCGATGTGAAGCTGTATTCCACGGGTGCCATGTGGGACACAACGGTGATGGACATATCGTTGAAGGGCGTATTGTGCAGCCGTCCTAAAGACTGGGATGCCCGCATGGGCAAAAGTTATCGATTGGAAATGCGCCTGCCCGGCGGTTCACGCATCAGCATGAATGCCACCGCGGCCAATGCCAATGCCAGCAGCATTGGCTTTGAGTGGAGCAAGATCGATTTCGACAGCTTCACTCATCTGAAGCGCCTGATTGAACTGAATATCGGCGATCCGGATTTGATGAATCGGGAGTTGACCGCACTCGGATAATGTTGGAGCGGCGTAAGCCGCGAAGCTCTTGCTCTACTATCAAGAGCA
>JANMUE010000520.1:0-1101 GCA_031391205.1 Lysobacterales bacterium | reverse complement strand
AGACCCGCGTCGATGGTTGCCAGGATCGCGACGATCGTGTCGATCGATCGGATCGCGGCGATGCCGATGCGGTCGCCGGCGACGAAACCCTTGGCACGCAAACGGTCGGCCAGGGCTTCGGTGGCTGCCAGCAGTTGGGCGTAGCTGAGTTGCTGGTCCGATGTCTGTACCGCGCAAGCCTGCGGAAGGTGCCGCGCTGCTTCGCGCAGCCAATGGGAAAGTGGAGGCGGGGCAGGGGCGATGTTGCGCGACTCGTGGTTATCGGAGTGAATCATTGGTGCCAGTCCAGGAAGGGGCAAGTCCGTCGATCACGAAGCCTGCGCAACCGAGTTCACATCCTGCGATCGAACCATGCGCTTTGTCTTGTTTTTGTCGAGCGGAATACCGAGGCATCAGTATCCACTCGCTCAGCAGTTGCAACGCGCTGGAGCCGGCTATGCGTTCGTGATGTTTTCGGCGCTTGTGTTCACTCGATGCGCCAGCTTGCCGCACTGTGTGCACAAATCATTATGAGGAGCGTCAGGCTCGCATTCACCCCCTAGATTCAATGGTGGAAGTTGTCTTTCGCAGCGCGCGCGGCTTGGTGATTTGCGGCGTGAAGCGTATCTTGGCGACCGAAAAATGCCGTGTACAGCGCAGGGTCATAGACCATGCGGGTCCCGAATTCAAACGGTCCGAACCTGCATCGGGACGTAACGATCGGCCAGGTGTCGATTGCGACACGGAAATGCGCCACGAAGCACCGGATAGCCCCCACGACTGTGGGATGGTGAGAGGGGGTTACATCCTGATAATTCTTTGGATCAGGGAACGTGTGGTGGCGCGGTTGGGGGGGGTGCCTCCGGGGCCGGAGTTCATTGCACAGTCAAGAGGATTGGAAGAGAACATGTTCATGGTATTTCGGCACCACGTGTCGGTGGCGGCCTTTACCGCGATGATGGCTGACATGGTGCTGTGCTTCGTGGCCATAGTTCTGGCCGCGGGCACCTTGGAAGGCGCGCGCAGCGCCTACCCACTGCAGCTGTACCAGGTCGTGCTCACCGGCGCGCAGTTCGCCCTGATCATCTCCCTCATGTACTCCTTCGCCGGGCTGTACCGGCC
>JANMUE010000512.1:0-1512 GCA_031391205.1 Lysobacterales bacterium | reverse complement strand
CCGAATCCAGGCGCAGGTGATAAAGACTTTTTGCTCGACATCAATCCCAATGCCAAGCGCGTGATTCAGGCGCAGTTGGAACCGGCGTTACGTGATGCCGCACCGGAAGAACGCTTCCAGTTTGAACGGCATGGGTACTTTGTTGCCGATATGAAGGACTCCAAGTCGGGTGCGCCGGTGTTTAATCGCACGGTGACGTTGCGGGATTCTTGGGGGAAGGCGAAGTAAGACATACAGCGCTTAATATTGAGGAGCAGGTTCCCATGTATAAATTCGTTCTGGGTTGGTTGTGCAACACCGCAATCTTGGTTTGCTTGTATATTCTTGTGAGTCGGGGTGCTGCATTTTTAGAATGGTCAAATCCCAGTGACATCGGTTTGCTCGGAGCTTTTTGCTTCATCGGCATGAATTTGGATTACAGACTTTCCCAACACAAAGGAAATTCGTAAACCGCACACTCCACCCGGCGCACTCTGCTTCGCAACGCGCAAGGTGGACAACTCCGACGTAGGCCGGGTGCCGCACCCGGCATCTTGAATGGTGGGTGTGGCACCCACCCTACATAGGAATCAATGGCAACACCGCCTCAAAACCTCTGCCTCACCGCAACTGACTATCCTTACTCCCCCTGCGGTTATAACGCGTAAGGTGGATGACTCCGATGTTGGCCGGGTGCCGCACCCGGAATCCTGATGGTGGGTGCGGCACCCACCCTACCCGAATTCTACTCACCGCAGCGGTTGTGCCTTCTTGGCACAGGTGCAACATATCCCTTTGTCCGGACGATCTATCGCGACTGCAACATCGACTCGACACAAACATTGAGCCCGTAGGTTGGGCTGCAAAGCCCAACATCAATCACCAAACCACAAGAATGTTGGGCTTCGATGACTCAGCCCAACCTACCTTCAAATCAACCTATTACCGCAACTGACTATCCTTGCTGCACCTGCGGTTATAGCCGCTGTGCGCCTGCACTTCGCGGTCGAGTTCTTCCTGACAGGCCACACACAACCGCACGCCGGGCATGGCTTGACGGCGCGCTTCGGGGATGTCGGCGTTGCACTCTTCGCAATGAGTCAATGAGTGGCCAACGGGCAATTGGCTTTTGGCACGCATCACGGCGTCGTTCACCGTGGCGTCGATTTGATCCTGCACGGCGCCATCGCCTGCCCAACCGGTTGCCATGATTCACCTCGAATTTGATTAGTACGGTGCGCGCCTCAATTTTTTCGAGGGTACCTCCCTGCTGGCGGAAACGAAAGGCAGTAGCGCTGGGTGCGGCAGACAACACACTGATGGAATGCTTGGTTCGCGTAGGGGCTGTTCGTGAACCGCCCCTACAAGTACGAATCAAAACTTGCCGCCATTACCCCCAGCAGTGCTAGATTCAGCCTATGAAAACCCCCACGCTGTATCAAGTCGTTGATGCGCCCGACACCGACCCGGTGGCGGCGGTCAACACCACCATTACGCAGCTCAATCAGATCATTCTGGGCAAGGAACAGCAGA
>JANMUE010000503.1:0-37016 GCA_031391205.1 Lysobacterales bacterium | reverse complement strand
GGGGGGTTCGCGCGGCTCTTTTTTTTTTTTCTACTAGTTCATAAAAAAACACCGCCCCCCCACCACCCCCCGCTCTACAACGTCAAGGGCATCCTTTACAGCTCTACCCGCAACCGCTAAGTTCCGACCCATGTCGAACCCCATCATTCCCACGCTGAATCTGCAATGTGCGGCGCGCCAGGCCTCTGGCATGACCTCGCGTGCCCGCCGTCGCTCGCCCGTATAGCGGCTGGCGCACGTCCAGGTTCAACGAACCGATTCGACGAAAAGCCCGGCCCCTGTGCCGGGTTTTTTCGTTTTCGCCTTCCTTCCACCCAATCCCCCTCCACCCATTCCCATCATCAAGGCCGAGCGGACATGATCAGACATTTCCTGAACACCAATGACCTCAGTCGTCTTGAACTCGACCTGCTGCTGCAGCGTGCGTCGGAATTCAAGACCGAGAAGCTCGGTCGCCAGATGGCGGGTCGTACCATCGCGCTGGTGTTCTTCAATCCTTCAATGCGCACGCGAAGTTCGTTCGAGATCGGTGCCTGGCAGCTCGGTGGTTATGCCGTCGTGCTGCAACCGGGCAAGGATGCCTGGGGCATAGAGTTCGATCCCGGCAAGATCATGGACGGCGAACCCGAGGAGCACATCAGCGAAGTCGCACGCGTGCTGTCGCGATACTGCGATCTGATCGCCGTGCGTGCGTTTCCCAAATTCGTCGATTGGCAGATCGACCGTGAAGACCGGGTGCTGAAGGCATTCGCGCAGCATGCCACGGTGCCGGTGATCAATCTCGAAACCATCACGCATCCCTGTCAGGAGTTGGCGCATGCGCTGATGATGAAGGAGCAGCTCGGCGATCTGCGCGGCAGGAAGTATGTACTGACCTGGACCTATCACCCCAAGCCGTTGAATACTGCAGTCGCCAACTCGGCTTTGCTGATCGCCACACGTATGGGGCTTGACGTCACCCTGCTGTGTCCGAATCCCGACTACGTTCTGGATGAGCGTTATATGAAGCTCGGTGCCATCAACGCCATCGAGAGCGGTGGCAGCCTGAAGGTGTCGCACGACATCGAATCGGCTTACCATGGTGCCGACGTGGTCTACGCCAAGAGCTGGGGTGCGCTGCCCTTCTTCGGCAAGTGGGAAGGCGAGAAGGCGGTACGCGAGCAATCCAAGCACTTCATGGTGGATGAAGCGAAAATGGCACTGACCAACAACGCCATTTTCAGTCACTGCCTGCCACTGCGTCGTAACATCAAGGCCACCGATGCGGTGATGGATTCGGCGCGTTGCAAGGTGATCGACGAGGCGGAGAACCGCTTGCATGTGCAGAAGGCGGTGATGAGTTGGCTGCTGGAAACCAACGCGTGAGCGGCCGGTTGGTTTGAATGTAGGGTGGGTGCAACCCACCATTTTCGAACGCTTCGCAATGGTGGGTTGCACCCACCCTACGTCTGGCACACGCCGTGCACGACAACGAATTCGCAGTAACGCTAAGGAATCATCATGTCCAAGGATCTCGTACTAGCTTTCTCCGGTGGCCTAGACACCAGCTTCTGCATTCCCTGGCTGAAGGAAAAGGGCTATGCCGTGCACACGGTGTTTGCCGATACCGGCGGCGTCGATGCCGAAGAGCGCGCCTATATAGAGCAACGCGCGGCCGAGCTCGGTGCCGCGAGTCATCGCACCGTCGATATCGCTCAGCCAATCTGGGACGAATTCGTCGTGCCGTTGCTGTTTGCCGGAGAGTGGTATCAGGGCCAGTATCCGCTACTGGTCTCGGATCGCTATCTGATCGTCAAGGCTTCTCTGGCGCGCTGCGATGAACTCGGCACGCGAGTGTTCGCGCATGGTTGCACCGGCATGGGCAACGACCAGGTGCGTTTCGATCTGACGGTCAAGGCGCTGGGTGATTACGAAATCATCGCGCCGATCCGCGAAATCCAGAAGGAAGTGGGCGAGGTGCGTGCTTGGGAACGCAAATATCTCGACGATCGGGGTTTTGCCACGCGTGACAAGGCCAAGGCCTACACCATCAACGAGAACGTGCTCGGCGTAACCTTGTCGGGCGGCGAAGTCGATCGCTTCGAGGTGCCGGGCGAAGGCGCGCGTGGCTGGTGCAAGACCCGGGCCGAGTGGCCGAGCAAACCGCTGCGCGTGCGCGTCGGTTTCGAGCAAGGCGTACCCGTCAGCCTGGATGGCGTGAAACGCAGCGGTCCAGAAATTCTGCAGGACCTCAATCATCGTTTCGCCGAATACGGCGTCGGCCGTTCGATGTACACCGGCGATACTACGATTGGTTTGAAGGGTCGAATCGTGTTCGAGGCGCCGGGACTCACTGCACTGGCACAGGCGCATCGCGCACTGGAAGAAACCGTGCTCAGCAAGGCGCAGAATCGTTTCAAGCCCGAGGTCGGCCGCAAGTGGGTGGAGCTGGCGTACGAAGGTTTTTTTCATGACCCGCTCAAGGCCGATCTGGATGCCTTCCTTGCGAGCACACAGGCACGCGTCACCGGTGAAGTCGAGATAGAGACCCAAGGTGGTTCTGTGTATGCAATCGCCGTGCGCTCGGCGTATATCCTGACCACCGCCAAGGCGACTTACGCCCAGGCCGCAGATTGGGGCGTGGCCGAGGCCGAAGGATTCATCCGGCTGTACGGCATGTCCAGTGGCCTGTGGTCCGAAGTTGGGCGAACTACGAAGGGCACACCATGATCGAGCTGGTTCTGCAGCATCTGGAAAACCTGGTCGCCTTCGATACGCGCAACCCGCCGCGCGCTATCGGCACCGGCGGCATCTTTGATTACATCAAGGCGCAGCTACCCGGTTTTGAGTTTGACCTGATCGATCACGGTGCCGGTGCGGTCAGTCTGCTGGCAAAACGCGGTACACCCAAGACCGTGTTCAATGTGCACCTGGACACGGTGCCATCGAGCGAGGAATGGGATACCGATCCGCTGCGCCTGCGCGTCGTTGATGATCGTGCCATTGGCCTGGGTGCCTGCGACATCAAGGGAGCGGCTGCCGCTCTGCTGACCGCCGCTGGCGCGAGCCAGGGAGATGCAGCCTTTCTGTTCAGCACCGATGAAGAGGCCAATGACGCACGTTGCATTGCCGCGTTCCTCAAGTCGGAGCATGGATTCACCCACGCCATCGTCGGCGAACCGACCAAATCCGAAGCGGTGTTGGCGCATCGCGGCATCGCCTCGGCGCGCATGCTGTTCCGCGGCCGTAGCGGTCACGCCAGCGGCGCCAATGCCGCCACCGATTCGGCGGTACACAGCGCGGTGCGCTGGGGCGCTGCGGCCCTCAAATTGGTGGATGGCTATGCCAAGCAGCGTTTTGGTGGTCTCACCGGACTGCGTTTCAATATCGGCCGTATCGAGGGTGGCATCAAGGCCAATATGATCGCGGCCAGTGCCGAAATCCGCTTCGGTTTCCGGCCATTGCCGTCGCAATCCTTCGAGGCGCTGCATGCGGCCTTGCAGGCATGTGCCGAGACTGCTGCAGTCGATTCCTACGCTGAGACGTTTCGCGGTCCGCCACTGCCGGCGGGCGATGTCGCCAATGCGGAGGAGCGCCGATTGCAGGCGCGTGACTTTGCCGACGCGCTGGGCTTGCCGATCGGCAATGCCGTAGATTTCTGGACCGAGGCCTCGCTGTTTTCGCAGGCGGGCATGACGGCGATTGTCTATGGACCCGGCGATATCGCCCAGGCGCATACCGCCGACGAATGGGTATCGCTACAGCAGCTGCAGCAGGCTGCCGACAACTATAAGAGGATTCTGGATCATGGAAGCACCTGATCGCCTGCGGCCGGTCATCGTCCGGCTGTTGTCGAATCTCGGCAGCGCCAAGGAAATTCAGCAGTATCTGCGTCGCTTTTCCCAGCTCGACGCCGAGCGATTCGCTGTGGTCAAAGTGGGCGGGGCGATCCTGCGCGATGAGCTGGATGATCTTGCATCGGCCCTGAGTTTTCTGCAGCAAGTCGGACTATCGCCCATTGTGCTGCACGGTGCCGGCCCGCAGTTGAACGATGAACTGGCCAAGCATAATATTCATACGCCCATCGTCAATGGTCTGCGCGTTACCTCACCGGATGCACTGGCCATCGTGCGCCAGGTGTTTCATGCAGAGAATCTCAAGCTGGTCGAAGCACTGCACGCCGTCGGTGCGCGCGCCAGTTCGGTCGTGGGCGGTGTGTTCGAAGCCGATTTCCTCAATCGGCGCAAATACGGCCTGGTCGGCAAGGTTACCGACGTCAGCCTGCAGTCGATCAAAGCCAGCCTCAAGGCAGGATCGATCCCGGTCATCGCCAGCCTGGGTGAAACCCGTGGTGGGCAGATTCTCAATATCAATGCCGATATCGCCGCGAATGAGCTGATCAGCGTACTCAAGCCTTACAAGATCGTGTTCCTCACCGGCACCGGTGGGCTGCTCGATGGCGATGGCGAGCTGATTTCGTCGATCAACCTCAGCACCGATCTGGATGCGCTGCGTGCCGCGCCTTGGCTGCATTCGGGGATGCGGTTGAAGATCGAACAGATCGCCGATCTGCTCAAGCGACTGCCGGGTTCTTCATCAGTGTCGATGACGCGTCCGGTCGAGCTGGCCAAGGAGCTGTTCACACATCGCGGCTCGGGTACGCTGATCCGCAGGGGCGAGGCGATCCGGCGCTACACGCGCTGGACGCAGATCGATCTCGATCGCCTGAAAAACCTGATCGAATCGGGTTTCGGACGCAAGCTGACCGCCGACTATTTTCAGAAGACCAAACTGCATCGTGCCTACATCAGCGCCAATTACCGTGCGGCGCTGATCATCACGCTGGAAAACGGCATTCCGCATCTCGACAAATTCGCCACAGCTGAAGATGCGCAGGGCGAGGGATTGGGGCGTGCGGCGTGGCTGCGCATGAAGGCCGATACGCCGCAGCTGTTCTGGCGTTCGCGTCCGGAGAATCCGGTCAACGACTTCTATACCGAGGAATGCGACGGCTGCATCAAGGGCGAACGCTGGACAGTGTTCTGGTATGGCCTGGAATCGTTCGAGCAGATACAGCAATGCGTCGAGCACTGCCGTGTGCGGCCGGCGACCTTGAAGGGCTGACATGACCAACATCCATACGCTCGTGCCCTGGTTGTCCCCGGTCATTCTGACCGGACAGCACGTGCAGCTTGAGCCGCTCGCCATCACGCATGTTGCGGAGCTTCAGGATGCCGCGCGCGATGGCGAGCTGTGGAATCTCTGGTTCACCTCAGTGCCGACGCCGGACACGACGATCAGCTATGTCGAAAAGGCGCTCACTGCGGCAGCCGCGGGCATGGCCCTGCCGTTCGCGGTGCGTGATGCGAACGGCGATGTGGTGGGCACGACCCGCTACATGAATGTCGACGCAGACAATGGTCGGCTCGAGATCGGCTCCACCTGGTACGCGACGCGCGTGCAGCGAACGCCACTGAATACCGAAGCCAAGCTGTTGTTGCTGACGCATGCGTTTGAAATGCAGCGAGCCAGCGCGGTGGAATTCCGCACCAGTTGGATGAATCATCGCTCGCGCGCGGCGATCGCCCGTCTCGGTGCCAAGCAGGACGGTGTGCTGCGCAATCATATGCGGCTGCCCGATGGCGGCTATCGCGATACCGTGGTGTTCTCGATCATCGAATCGGAGTGGCCCGCGGTGAAGACGCATCTGCGCCATCTGCTGGCACGGCGGAGCATTGGCGCGTGAGCCGGCGCATCGGCCTGGTCGGTGCCAGAGGCTACGTCGGCAGTGAGCTGATCGGCCTGATCGCTGCACATCCGGGCATGGAGCTGGCCTTCGTGTCGTCACGCGAACGCGCCGGGCAGCTATTGTCCGCGTATGAGCCGGGCTGTGCCGGCGTGCTGGACTACGTCAATTTTGATGCTGCGCAGGCGGCGGGGCAGGGTGTGGACGCACTGGTACTGGCACTGCCCAACGGTATGGCCGCGCCCTTTGTCGCGGGGATCGAGCAGAACGCTCCGGACACCGTAGTGGTTGATCTCTCGGCCGATTATCGCTTTGACGATTCCTGGTACTACGGCCTGCCGGAGCTGACCCGCGGTGCCGCCCATGGGCAGCGCCGCATCAGCAACCCCGGCTGTTACGCCACGGCTATGCAGCTGGCGCTTGCGCCAGTGGTGGATCGGTTGTCCGGACCGGCACAGTGCTTCGGTGTGTCCGGCTACAGCGGGGCGGGTACCTCGCCTTCGGACAAGAACGATCCGGAGAAACTGCGCGACAACTTGATGCCCTATGCCCTGACCGGTCATATTCACGAACGCGAGGTATCGCGGCATCTGGCGCACCCGGTCGAATTCATGCCGCATGTGGCAGCGCATTTCCGTGGCATCACGATGACGGTGAACATGCATTTTTTCGAGGCGCAGCAACGGGATGCGCTGTGGCATCGATATCAGCAAAAATTTGCCGGAGAAAAATTGCTGCGCTTGAGTGAGAATGCACCCTGGGTGAGTGCGATCGCGGGCCAACACCACGTCGAAATCGGTGGATTGACGCTTTCTGCCGATGGACGTCGTGCGATTATTGTTTCCACGCTGGATAATCTGCTCAAGGGTGCGGCCACGCAGGCGTTGCAGAATCTCAATCTTGCGCTGGGGTTACCCGAGTTTGCTGGACTGCCTTAGGGAACCTCTGAACAAGTCCGGAACCGCGATAGCCCCCTGAGTCAGGGGGCGAAAACCGCAGGTTTTGACCAGCTTACGCTGTTAGAAACCGGGGTTTGGCAAGCAATAAGCTGTGTAGCGAAGACGATGTGGTGACTTATTCAGAGGTTCCTTAGAGAAAGGAAGGACGATGAGCGAGCCGATCTGGAAAAAAAGCGACAGTGTCGTTGACGAGCGGCTGATGCGCTTCCTCGCTGGCGAGGACGTGATCCTCGATCGCGAGTTGTTCGTCTTCGATATCGAGGCCAGTCAGGTGCATGCGCGCGGCCTCGCCCGTATTGGCATTCTTACTCCGGCCGACGCCGACTTGATCGGACACTCGCTGGCGGTGTTGCGCGATGATTTTCTGGCCGGGCGCTTTGCGCTGGAGCCACCCGCTGAAGACGGCCATTCGGCTATCGAAAGCTGGCTGACCGAACGCCACGGCGATCTCGGGCGACGTATCCACACCGGACGCAGTCGCAACGATCAGGTGCTGGTGGCGATGCGCCTGTACCTGCGCGATCGGCTCAACCGACTGGCAAAGCAGACCCATGCGCTGGCCGCGCAATGTCTGCGCCGCGCCTCAGGCGATGCCACGCTGCCGATGCCCGGATACACCCATCTGCAGCGTGCCGTAGTGTCGTCGACCGCGATGTGGTGGGCGGGCTGGTCGGAAACCTTTGCCGACAGCGCCGCGCTGGCGTTGCGTACCCGCGATTGGGTGAATGCCAATCCGCTGGGTACTGCGGCGGGTTATGGTGTGAATCTGGCGCTGGACCGCGACTACACCACGGTCGCGCTGAAATTCGATCGCATGCAGATCAGCCCGATCGCGGCGCAGCTATCGCGCGGAAAGTACGAATGGCAGGCGTTGGCAGCGCTGGCACAGTCACTGAATGACGTGCGCCGCCTGTCCTGGGACATCAGCCTGTTCACTAGCGCCGAATACGCCTTCGTACGGCTGCCGTCGCAGTTCACCACTGGCTCGTCGCTGATGCCGAACAAGCGCAATCCCGATGTCGTCGAACTGCTGCGTGCAGCGCCGGCGGTAGCGATGGGTGCAATGAGCGAGCTCTCGGCGCTGGCCTCGCTACCCTCGGGCTATCACCGCGATCAGCAGGCCGGGAAGGCGCCGCTGTTGCGGGCCTTCGCGCATGGGCTGGATAGCCTCAGTGTCTGCGAATCGCTGCTTGCGGTGGTGGAATGGAACGAGGCCGCGATGCGTGCCGCGATCGACCCGGGCATGTATGCCACCGATGTCGCGATTGAACTGGCGCAGAGCGGTGTGCCATTCCGTGAGGCCTATGGCCGTGCCGCCGATCCTGCGACCTGGGAAGGTGCACGCAGCGCCGAGGCGAGTTTGTCGGCGCGTGTTTCCGCTGGCGGCGCAGCCAATCCCTGTCTGGATGGACTGCGCGTGCGCCTGGCGTCTTTGGCGTCGGCGTTCTGATCGGTCGCCGATTTTTCCCTTTGCGTCGCAATGGATACTGGAACCTGCGACCCCGATGAAGTGTTTTTGACGTGAATTGCGGTGTCCCATCGAAACTTGGGCACCGGAAGACGCCTCTGATCGTTACAAGTCGTGACTAAGCCCTTCCGCCGCGGTGTGGGAGTCTCGACGCACAACCGCGTGAAACGGTCTGCGCTATGCTCGGGGCGTCTACTTTGACGGGGTCGGGATCGTGGGCGACGTAACGGCGCTTATCGCGCGCGCGCATCAGGGCGATCAATCGGCCAATGCGCAGTTGTTCACGGCTGTGTACGCCGAACTCAAGCGCGTCGCGGAAAGGCAGGTGCGGCGTGTGCATGAAACTCCGATGCACACCACCACGCTGGTGCACGAGGCATACTTCCGGCTGGCCAAACACGAGGCGCTGGTGATGCGCGACCGGGCGCATTTCTTTGCGGTGGCGGGTCGCGCAATGCGCCAGTTGCTGCTCGATGAGGTGCGTGCCAGGCACACCACAAAACGCAGTGAAGACAAGGCGGTGCCGCTCGATCTGCTGTCGCTGGAGGCGCTGTCGACGGACGCACTGCTCACCGACAGCGGTGCGCAGGTATTTGCACTGGAGCAGGCGCTGCAACAGTTGAGCGAGATGGACCCGGCGCTGGGGCAACTCGTCGAAATGCGTTTCTATGCAGGGCTCGACCTTGCCGAGATCGCGCAGATCACCGACCGCAGCGAGCGCTCGTTGAAACGCGACTGGCGCAAGGCGAGGGCGTTTCTGTATGCAGTGCTGGGGCAGCCGGATGCGGATCAGTCCATTCCATGAGTAGTGACACGCAGGCAAGGCAAAAAGCACTCGCGCTTTTCGACACGCTGGTCGAGCTGCCTGCGCTGGAACAGCGTGAGCAAATCGCGAAAATCACCAGCGACGACGCCGAAGTCGCTGCGGTGCTGATCGAATTGTTGCGCGCGGATGCTCAGGATTCCGGCGTTCTGGATCGCGGCGTGCAGGGCATGGTTGCTGATGTGGTGGAGGCGGACAATACGCCCCCAACCCAGGTTGCCACGCAGATCGGTGCCTTCACATTGCTGCGTCCGATCGGCCGTGGCGGCATGGGTGAGGTGTGGCTGGCGGAGCGCCGCGACGGCGCGTTTGTGCAGCAGGTCGCACTCAAACTGCTGAAGCGCGGTATGGACAGCGATGCGGTGACCGCGCGTTTCATGCAGGAACGCCGTATTCTGGCCGAGCTGAATCATCCGCATATCGCGCGTTTTATCGATGGCGGCGCCAGCGCCGATGGACGGCTGTATTTCGCCATGGAATACGTTGCCGGCGACAATCTTCTGGTCTTCGCTCAGGCCCGGCAGCTGAGCGTTCGCGACAAGGTCCGCTTGCTGGTGACGGTATGCGATGCGGTTGCGTATGCCCAGGCACATCTGGTGGTGCATCGCGATCTGAAGCCGTCCAATATTCTGGTCGATGCCAACGGTCAGCCGCGCGTGCTGGATTTCGGCATTGCCAAATTGCTTGGGGACAGCGCACCCGAAGCGGCCATGACGCAAACTGGTTTGCGTGCGCTGTCTCCTCAGTATGCGGCGCCCGAACAGGTGCTGGGTGATTCGATCAGCACCGCTACCGATGTGTATTCGCTTGGCACCATACTGTTCGAATTGCTGGTCGGAGTGCTGCCGCATCAACGTCAGCTGGTACCCATCGAGGCACTGGCAGAGCAGGTGCGCAATGAGCAGGCGCCGGCGCCGAGCAGCGTGCTCAGACGTAGCGAGACGACGACGCAGGGACTTCAAACCGCACGCATGCTGCGGGAAATTTCCGGTGACCTCGATACCGTGGTGCTGACTGCTTTGCAGCGCGACCCCGCAAGACGTTATGCGAGTGCCGCGGCGTTAGCTGATGACTTGCGACGTTGGCTGGACGCCATGCCGATTGCTGCGCAGCCGGATACGCGCGGCTATCGGTTGCGCAAGTTCGTCATACGCAACCGGCTTGCGGTGGGCAGTGCCAGCGCCGTGTTGCTGGCGCTGCTGGCGGGTCTCAGCGTCGCGCTGTGGCAGGCCAAGGTGGCAGGTGATCAAACTGCGGTGGCACTGGCACAATCGCAGCGTGCCGAAGAGGCGGCCAGGCAGAGTGCCGAGGCCGCGGATCGCACCCGACGCGTGAAAGAGTTCATGATGCAGACGTTCATCGGGGCCGATCCGATGCGCCGGCCGGACGACGCGCCCCAGACCGTCAGCGCGGCATTCGATCAGGCGCTCAAGCGCATCGATACCGATGTCGCCAACGACCCCAAACTGCAGATCGATCTGCTCGACGATTTTGGCGAGGTGTTGATCAATCAAGGTCGATTCGATGAGGCACGTGTATTGCTCGCACGGTCGCTCACGTTGGCCGAAAAACATTATCCGGCGGACGATCCGGTGATTGCCGAGAGCCTGCTCAATCACGGGTCGCTGGCGTCCTACACCGGGCACGTGCTGGAGAGTGCGCCCTATATCGAACGTGCCGTGGACATCCTGAAGAAACACGAGGCGGATCTGCCTATTCAATATTCGCAGGCGTTGTCGGGGCTCTCGGCATTGCGCAATGCGCAGGGACGCCTCGAAGAATCGCTGGAGATTTCCGGGCGCAACGTCGAGCTTGCGCGAAAACACGTCAGGACCGGTGATGGACTGGCTGCGGCGTTGAACAATCATGCCAACGCGCTGCTGGAAGCCGGTGGACACGACGCCGAGGCCGAGGCTTTTTCCCGGGAAACGTTGCAGGAGTTGGAGCAGCGGATCGGATCCAATTCGCCGCTTCTGGAGAATCCGCTGTCGATGCTCGCGCAGATTCTTTATCGACAGGGCAAGGCGGAGGCGGTGATCGAGGTCAATGAGCGTCGCATCCGCATCATGCAGGCGGCATTTCCGCAAGGACATCCGGGCACCGCCGATGTGCTGACCGATATCGCCTGGCAGTATGCCGAAATGGGCGACATGGCGCGGGCCAGGCGCAATCTGGATGAGGCCATCGCGCTGGCTGCGGCTACCGGCAGCACACGGACGATGATTCCCCTGCGTTATCGCGCGCTGTTGGAAGTGAAGCTTGGCAACCATGCCGCGGCGCTGGCAGATTTTGACCGCGCATTGGCACCCTGCATTGCCGGCGAAAGCGCCGACACCCTATGCACCGTGGTTCGGATCAACCGCGCCGGCTTGCTTGCGCGAATGGGACAGGGCGCTGACGCGATGCGCGAAGTCGATGCCGCGATCGTCGAACTCGGCAAACGCGATCTAATGGAAGACAACGAATACGCGCAGGCGCTGGAAGCCAAGGCGATCGCCTATAAAGCACTGGGTCAGCGCGACCAGGCGCTGAGCACGCAGCAGAAGGCGATCGAGCACTACATCGCCATCTTTGGCGAAGGACATTCCGAGGTACAGCGCGCTGGGCGCAATCTGAAGAAGCTCCAGGAGTAGTCGTTGCCGGCGCCAGCGATTCGGAGCGGGAATTCTCAATCCGGCAGCGGAATGAATTCCTTGTCGTCCAGATCGGGCAACTTCATCCGTCCAGCGCGCCAATCCGCCTTGGCCTGCTCGATACGCTCCTTTGAAGACGATACGAAGTTCCAGTCGATGAAACGCGGGCCCACTGGTTCGCCACCGAGCAGCATCACCATCGACGCAGTCTGCGCCTCGAACAACACCGGCTGCCCAGGCGAGAAGATCAGCATCTGGCCGCCTCGGTAGCGCTTCCCAAGAACTTCCACTTCTCCCTGCACCACATAGGCGGCGCGTTCTGAATACTCGGCGGGCAGCTGCGCCTTGGCACCGGCATCCAGCCGCCAATGTACATAGAACAGCGGCGAATGTGTTTTCACCTTGGCCTGGGCGCCGAAGGCACTGCCAGCCACCAGGCGTGCCCACAGCCCGCCGCCCGCATAGGTGGGCAGGTCGGCTTCTTCGTGGTGCGCGAATGCCGGATCAACTTCCTCGTGTTCCGTAGGCAGCGCCACCCAGGCTTGTATGCCATGCATGGGCCCGCCATGCGCGCGTGCCTGTTCGAAACGTTCCGAATGGGTGATGCCCCGGCCCGCCGTCATCCAGTTGACTTCACCGGAACGAATGGCCTGTTCCGAGCCGACGCTGTCGCGGTGCATCATCTCGCCTTCGAACAGGTAGGTGACGGTAGACAATCCGATATGCGGATGCGGGCGCACATCCACTTTGCGTGGAATGCCCGCGGCAAATTGCACCGGGCCGATGTGATCAAAGAATACGAAAGGACCGACCATGCGTTGCTGCAGATGCGGCAGCACACGCCCGACGTCGAAACCGCCCAGGCTCTTGCGACGCTGGGTTATGACATGCTCGATCATGACGCCCCTTGTTTTACATTGTTTCGAACCGCGTGCCGGTCCCGTGTCGAGTCGAATGCGGCGGTTCTGAACGATACTTTTACCAGACTCATGCACAGGATCGAGCCGCTTCGCTGCAGTCACGGTCGCAAGGCTTATTGTCGAAGAATCTTCTCAATGGCCTTGCCTTTGGCGAGTTCATCGACAAGCTTGTCGAGTTGGCGAATCCTTTGCATCAGCGGATCCTCGACTTCTTCCACGCGGACGCCGCAGACCACGCCATTGATAAGCGAACTGTTTGGATGCATCGCTGGCGCCAGGGCAAAGAACGTTTCGAAATCAGTCTTCTGCTCGAGTTGATGCAGTAGACCAGCCTGATCGTAGCCCGTAAGCCAGCAGATGACTCGGTCAACCTCTTCCTTCGTGCGGCCCTTGCGCTTTGCCTTCTCTACATACATGGGATACACCGCTGCGAAGGGTGTTGCGAATATTCGATGTCCGGGCATCTTCGTATCTCTTGATGTGCCGTGCTGGATGGAATGATATTCAGCCTGCTTCCACTGCGAAAGCGCTGGTGCATGAGGCCCAGCGCCTGAATTGAGCCGACCCACGATTAGGGATAGTCTCGAATGATGAATTGTTGGCGCTTAGCTACATAATCAATCACTCTCGCTTGCTCCCTTGCTTCAGAAACAGCACGTCGAACGCCGGCACCCAAGTCTTGCCTCTGTCCTTGGACAGCACTGCTGACTCGCGCACGCCATTGTCCTGGGCCTTCCAGGTAATACGCTGCATGACCGACTTACCATCCCGGAGATGTACCTCGCCTTCGAGAACCAGCGCGCCGTCCTTGAAGTTACCCCAGAGCATCATGATCGCGCCGCGATTGGTGACCCAGGTCTGTTGCCATTGCTTGCGCACGGGGTCGTAGCTCAGGATGCTGTCGCCGACAAGCCCATCGGTCTGCTCGTAAAGTTCGCGGATGGCGCAACCCTGGGCGATGGGCTCGACGCGCGCGCGCGCTATCGACGGTCCGTTTGGGGCATCCATCTCGAAGGTATCCCAATCGCCGATCCAGAAATCCAACTGGTGGTATTCCGCGGCGGTGCAGTGGGGGGAAGTGAGCGTGCCAGCCGAAGGGGAAGCCACGGCCGTGGCAATGAAAGCTATGCCAAGTGCTGCCGATGCTATCCGTAGACGCTTGAAGCCAGACGTTTGGTTCATGGGTTTTGCCACTCAAGTGAGCCCTGTTGGGCGGGAGCTCAAGTGATACACGCCTACAAGAACAATTACTGGCCAGATTCGGACATCATCGGTTTTACGGCGGATTTTGCGATGAGACCCATGAATTAGGAGGATCACGCTTCCTCCCGCCGCAACCAACGAACACCGCAACTCGGGATGTCGCAGCTGCGAGGTTGCTAACCGCCGATAAGCGAGATCTCCCCGACCTCATGCTCTGTTGCTCCGATGCACCAGCACGGAAGCAAGTTCGGCTAGAACAAACTGTTACATCGCCTCCGACGGAGCCCCATAGAACGAAAGCTCGATGTTGCAGCCCAATTCACCAGCGAGCTGAATGATAGCGGCAGGAAGCCGGTAGGACGGCCATGGCCGATCCTCTGTGGACAGGTCATACAAGCCGAAATCGATTGTGCTCAAAGAGAACCCAAGGTTCTTGATGAGAAGAATGTCGTTCTTGTGCTTGCGGATGAACTTGGCCGCTTGCGTCGCTTGAGCGGGTAAGCCATCTGCGCCAGACAATTCAATGTTAAAGCCAGAAATCTTGACGGGGCCACGACTCTTAAGAATGCTCGGTTCGCCTTTCCAGAAGATTCGGACTGGCTGGATCGACGAGCCAGCAAGGAACTTGCGGACCTTGGCTGTTGATCCTGAAACTCTGAGTATGCATGACGGCATCTATGCGCCCTAGGAGAAGGTCTGAACAAGTCCGGAGCCGCGATAGCCCCTGAGTCAGCGGGCGAAAAACCGCAGGATTTTCAGGGTGTGGCAAATACTAAAGCTGTAGAGCGAAGTCCAAGCGTCGTTTTAGGCTCGGTTGGTCCAGCCCCAGTCGCAAGCAGTGATCATCGACTCAGTCGGTGTGGCTTATCAGATATTCCGAAATCCATCGGTCGTCTTTCGGTCCGTCGCTCCTCAACATGAACCAGCATGCGCGTCTGACTTATTGCCCGGCGATGAATTCGGTGTACGTGCGTGATCTGCAATGCTCATCAATGCCCTGCGCCTGGGCCGACAAGTCCTGCCAGCGCGGGCGTTAACACTGCAACAGGAAAGAGCAAGAGCGCCAACGCTGACCCTACCACCACATACTTGGCCCAACGTTTTTCAAAATCCGTTTTGGCACAGAAAACCGGCGCCGCCACATAGGAGATCACAAACACTGCGCCAGGGATGCCTATTTCGGGCAGCTTCCAGATCGACTCTACTCCCGCCCATAGGAAATAGACGGCCAACTCTGGCACATAACGGAGGTCTCCCAGCGAGTTGGGTGGGCGACTGAACATCCAAACGAGAAGTACAACCGCGGAACAGAGAAGCAATGAAGTGAAGATCGCAATAGCCCAGAACACAAGATTTTTTAGGCGATTCATAGTGTCTCCTGCGGAATCATGCAGTCGTGCATGTGGCGATGGGAGCCAGATTCCTTCGCCTGCACGTCATTGATGATGCCAGCATCAGGGATTTCTGCGGAATCGAGCGCTCTCACGCTGAGAATCGGTCTCCCGTATCTCTGCCGTACAGAAACGAAAAAGGCCCACCGAAGTGGGCCTAAGTCATTGAATCATTTGGTCGGGGTGACAGGATTCGAACTTGCGACTTCTACCTCCCGAAGGTAGCGCTCTACCAGGCTGAGCTACACCCCGACTCGTGAGGGGGCGCATGCTAGCGACGGCAGCGGGGATGCGCAACCATAAAATCCAGAAAGCGCATTTGTCGCTGGTTGCGCCGGCTATGCATGCGCCTCCGTTCCGGCGCGTTGTCGCCAGGATGGAGAGCGATGCGGTTGAATTTCCAGGGCATTTCCGCGCTCAAATTCGCTAACTGTGAAATAAGTCACAGTTTGAACATGCCTGACCCCGGTAAACGGCAGGTAACAACAGATAAGCGGCAATCTCACGGGCTTGTGGCGAGCAGGCGGGACGGCCGACGGATCGTCCGGTTCTGGGTGATTGGGGAGGGTATAGATGCCTGCAATTTGGCTTCACAAGTCAAGCTAAGCACGCGTTTTTTCAGGCTTTTGATGTTATCATCCGCGCGCTTTTACCCTCCCTTTTCACTTTTTTTTCACGAGGAGTTTTCTCATGGCGCTGGAGCGCACCCTGTCCATCATCAAGCCCGATGCCGTTGCCAAAAATGTTGTCGGTCAGATTTACGCACGCTTCGAAAGCAACGGTCTCAAAGTGGTTGCCGCAAAAATGAAGCAGTTGTCGTTGGCTGAAGCCGAGGGATTTTACGCGGTGCATCGCGAGCGTCCGTTTTTCAAGGATCTGGTGAAGTTCATGATCTCCGGTCCGGTGATGATCCAGGCCTTGGAAGGCGAGAGCGCCATCGCCAAGAATCGCGACCTCATGGGCGCCACCGATCCCAAAAAAGCTGCACCTGGCACTATTCGCGCCGATTTCGCCGAGTCCATCGATGCCAATGCGGTACATGGCTCCGACGCTGAAGAAACCGCGCGCAATGAAATTGCTTATTTCTTTTCCGGCATCGAACTCTGCCCGCGCGGCTGAGCACAACGACTGAGTACTGATGATTACTGCGTCCACACCACGTACCAATCTGTTCAATCTGGCCAAGCCGGCGATGGAGCAGTTCTTTGTCGGTCTGGGCGAAAAGCGTTTCCGTGCGCATCAGATTCTCAAGTGGATGTATCACCAGCAGGCTTCGTCGTTCGAAGCGATGACCGACGTTGGCAAGTCACTGCGAACCAAGCTCGATGAAGTGGCGGAGCTGCGTCTGCCCAAAGTCATGCACGAGCAGGTCGCCGCTGATGGCACGATGAAATGGGTGTTGGGTCTCGATGGTGGCAATGCCATCGAGACCGTCTACATTCCCGAGGCGGACCGCGGCACGCTGTGTGTTTCCTCGCAGATCGGTTGTGCGCTGAACTGCACGTTCTGTTCCACCGCGACGCAGGGTTTCAATCGCAATCTGACCACCGCCGAGATCATCGGCCAGGTCTGGGTTGCGGCAAACCGGATTGGCAGCGTGCACCGGGATAATCGCCTCAGCGAGCGGCGTATCACCAATGTGGTGATGATGGGCATGGGCGAACCCTTGTTGAATTTCGATGCCGTCACCGATGCAATGGATCTGATGCGCGATGATTTTGGATTTGGCCTTGCCAATCGTCGCGTCACACTGTCGACCGCCGGCCTGGTTCCTGGCATCGACGCGCTGGCCGCACGCTGCGACGTGAGCCTCGCGGTTTCGCTGCACGCGCCGACCGATGAATTACGCAGCACCCTGGTGCCGCTAAACAAGAAATACCCGATCGCCGAACTGCTTGCCGCCTGCCAGCGTTATCAGGCGCATCGACCGCGATCGAGCATTACTTTCGAATACACGCTCATGAAGGGCATCAACGATCATCCTGAGCATGCCCGGCAGCTAGTGAAACTGCTGCGCAAGGTGCCGAGCAAATTGAATCTTATTCCCTTCAATCCTTTTCCGGGCACCGACTATGAGCGCTCGACCCCGGAGGCAATTGAAGTGTTCAAACGCATCGTGATGGCCGCGGGATTGATTGCGACGGTAAGGCGCACGCGCGGTGACGATATCGACGCTGCCTGTGGTCAGCTGGTGGGTCAGGTGCTTGATCGCACCCGACGTAGCCGCGAACACAAGGCGAAACTGGAGGCACGCGCAGATGCGGCATGATCGACTGACAGCAATCATTGTCTTGATGCTGATTGGGATGACGGCGCTGACGGGCTGCGGTCCGGTAAAGAACGATGCCGGTTTTTCGCCCCCGCCTGGAGCATCGAAATCATCGCGCTCGTCTTCGTCCTCGCGTGACGAAGCCCCTGATCTGGAGGAAGCTGCCAAGCTCAACGTTTCGCTGGGCCAGGCCTATCTCACCAAAGGGCAGCTTGAGTTGGCGATGGAAAAACTGAAGAAAGCCGTGTCGCTGAATCCCAAATCCAGCGATGCGCACACGTTGCTCGGTGTGCTCTACGAGCAGATCAACAACGACAAACTGGCCGAAGTGCACTACGCGCGCGCCCAGAAGCTGTTCCCTGACGCTGGCGCGGGCAACAACAATCTTGGCCGGTTCCTATGCGCCCGTGGTCGCTTCGTCGAGGCGGACAAGTACTTCGTCATCGCGCTGAACGATCCGTTCTACAAGTCACCAGATACGGCACTGGTGAATCGCGCCACCTGCGCCATGCGCTGGGGCAAACGCGATATCGCGGAAGAGAGCCTGCGTAAGGCGCTGCAGAGTTCGCCGGAAAATTCGGTGGCGTTGCTGCAAATGGCGCAACTGGCTTTCGATGACGATGATTTCATGCGCGCGCGGGCATTTCTTGAGCGGCATCTTTCGGGTGCACCGGCCGCGCCGGACACCCTTCTGCTTGGCTTGAATATCGAAAAAAAATTGGGCGACCGCCGCGCGGTGGACAGCTATCGGCGGCGCCTACTCACCGAATTCCCTGAATCCGAGCAGGCCGCACAGGTGGCCAAGGCTGTGCAGTCGCCATGATCAAGCGAAAGAAGCTCAAATCGGGTCTCCCTGTTGCGACGTCGGCTGTTGAAGAAGCGCCGCCGCCGACCCAGGTCGGACAGCTCGATCTGGAGATCGGACAGGAGATCAAGCAGAGTAGGCTGAGTGTCAGCTATGGTGTCGCTGAATTGTTGCCGGAGCCGGTTGCATCCCAGGCATGCGAGGCAATGGATGCTGTCACTACGGAGATCGGACCCATGATCGACGTCGCTGCCGATGAAGCAGTTGAAGTTTCCGTCTCGACTGCGATTCCGACCATCGCAGTGGAAGAAGTCCGGCAATCCCTGGGTGCGCGTTTTCGCGGTATCCGTGAAACACGGGGTATCAGCCGCGAGGAAATGGCGCGGCGTCTGCGCGTTTCGCCCACGGTCGTTAATGACATCGAATCAGATCAGTGGGATCGCCTCGGTGCGCCGGTGTACGTGCGCGGTCATCTGAATAGTTATGCGAAAGCGCTGGAAGTGCCCGCGGTCGTTGTTTCCATGGCGTTGCGTGATCTGAATGAGCCTGCGCCACTGGCGTTTGCCGTGTCTGCGCCAGTGCCGAACTCCTGGTGGAGTCGTTATTCCAGCGCAGCTACCTATGTGGTGCTGACGCTGCTGCTGGCCATTCCGATCTTCACCATCCTGGACTATCGTGGCGTCAATTCACCCGTCGCACCTACGCAGCAAGTGCGTTCGATGGAGGATGACGAAGTGGGGCCAGAGATCAATGGCAACACGCCGCTGCTGCTGTTGCCGAGCGCCGATACCGTGTCTGATTTTGTCGGGCCACCTGAATCGGCAGCGGGTGCGCAGGCCCAACTGTGGACGGCCCCGGCTGCCAGCAACGGCCCACTGATGGCATCGATGACGCCCATCGGTAGCTCGGCGCCGCCCCAGGATACGCTTCCTGGTATGCATCGAATCGAGATGGTGATCTCCGAAGACACCTGGCTTGAAATCGTGGATGTGTCCGGAACCCGCCTTGACTACGGGATTGCCCGCGCCGGAGAACGGCGTGCCCACCAGGTCAATGGTGCTGTAGCCATGAGTATCGGCAATGTGAACGGCGTGGACCTGATGGTGGATGGTAAGTCGGTGGATCTGGCCCCGTTTGCCCGGCTGAACGTAGCCCGACTCAAGCTGTTTGAACCAGAGCCGACAAGCACCACGCCGTCGCGCTAGAATGCCGCCCCGGGCTGTGGCCCGGTTACGGCTATCAACTGGATTCTCATGGCAAACGAACTACTCGACGAGCACGAGCAAAGTGAATACGTGCGCAATTGGCTGCGCAACAATTTCGGATCGATCCTTCTGGGTCTCGCTGGTGGCATCGGCGCCATTTGGGGCGTAGGCAAATATCAGGACTGGCGTTCGGACGCGCTGGATCGCGCCGGTCAGCAGTACGGTGTCTATCTCACCGCCGTCGAAAAGAAAGATGCTGAGGAGATCAAGAAGCTCGGTACGGCACTTCGCGCCGAATACCCGACCTCTCCCTATGCTGTTCTTTCCGCGATGAGCGAGGCCGAAAAGGCTTTGGCCGAAGGCGGCAAGGTGGATCAGGCTCTGGCTTCGCTGCAATGGGCGTACGATCACGCCGAGTTTGAAGAATTGAAGTCTCTTGCGGCGCTACGTTGGGCGCGTGCACTTCTGGATGCCGGCAAGTTTGATCAGGCCAAGGTACTGACCACACAGATCGACGCAAAGGGATTTGCCGCTCAGGCGGCTGAACTCCGTGGCGACATCCTGTTGGCGCAGAATCAGGCGGTTGACGCCAAGGCCGCCTATGAGCAGGCGCTGGCGGAAATGGACAGTGCTTCGCCGCGCTTTCGCTTCGTCGAAATGAAACGTGACGATGTTGCCGCGCCATCTGTTGCTCCCGTTGCCGCCAAGGCGGGTGGTTGATGCGCCGGCTCGGTGGGCTAATCATCCTGATGGCGTTGCTCTCGGCCTGCGGAGTGTTCAAGGGCAAGAGCAAGGACAATGTCGAGCCGCCATCGGAGCTGCTTGATTTTGAAAAGTCTGCGGACGTGCGTGAGATATGGTCCAGCGGCACCGGAGAAGGTGTCGACCGCACTGGCGCGCGCCCGCGTCCGGCGTATTCGGACGATCGGGTGTTTGTCACCGACATCGAAAACGGATTGCTCGCGTTCGACGCCAGAAACGGCAATCGTCTTTGGCAGCACACTAGCGACGAACGTCTGGTGTCGGGTGCTGATGCGCGTGACGGAATGGTGGTGGCCGGCAGTATCGATGGGCTGGTCATTGCGCTCGACGCAGCGACTGGCGATCAACGCTGGAGCAGCCGGGTTTCGTCCGAGCTTTTGGTAGCACCGGTCATCGCCGGCGATATCGTGGTGGTGCGCACCAACGACGGCCGTGTACATGGGCTGAGCAGCGGCGACGGCACGCGCGTGTGGCAGTTCGACCGCGGCTCGCCATTGATCAGCTTGCGCGGCAATGGCCCGACGCTGATTTCCGGCGGCAGGGCCTACATCGGCTACGACAATGCCCGCATCGTGGCGCTTTCAGTGGCAGACGGCGACCTGTTGTGGGAGCAGACGATCGCGCGTCCAGATGGCCGTACCGAACTTGAACGCATGAACGACGTCGATGGCGAGCTGCAATTGATCGACGATGCCTTGTACTCGGTCACCTACCGGGGCCAGGTCACCGCGCTCTCCATCGAAAACGGCCGTCCGCTATGGGGCCGCGACCTGTCTTCGTATGCCGGATTGTCGAGTTCTGGCGACGCGCTCTACGCCGTCGATGATGAGGGTGTGCTCTGGGCTCTGGATCGTCGCAGCGGCAGTTCGCTGTGGAAGCAGGATGCGCTTAGTCATCGCTGGATGACAACGCCGATCACCATGGGTGAATATGTTGTGCTCGGTGATGTGGAAGGCTATGTGCATTGGCTGCGCCGCGAAGATGGCGCCACCGCCGCACGTTTCCGCCTGGGCAAGAAAGGAATCCGTGCCGCGCCACTGGTCGTTGGCAATCGCGTCTACGTCGCTTCGGTGGATGGCAAGCTTGCTGGCTACGAGTTGAGCGCGAATTGATTTTTGCGCTTACCGGCCTCGCCCTCTGCCCCCGCGGCGAGTTCGAGGTCGATGCATCAGGCCTGATCGCCTTAAGTTTTGGCGAGTGATATTCAGGACATGAGGCCTGGCGATTTCTTCGCAGTATCGCAGGTCGGAAATATCGGCGACGAAACCCTTCTCCCGCGACGTGGGAGAAGGTGGCCCGCAGGGCCGGATGAGGGAGACGTTCGATAGTGCGGGGTATCGCTGCGCTGCTTTTCGCAGATTCCGGGCACCATCGAACGTTTCCCTCACCCTGGCCCTCTCCCGCGAGCGGGAGAGGGGATTGTGCCGGTCAACTTGCGACACTGCCAATTCCCGAGCATCGTTGCTTCAATCATAATTTGGGCTGCAGACCACTGCGCCCCCTTACCTAAAGGCCTGGTTGCCATGATGCCTGTTGTGGCTTTGGTGGGTCGACCGAATGTCGGCAAGTCCACCCTCTTCAATGTACTCACGCGGTCGCGTGACGCCCTGGTTGCCGACGAGCCGGGTGTCACCCGTGATCGGCATTACGGCATTTGCCGCATGTTGGATCGGCCATTTTTTGTGGTCGACACCGGCGGTTTGACCAATGAGCGCGATTACCTGGCCGAGGCAACGGTTCGGCAATCCCTGGCTGCAGTGGAGGAGTCGAACGTAGCGGTATTTGTTGTCGACGGACGCGAAGGTCTGAATGCTCAGGATCGCAGCATCCTGATTCAGCTGCGTCGTTTTGGAAAGCCGATCATCCTTGCCGTCAACAAAACCGACGGCATCGACCTGCAGAACTGCCTCAGCGAATTCAGCGAGCTGGGTCTTCCGGATGTTTTCGCAATTTCGTCCGCGCACAAGCGCGGCGTCGATGACCTGGTCGATGCGTTCGAGCTGCATCTGCCTCCAGCCGACGACGAAGCGCTGGATCTGCGCATGCCGGGCACGCGTGTAGCAATCGTAGGCCGCCCCAACGTCGGCAAGTCCACCTTGGTCAATCGCCTGCTGGGCGAAGACCGCATGATCGCTTCGGAGGTGCCGGGCACGACACGTGATGCCATTCATGTCGCTTTAGAGCGCGATGGCAAGCCCTACGTGCTGGTCGATACCGCGGGTGTGCGGCGCAAATCCAAGGTTGAAGAAGCTGTTGAGAAATTCAGCATCATCAAAATGCTGCAAGCGCTGCAGGAAACCGATGTCGCAGTGTTGATGATCGATGCGCAGGAAGGCGTTACCGATCAGGACGCTTCAGTACTGGGGCTGGCCCTGCAGGCGGGCCGCGCACTTGTGGTGGCGGTGAACAAATGGGATGGCCTGACGACGTATCAGCGCGAACGCTGCGAAACCGAACTGGCACGGCGCCTGGACTTCGTGCCCTGGGCGGAGCGCGTTTTCATTTCCGCCAAACACGGATCGGGGCTTGCCGAGTTGATGTTGTCGGTGGATCGCGCAGCGACATCGGCTGCGGCGAATTTTGGCGCCTCCGAAGTAACCAAGGCACTGGAAATGGCCATCGAAACCAATCATCCGCCCATGGTCTCCGGGCGCGTCGCCAAGATGCGCTATGCCCATTTTGGCGGCAGCTTTCCGCCGCGCATCGTGGTACATGGCTCGCGCCTGGATTCGTTGCCGCAGAGCTATATCCGCTATCTGGAGAATTTTTTCAGAAAGCGTTTCAAACTTGTGGGCACGCCCGTCGTGATGGACATGCGCAAGGGAGAGAACCCCTACGCCGACAAGAAAAACGTGTTGACCGACAAGCAGGTTCAGCGCCGTAGACGCATGATGCGGCACGTGAAGAAGTAGTGATTTCCGACGTGCTCGTTTTGGCAATCGCAATACTGTCTTTCGTCAGCATTGATCGCGCCCCGGCGGTGGCATAATCCGGGCATCCACAGGGCGAGGTTGTGCAATGTCGGTGACGGACGTAACGGGCGGGATCCTGGCGGGTGGCCGCGGGCTGCGTATGGGCGGTCGTGACAAGGGCTTGATCGAGGTGGGCAGCAAGACCTTGGTAGAGCTCACCTGCGAACGTCTGCGCCCGCAGGTGCATACCGTGATGATCAGCGCCAATCGCAACCTGGACCGCTATCGCGAACTCGGATTCGCGGTGCACACCGACACCACAGGGGGCTTTCTTGGTCCATTGGCAGGTATTGCCACTTTGCTTGCGCAGGTGCAAACCTCTTTCCTGGTGACCACGCCTTGCGATACCCCCAGCTTTCCTGTCGACCTGGTTGCTGCTCTGCTTGCAAGGCAGGCTGAAACCGGTGCCGATGTCGTGGTGACCAATGATGGCGAGCAGCGCCAGTTCTTGTTTGCGCTTTATCGGCGTGAACTCGCCGTACAGGCCGAGCGTGCGCTCGAGTCCGGCGAACGCGCAGTGTGGCGTTGGCATGAAAAACTCGAAGTTGCCGAGTGTCTGTTTCCCGGTGCTGCGCAGTCGTTTACCAACGTCAACTCCGAGTCCGACCTCGGTCCGGGCTGAGCGCGGGCGACTATGGCGCTGACCCGGTTCGAAGAAGCCAAGACTTTGGTTCTGGAGACGGCGCATACCTTTTTCCTGGGTGACGAACGGATCGCGCTGACCGATGCGCTGGATCGGGTGTTGGCTGCCGACGTATGCGCGCCGTTTCCCGTACCCGGTTATACGCATGCTGCGATGGATGGTTACGCCATCATCACGCCGCTTACACCGGTGCTGGCGGAGTCGACGTTTGACGTGGCGGGCAGGACCATGGCCGGCGATGCGCAATTTCGGCACATTGCTGCGGGTGAGGCAGTACAGATCGCGACCGGCGCAGTGCTGCCTGAGGGTGCCGATCGTGTTGTTCCGGTTGAATCCAGCGCGCCCAGTGGCGATAACCAGGTTTTATTGCAGCTGAGTCCAGATGCCGCGACTCATATTCGCGGCGCGGAGGATGACTATCGATTGGGTCAGCTGGCATTGACCGCCGGCTCTCGCATCGGATTTGCGGCAGCGGGGGTGTTGGCTTCCTTCGGTCTCAGCGACGTGTTGGTGCGACGCCGTCCCAGAGTCACGGTGCTGGTCACCGGATCGGAGCTGGTGCCTGCGGGTAGTCCTCGACCATTCGGGCGAATCCACGACAGCAATGGTGCAGTATTGCGCGGCCTGCTCAGAGCTGAAGGGATTGACGCCACCATCATCGGGCCACTGGCCGATGATGCAGAACTTCTACGCAATGCGCTGCGCAGTGCGGCAGCGTCTTCCGATCTGGTGATCAGTACCGGGGGCGCTTCGGCAGGCCAGGCAGATTTCATACCCAGGCTGATGACCGAACTGGGTGAAGTGTTGTTCTGGAAGGTGGCGATGCGGCCGGGTATGCCCGTGCTGTTCGCGCGTCTGGGCGGTGCTTTGGCATTCGCACTGCCTGGCAATCCGGTCGCTGTGGTCGCCGGGTTCCTGGCGTTGGTGCGGCCGGCAGTGCGCAGTCTGCAGGCCAGTCCGCAGCCGTCGCCGGTGTTTGCCCGGTTGGTTCAATCGCTGCAGAAGTCGCACAATCGTCTCGAATTTCGCCGCGCGGCGTTTACTGTCGATGGCCAAGGAGTGGCGCAGGCCGATGCGCATCCGGTGTTGAGTTCGGGCGTGCTGCGCAGTGTCGCCGAGACCAATGCACTGATTGTCCTGAATGCGGAGCGCAGCGAGTGGCAGGCAGGGGATGTGGTCGAAGTCCTGCGCTATGCCGGCGAATGAAAAAGTAGGCTGGGGGTGAGGGGAGCGAACCCCGGCAAACGCGCAAACCTGCTCGGGTTCGCTGCGCTCTCCGGCCCGGCGTCACCGCCGGGCGTTCGGCTCGTCTGACGATGCCCGACGGCATGGTCAACGCGACTCACCTCACCCACCAGCCTACGACTTACTTCGCGATCGACGTGTTCCCGACGCATTAACCCAGGTATCGTGCGCAAATGAATCGATTGTCTGGACTGGAAGTATCCGCTGAAGCGGCGGCTGCGGCACAGGCAGCAGGCGCCGTGTTTCTCGACATTCGTGAGACCGTCGAACGCCTTTCCGGATACCCACGCGACAGCCTGCATGCGCCGATGTCCGAAGGTTTTGACAGCTGGCTGCATCGCCTGCCGCGTGATCGCCACGTGTTGTTGTTCTGTGCCGCAGGGGTGCGCTCGCTGCATGCGGCTGTGGCGTTTCGACAGGCCGGTTTCACACGTGTTGAATCCGTCGCCGGTGGCATGCATGCCTGGCAGGCTTTGCAATTGCCGATCGCGATTGAAGGTGAGAACGATCCCGCGCTCGACGAACGTTATTCGCGGCATTGGCGCCTGCCCGACGTGGGTGTAGCAGGGCAGCGGCGTCTTCTGGCATCGCGCGTGCTGCTGGTCGGTGCCGGCGGTCTGGGCTCGCCCATTGCGTTGTATCTGGCGGCCGCGGGTGTCGGGCACATCCGTATTGTCGATGACGATCGCATCGAGCGCAGCAATCTGCAGCGGCAGGTGGTGCATCGCGATGCCGACATCGGTTTGAAGAAGGTGATCTCCGCCAGAGCCGCATTGCTGGCGCTCAATCCCGCGATTTCTGTTGAGGGTGTCGACGCACGCTTGAATGCCGACAATGTTGATGCGTTGATTGCCGATTGCGATGTCGTGGTGGATGGCGCGGATAATTTCCCTACGCGATACCTGATCAATGCCGCATGCTGCCGTGCCGGCAAAGCCTGGGTGTATGGCGGCGTACAAAGATTTGAAGGGCAGGTGAGCGTTTTTGCTCCGCATCTGAGCCCCGGTGTGGCACCCTGCTATCGCTGTCTTTTCAGCTCGCCGCCCGGTCCTGGGGAAGCCCCCAATTGCGCCGAGGCCGGTGTGCTGGGTGTGTTACCGGGCATCGTCGGGACGATTCAGGCCAATGAGACGCTCAAGCTGCTGCTGGGCATTGGCCAGCCGCTGATCGGCAGGCTGCAGTGTTTCGACGGATTGTCGGGGAGCTTCCGCGAAGTGCGTTTCCGCGCCGATTCCGCTTGTCCGGATTGTGGTGCCGGCCGTGCTGCTCAGGTGCAGCCCGCGACCGCGAGCTGGCACTGCGCTTTGTAATTGGATACGTTTTGCGACTGGCGTGTTACCCACACATACGGCATGCTGAGTGAATGAACCGACGCATAGCCTTTGTTGCCAGCCGCGCCGACGAAGCCCAGGCGGCTCTTGCCGTCATGATCGCCAAACACGGCGACCACGCACCCGCGCAGGCCGACATCATCGTCGCCCTGGGCGGTGACGGCTTCATGTTGCAAACTCTGCACAAATATCGTGAAAAGGGTAAGCCGGTTTACGGAATGAAGCTCGGCAGCATTGGATTTTTGATGAATGCCTGGCGCCCGGATGACCTGCTGACGCGCCTGGATCGAGCCGAGCCCACCTTGCTGCGGCCTTTGGAGATGAGCGTCGTTTCTGAATCCGGTTCGACGATCGAGGCATTGGCGTTCAACGAGGTATCGCTGCTGCGTCAGACCAAGCAGGCCGCGCATCTGCGTATTTTCTTGAACGGTTCGGAAAAGATGCCCGAGCTGATCTGCGATGGTCTGCTGGTGTCCACACCGGCGGGAAGCACGGCTTACAATCTCTCGGCCTTTGGTCCGATCCTGCCGCTCGACAGCCGGTTGCTGGCGATGACACCGATTTCACCGTTCCGGCCGCGGCGCTGGCGCGGCGCCATCCTGCCGGCCGATGTCGAGTTGAAGCTGGAAATCCTGGATCATTACAAACGCCCGGTCAGTGCGACCGCGGACGCCAACGAAGTGCGCGATGTGATCGAGTTGACGGTACGTGAGTCGCGCGACAAAACGGTTACGCTATTGTTTGATCCAGAACACAAGCTAGAGGATCGTATTATCAATGAACAGTTCATGCTCTAAGACCAAGATCGGCCTCGCGCAGAAGGCCCCAGCATTCTCCTGCATGTTCATTGCTTCGGTGATGCTTGCCAGCGCCGCTGAAGTGCCCGCGGCCGGAACGGGATTACCGAAGGGATCAGCTTCCAAGATGGATCCGGCCATCGCGAAAGCCGTTCGCGCCAAGTCCACGCAGCCGCTGCGTGTATTGATCGAGCCCACTGTGATCGCGGTGAAAGCCCTGCCCGAACAGCCCAGTGCCATGCCGCGCGAGCAGCGATTGCGCGCAACCTACGATGCGCTGTCGAGTACGGCACGCACTTCGCAGGCGCCCATAGTGCGCTGGCTGCGCAAGCAGGGCGTCAACTTCCGGGCGTTTACCGTTGTCAACGCCATCGCCGCCGAATTGACACCGGCACAGCTCAGCAAACTCGCTGCACGCGATGACGTGCGTTTCCTCGCGGACGACCCGCGGGTGCGTAACGCGCTGCCGGGCAGCGTGGCCAAGGATGCATGCAATCTCTCGCCCGGCGTCCCTTATGGTGTCGATCGGGTCAACGCGAATGATGTCTGGGCATTGGGCGCACGCGGGCAGGGTGTCGTGGTTGCCGGGCAGGACACCGGTTACGACTTCGATCATCCGTCTTTGATCGCGCAATACCGCGGCAACGGGCCGACCGTCGAGCATAACTACAACTGGCATGACGCAATTCACGTGCTGATCAATGGCGGCAGCAACAGCTGCGGCATCAACCTTGCGGTGCCCTGCGACGACAACTCGCACGGTACGCACACCATGGGCACCATGGTCGGAGAAAACGACAGCACCGGGTTTACTGTCGGCGTCGCGCCCGATGCCAAATGGATCGGTTGCCGAAACATGGAGGAAGGCGACGGCACGCCGTCGACCTATATCGAGTGTTTCGATTGGTTTCTTGCTCCTACCGATCTTGCTGGCAACAATCCGGATCCGTCCAAAGCACCGCATGTCATCAACAACTCCTGGGGATGCCCGACCTCGGAAGGTTGCACATCGGCAAACTGGGCGGCCATGGAGACTGTCGTCAACAATCTCACCACCGCAGGTATTCTCGTGGTCGCTTCTGCGGGTAATTCGGGCAGTTCCTGCGGTTCTGTCAACACCCCGGCGGCGATGTATCCCAACGCGCTCACCGTCGCCTGGACCAACAGTGGTTCGGACAATTCCTTGAACACCGGCAGCTCACGCGGGCCGGTCACCGTGGATGGCAGCAATCGCGCCAAGCCGGATATTTCCGCTCCGGGCAGCTCGGTGTGTTCCACGGTTCCGGGCACCGGCTTCAGCAGTGGTTTTTCCGGCACCAGTATGGCCGGGCCGCATGTGGCAGGGGTTGCGGCACTGCTGATGAGTGCGTTCCCGTCTCTGAAGAACGATCCGCCCGCGGTTCGGGAATTCCTGCAGCAGAGTGCGACGCCGCTACCGCAGGCCGGGACTTGTGGCGGCACGCCGGGCAGCGCGCGCCCCAATCCATTCACCGGCTGGGGACTGGTCAATGCGTTGGCCGCGTATGAGCTGGCGCAATCCAGCATGACTTTATTCGATGATGGCTTCGAGTGAGCAGCGCGTTGCCCAGCTCGATCGAAACGCGAAACGACGCCGATCGCTTCGTCGTCGCGATCTCGTCGCGCGCCCTGTTCGATCTGCAGGATAGTCATCTTCTGTTCGAGAGTGACGGCCTCGATGCCTATCGGAAATTTCAGATGGCACGCGAGAACGAGCTGCTGGAGCCTGGCATCGCGTTTCATCTGGTGCAGAAGCTGCTCAGGCTCAACGAACGCAGCGAACGCAGCGAGCGCGCGCCGCGCATCGAAGTGATCCTGCTGTCGCGCAATTCATCCGACACCGGGCTGCGGATCTTCAATTCCATCGAGCATTACGGCCTGGACATCGTGCGAGCGGCTTTCACCAACGGTTCGCCTACCTGGCCTTATGTGCAGCCGTTTGGCGCGGATCTGTTTCTGTCCAGCAATGCCGAGGATGTGCAGAATGCGTTGAGCGCGGGCGTTGCCGCGGCCACCATTCTTCCAGGCAAGGCCACGGCATCGAAGCACGACCAGTTGCGCATCGCTTTCGATGGTGATGCTGTGCTGTTCTCGGATGAGTCCGAGCGCATCGGCCGCGAACAAGGGCTGGCAGCGTTCAGCCGCAACGAGGCGGAGCAGGCTGCGGTGCCACTTTCCGGCGGGCCGTTTCGTGGGTTTCTCGACGCGCTGCATCGCCTGCAGGCGGCATTTCCGATCGACGATTCGCCCATTCGCACGGCCCTGGTCACGGCGCGTTCGGCACCGGCGCACAAGCGCGTGATCCTGACGCTGCGCGAATGGGGCGTGCGGGTCGATGAAGCATTGTTTCTGGGAGGGCGCAGCAAGGGCCCGTTCCTGCAGGCGTTTGGTGCCGATATCTTCTTCGACGATCAGCAGCACAACTGCGATTCGGCGCGTGAACATGTCGCCACTGGCCATGTGCCGCACGGTGTGGCAAATACCTGACGCCCTGGCTACCGGCGTTTGAAGCGCAGCGCTGCGGGGTTACGCCGGATGGCGGCGACCACTACAATTCCGCGTCTTTACTGCCCAATCCGGTACCCGCCATGGCGCTCAACCCCTACGATCTCTTCGACATCCGCTCCCTGCTCACCGAAGAGGAGTGCGCCGTGCAGGATGCGGTGGCCCGCTTCACCGACGAGCGCGTGCTGCCGATCATCGGCGACTGCTTCGACAAGGGCGTGTTTCCGCATCATCTGATTCCGGAAATGGCCGAGATGGGCCTGCTTGGATCCAGCCTGCCCACCGAATACGGCTGCGCCGGCATGAATGCCGTCAGTTATGGCCTGATCTGCCAGGAGCTGGAGCGTGGCGATTCAGGCATCCGCAGCTTCGCCTCGGTGCAGAGCTCACTGTGCATGTATCCGATCTATGCCTATGGTTCGGAAGAGCAGCGCCGCCGCTGGCTGCCGGATATGGCCGCCGGCAAGGTCATCGGCTGCTTCGGTCTGACCGAACCGCATGGTGGATCCGATCCGGCCAACATGAAGACACATGCCAAGCGTGACGGTGGCGATTGGTTGATCAACGGCGCCAAGATGTGGATCACCAATGGCAATCTCGCCGACATCGCCATCGTCTGGGCGATGACCGACGACGGTATTAACGGCTTCATCGTCGAGAAGGGCACGCCGGGCTTTGCAGCTCAGGAAATACACAAGAAGATGAGCCTGCGCGCCTCGGTGACATCGGGGCTGTTCTTCGACAATGTGCGCGTACCCGAATCCAGCCGCCTGCCCAACGTCAAAGGTCTGAAGGGCCCGCTGGGCTGTCTGACCCAGGCGCGCTATGGCATCACCTGGGGCCCGATCGGTGCGGCGATTGCGTGCCTGAAAGAGGCTGTGGATTACTCCAAGACGCGCATCCTGTTCAACAAGCCGATTGCCGCAACCCAGGCGGTGCAGCTCAAGCTCGCCGACATGAGCCGTCGCATCACGCTGGCGCAGCTGCTGTCATTACAGCTCGGCCGATTGAAAGACGCCGGCAATATGCAGCCGACCCAGGTCTCGCTGGCCAAGTGGAACAACGTGCGCATGGCGCTGGATATCGCCCGCGAAGCGCGCGATATTCTGGGTGGTGCCGGCATCACCACGGAATACTGCCCGATCCGCCACGCGCTGAATCTTGAATCCGTGATTACCTATGAAGGCACCGAGACTGTGCACCAGTTGGTGGTCGGCCGTGAACTCACGGGCATCAATGCGTTCTGATTTTGAATCGTCGCTGCGATGTAGGAGCGGCGTGAGCCGCGATTGAGATTGCAGAGGTGTTTGAAAATTCGCGGCTCACGCCGCTCCCACAGGGTAAGCCTATGCGTTCGACAATCTTGTTGCTGACCGGTGCCACGCTGTTCGTGATCGGCGGGTTCTTTCTGATGCGCGGCGAACAAAACGATGACGTGCAGGATGTGCGTAGCGCGGTGATGTCCGACACCACCGAGAAGCTCGCCAAAGGCACTGAGCGAGTTGCCCAAAGTACGGCAAAGGTTGCCGAGGCCACCGAGAAGCTCGGGGGCGCAGTGCGCGATCTGAGCGCGAACGCGCGCCGCGACGGAAAGCGCTTGGACAAGCTGGAAGGCGATACCGCGGACCTGAAAGAACGCGTGGAAGTGGTCGAGGACTACATACCAAAACGCGAATCGGTGATCGGCTATAACTTCATCGTCAGCGACTTGAATTTCGCATCGATGGCCAAGGTGGCGGTTGCCGAGGCACTGATGAGCAATGGTGCAGCGCCATCGAGCAATGCCGAGGCTGGCTTGCCGGCGCCGGGTGACATGCGTGGGCAGAGTCTGCGTGAGACCTATGTGCGCACTGGCGGCACCATCGAACTGATCTATGACAGCCAACATGGCGTGAATGGCGGCAGCATCATGTTCATTCCGGATGTGGCGCTGGCGACGCGCAGCGGCATCGTCAACTGGCGCTGCGAGACAGCGGACTTCCCGGAGATCACCAAGTTCGTGCCCGCGTGTGACTACGTCGGCAACCGTTGAGGATGTCATCATGTTGACTGTCTATGGCATGCGGGCTTCGGGCAATTGCTACAAGGTGGAATTGCTGTTGCAACAGTTGGGTATTGCGTTCCGCTGGGTAGAGGTGAACAGCGCTGCTGGCGAAACACGTACGCCCGAATTCCTGGCGATGAACGCCAATGGCCGCGTGCCGCTGCTTAAACTGGAAAATGGCGAGTTCCTAGCCGAGTCCAACGCCATACTCTGCTATCTGGCCGAAGGCAGCACCTTTTTTCCAGGCGATCGGCTGGAGCGGGCGCGTGCACTGCAATGGATGTTCTTCGAGCAGTACAGCCACGAACCCTATGTCGCAGTGGCGCGTTTCATCTGCGGCTGGCTGCCCGAGGATCATCCACGCCGACAGGAATTGCCGCGTCTGCGTGAGCGCGGCTATGCGGCACTGGACGTGATGGAAAAGCATCTGCTGGCGCAGCCGTTCTTCGTGGCGTCGGGCTACAGTGTTGCCGACATTGCGTTGTTCGCTTACACGCATGCTGCGGCTGCGGGCGGATTCGATATCGAACGCTACCCGAATATCCTTGCCTGGCTGCAGCATGTACGCGCTACACCGGGTTTTGTGTCCCAAACTATTTGAGTTATTGAGAAGTCCCATGTCCGCTGCAACACCGATCATTTCTGCCCGCGCCAAGAACGTCAATCGAGCCCAGGTCTGCGACGAGAATTTCGTCGACTTCGTCCGCGGCTATGCAGGTGCGGTGGCAGCCAGGCCCGCGGCCGATGCGGCGGTGCTGCCCGGCAGCCTGTGCATGGCAGCGGATTTCCTCGCGCTGTTCGAATCGCAGTTGATCAGCCGGCATCTGGATCTGATGGCGCGCGTGTTGCGTGTGCAGAACAAGGTCTACTACACGATCGGTAGTTCGGGCCACGAAGGCAATGCCATGGTCGCGCGGTTGACGCGGCATACCGATCCGGCGTTTCTGCATTATCGCAGCGGCGGTTTCATGGCCGAGCGTTTCCGCAAATTGCCGGGCATGGATCCCATCATGGATTCGGCACTGTCGTTCGCCGCCAGCAAGGACGACCCGGCCTCGGGCGGGCGTCACAAGGTCTGGGGCTCCAAGCCGCTCTGGGTACTGCCGCAGACATCGACCATCGCTTCGCATCTGCCCAAGGCGCTGGGCACTGCGCTTGCCATCGAGCAGGCGCGGCGCATCGGCCATACATTGCCGATCCCGGCCGACAGCATCGCGATCTGCTCGTTCGGCGACGCATCGTCGAATCACGCTACCGCGCAGACCGCGTTCAATGCCGCACAATGGACCGACTACCAGGGGCTACCGGCGCCGGTGCTGTTCGTGTGCGAAGACAATGGCATCGGCATCTCGGTCAAGACACCGAGTGGCTGGATTGGCAATGCCTTCCAGCATCGTCCCAATCTGGCCTACTTCTTTGCCGATGGTCTGGACCTGGCCGAAGGTTACGAGCAGGTGGCGCGCGCTGTCATGCATTGCCGCACCACGCGCCAGCCAACCTTCCTGCATCTGAAGACCACGCGCATCATGGGCCATGCCGGCACCGACTTCGAGGTCGAGTACCGCCCCATCGAAGAGCTATTGGCGGTCGAAGCCAGCGATCCCTTGCTGCGGTCGGCGGGGATTGCATTGGCATCAGGCCTGTTCACTCAGGACCAACTGCTGGCGCATTACGAAGCCATACGCAAAAAGTGCATGGATGCCGCAGAGCGTGCCGACAAGACGCCCAAAATACTCAGCAAGGCAGAAGTGATGCGGCCGCTGGCGCCGTTCGACGCCGACAAGGTAAATGCCGAGGCACGACGAGCAGACTTTGCCGAAAAACGACTGGCGGTATTCGGCAGCGAGAAACAGCTACCGGAAAACCAGCCGCCGCGGCACCTAGCGATCCAGATCAACAACGCGCTGCATGACATCTTCTGCAAGTACCCCGAGACCCTGCTGTTCGGTGAGGATGTGGCGCAGAAGGGCGGGGTGTATACGGTGACCAAGGGCCTGCACAAGGCCTTCAAGGGCACGCGGGTGTTCAACACCTTGCTCGACGAAACCACGATCCTGGGCCTGGCCCAGGGCTATGCCAATATGGGCATGCTGCCGATTCCCGAGATCCAGTATCTGGCCTATTACCACAATGCCTGCGACCAGATTCGGGGCGAGGCGGCGTCGCTGCAATTCTTCTCCAACGGTCAATATGCCAATCCGATGGTCGTGCGTATGGCTGGCCTGGGCTATCAGCGCGGTTTTGGTGGACATTTCCACAACGACAACTCGATTGCCGCGCTGCGAGACATTCCTGGGCTGACCATCGCCTGCCCGAGCCGCGGCGACGATGCCGCCGGCATGCTGCGTACACTGGTGGCTATGTCCAAGGTCAATGGCCGGGTCGGTGTGTTTCTGGAGCCGATCGCGCTCTACATGACCAAGGATCTGTACGAAGCCGGCGATGGCGGTTGGTTGACGCATTACCCCACGATCGACCAGTCTGTGCCGTATGGTGAAGAACGCGTGTACGCGGACGCAGCCACCGATCTGCTGGTGATCACCTATGGCAATGGCGTGCCGATGGCGCTGCGTGCCGCTAAAACCGTCGCCGAACGCACCGGCAAGCAGACCCGCGTGGTCGATCTGCGTTGGCTGCAGCCGTTGAATCACGCCGCTATTGCGCGCCATGGCGCGGCCTGCGCGCGTATCCTGGTGCTGGACGAAGGCCGCCGCAGTGCCGGCATCGGCGAGGGCGTAATGACGGCGCTGATCGAAGGCGGTCAGGGCGGTAAGCTGATACGCCGCATCGTCGGCGATGACACCTATACGCCGCTGGCGGCAGCGGCCAACCTGATCCTGCCTACCGATCAGACCGTGGCTGAGGCTTTGCTGGCGCTGGCATTGTAGGAGCGGCGTCAGCCGCGATTGCCTGACGCTGCGGTAACGCCAGGCGTTAGCGGCTAACGCCGCTCCTACAGGCCCAAGTGCGAAGAATCGTCGGGATGGGTAGAGACGTTCATCAGATTCGCCTATCATTCCCCGGTCATGTCAGAAACCCGCGCACTCACCATTCTGTTCGCCGACGTCAGCGGCAGCACCAAGCTGTTCGAGCTGCGTGGCGATGTCGAGGCCCGGCGCATCATCTCGGGCGTGCTGGATGCGTTGACCGATATCACCGGCCGTCATGGCGGGCGCGTGATCAAAACCATCGGTGACGAAGTCATGTGCACTTTCCCCGGCGCGCTCAACGGCGTGCTGGCGGCGATCGATATGCAAAAGCGCATGGCGCACGATCCGGTCTTCGTCAAAGACAATCTCGCCATTCGCGTCGGGCTGCATCATGGCGACGCGCTGGTCGAAGACAACGATGTATTCGGCGATGCGGTGAATACCGCCGCGCGCATGGGCTCCACCTCCAAACGCGAACAGATCGTCACCACGGCGATCACAGTCCGCGGCATGACCAACCTCGGCAGCGTCAAGACACGCGCGCTGGGTGCCGTGCGGGTCAGCGGCAAGATCGAGCCGCTGGAGATCGTTGACGTGATCTGGCAGGAAGACCTGTCCAACGTCACCACCGTGCAGCGCGCCATCCGTCTCGATGATCTGCAGGGCGCAGGCGGCGCCAAGCTCACCATCCGCTTCAAGGGCCGGGTCATTGAACTCAGCCCGTCGTCGCAGCCGTTCACACTGGGCCGCGATGCCAACTCCAGCATGGTGGTCGACAACGAATGGGTTTCGCGCAACCACGCCACCATCGAATACAAGCGCGGCTATTTCATGATTGCCGACCGCAGCACCAACGGCACCTTCGTCAAATCCGGCGAAGACGACGAACTGCGCCTGCACCGCGATGAGGTGCACCTGCGCAAGGCCGGTACTGTCAGCCTGGGTCAGGCGGTTGCGGCCAATACCGACAACATCCTGTACTTCCAGTGCACACCGTGATGGTGCCGACGTAGGTCGGGTCCCCCGCAGGGGAACCCGACATCGGGATATCCGTAGCCTCAAGAAGATGAGGTATTCAACTTTCGTCCACGTTTGGCGTTGCGGACAAAATGACGACGTTCTTTTTGACGCAGCGGATATCCCGATGCCGGGTACCGCTGCGCGGGACCCGGCCTACACCTGGAATCTCGCCACACGCGGATGGATTACCCGCTTCCACAGCGGCGGTACCAATGCCAACAAGAACATCGCCGGATAGCCGCCGGGCAGCTGCGGGCTGGCGTCGTAGTGGCGCAGCGCCTGATAGCGCCGTTTGGCGGTTTCGTGGTGGTCGGAATGGCGTTGCAGCTGGAACAGCATCAGATTGGTCAACAGATAATTGGAATTCCAGCTGTGCAGATGCGTGGTGCGCTCAAAGCGGCCGTCGGCCAGACGCCGGCGCTCCAGGCCGTAGTGTTCGATGTAGTTGATCACTTCCAGCGTGATCGCCGCGATCAATCCCTGAGCGAAGAAGAACAGCACGCCGATTGGCCCGATCAATGCGAGGATGCTCAAGGCCATGGCCAGCGTCACAGCGGTCCAGACCAGCATCTCGTTGCGCCAGTGCAGCAGCGGCAGCTTCATACGCTGCAGGCGCTCTGCCTCCAGCCGCCAGGCATTGTGCGTGTTGCGCCACAGCGCCTGCAGCACGAAGGGATAGACACTGCTACCCAGCGGTGCCGACGAGGCATCGTGCGGTGTGCTGACATGCACGTGATGGCCGCGAAGATGCTCGATCTTGAATCCGAAATAATTGACGGTGCACAGTAGCAGCCCGCCGGCGCTGGTTTCGATCTTCGAGGATTTGTGGATCAGCTCGTGCGCGACATTGATCGCCAGCACGCCGCTGACCACGCCTTGCGAAACCACCCAGCCGAGTTTGCCGGCGAGGCCCAGTTCCATAGTGGCGAACATCGCCGCCGACCAGAACACCAGCGCCATCTGGATGGGCAGGCAGGCCAGCGTCAGTACCTGATACCAGCGCCGCAGCTGCAGACGTTCGGCTTCGATCTCATCAGGATTGCTGGCGTCCTTGCCGATCAGATAATCGGAAAGCGGCAGCAGCACGAACAGGAAGAACAGCGGAAACCAGGCCGCGATATCGGCCGGCAGCACGCCGCGCTGGGCCATCGCCGCGGAGATCGGCATCAGCGCTGGCGTGATGAAGGCCAGCAGATAACCCAGAGACTTGAGGCGGTGCATAGGGCGCTCCTGTGCGATATCGGATTGTGCGTGTCGTATGGCGATCCGGCAAGTCGCCATATCGTGGGAGCGGCGTCGTGGGAGCGGCGTCCCGCTGCGAAGCTCTTGCTCTGACCATCAACAGTAG
>JANMUE010000481.1:0-12229 GCA_031391205.1 Lysobacterales bacterium | reverse complement strand
GTCGTCATCGAGAGCCTCCCCTTCGGGGCGTCCCGCGCCCCCACAACAGCAACGGCACACGGCGGGAGTGAAGCACTCCTCCGCTGCAGGCTACTTCGATCGTTCCACCGGCTTGTTCGACTGGCGCGCCGCGCGAACCGGCAGCACCTCGCGCACCTTGTCGCGATTCGCCGTTGGTCCGGTCTGGGATTTCATCGGGCCTGGCTTCGATGTCGACGGTGGCGGTGGCGTGCGCTTTTTGGGAGAAGCTGAAGTCTGTTTCATTTGCGTCCTCGGAAGTTCGGGTGGGTATGTTTCGACGCGAGTCTCGTCGTGGTTTTTGCTGCGCTGCCTGCGCCATCCATTGCGCCGCCGATACTCGTGACCGAATCTAAGCAGCGCCGGCCGCAGGGTCTGTTCGCAAGCGCACACCGAAGAGCCGATAATGAATCGTTTCATGTCAACCAACGACCAAAGGATCATCAGCATGCACACCGAAGCGTTGACTCAGCAACTGACCTTCCTCCGCGAGATCGATCGGCTGAAGAATGTCATCCGCCAGTCGCCGCTGCTCGACAAAAGTCGCAGGGAAAACTCAGCCGAGCACTCCTGGCATCTGGCGATGTACGCCTTGTTGCTGCACGAATACGCCGCCAAGCGAGTGAACGTTGCGCGCGTGATTCAGATGTTGCTGCTTCATGACATCGTGGAAGTGGACGCCGGCGATACGCCGATCCATAGCGTGACGTCGAAGCACGTACAGGCCGAACTGGAAGAGAAGGCCGCGACGCGCCTTTTCGGGTTGTTGCCGACGGCGCAGGGCGGCGAATTGCTGGACCTCTGGCACGAGTTTGAAAACGCCGAAACCAATGACGCGCGATTCGCCAAGGCACTCGATCGGTTTCAGCCGCTGCTGGTGAATGTATTTACCGGCGGCGGCACCTGGTCGGAAAGGGCGGTGACGCAGCAGCAGGTGATGGAACGCTACGGACCCGACATCGCACGCGGCGCGCCGAAACTCTGGACGGTGTGCGAGCAGTGGGTGCAACGGCATTTCGAGGCGTAGATGTCCGCGGGCAGGCGCGTATTCTGCAGGCGACATCAGCGGCCACATCGCTGCCATCAAGGTGATCGCATACAGGAACGAATGGCTCATGATCGCGCTCACTGCAGTTCGCGTTCGAGCTGCTGCCGCCGTTGCAGCAGCGATGCCTTCTGCCGGTGGGCACTACGCAACAACACAACCGCCGCTGTCACGAATACAGCGCCGGTCGCCGCGGCGAAATAGCCGGCCGGCGCACCCGAATACACGCCGATGCCGAACGCTGCCGCAGTGAATACGGCCGAGAACATCACTGCCATGCGCCCGGCGACGATGCGGTGATTGGCCAGCAATGTCCAGCGATGACGCAGCACCCAGCTGGCATAGACGACCCAGCTCAACGCCATACCCAGCATCAGCGTCAATGCCACGGCGGTGCGTGTTGGCAGCACAGGCTCGGTGGCCAGCAACGCGCCCAGCACGATGCTCATCGCGATCGCCGCCAGCAGCAATGCCACATGGCCATAGCGCGCGCGCGCGGACAGGGCCTGTCGGGTGATTTGCTGCAGTTGTTCGGCGAGGCCGGCCGGGACGGTGACGTGATTTTTGCTCATGATGTTGTCTCCGATGGATTGAGTTGGTCGCGCAGCAGGCCGCGTGCGCGGAATAGTCGTGACTTGACGGTGCCTACGGGCACCAGCAGCGTGCTCGCGATTTCGGCCAACGACAGGTCTTCCAGATAGAAAAGCGTCAGCACTTCACGCTCGACCGGGGGCAGCAGGGCCAGCCCTTGCTCGACGGCGTGCAGGGATTCGCCGCGACTGATGTGCATCTCCTGCATCGCGATGTCGTCGATATCGACATCGCTGTCGATGGGATTGGCGTAGCGCGACCGCAACCGGTCCATCAACACGCGGTGCGCGATGCCGAACAGCCAGGAACGAAACTTCGATGCATCACGCAGTCGGGCGATGCCTTGCACCACGGCTACCCATACTTCCTGGACCAGGTCGTCGGCCACATCGGCATCGCCAATGTTGTGCATCACGTAGCGACACAGCGGTCCGGCCCAGCGCTGTATCAGTTCCGCGAAGGCTGGCCGCTCGCCAAGTTGGCAGCGCAGCGCCAGCAGCTCATCAGCGCGCCGTTGATACCGCGGGTCTTCTTGCATATCGCATCCCTCCGTTTGACTCGAACGGGTAGTCGCGACGGGAAGTAAAAGGTTCACGACGGCGCGCAACGAGCGCCTTAGCGTGGATCGGACCGCGATCGCTCAACCCGCGTCCGCACGCGGATCGAACGATCGGCTACAGCTTTCGGTGCGACATTATGGCTCGGATACGGCGCGCGGCGTGGCCAAGGCGGTGGGCGGCGCGCAACGGTACAACGCACCGTCAGCTATGACGCTCCAAGCTCCACCTCCGGAATGGAGTCGGTATTGGTGATCACCTGGCGTTGTGGCAGGTAATGCAGCAGCAGATCGGTTTCCTTCTTGACCACCTCGTAGCACTCGCAACTCAGCGCTTCGAGTTTGGGCCGGTCCAGCACCTTGATCAGCCCGCGCGCATACGAAATCACGCCGAGCTGCTGCAGTTTGAGCGCCGCCTGGGTGACGCCCTCGCGACGAACGCCGAGCATGTTGCCGATGAATTCCTGAGTCATGGTCAGGTGGTTGTGGGACAGACGATCCATGGAGAGCAGCAGCCAGCGGCAGAGCTGCTGGTCGATGGAGTGGTGCCGGTTGCAAACCGCCGTCTGCGCGATCTGAGTGATCAACGCCTGGGTGTAACGCAGCATCAGCACCAGCAACTGGCCATGGAGATTGAACTCGGCTTTCACCTTTGATCGGGGCAGGCGATAGGCGTATCCAGCGCTTTGCACCAGCGACCGGCTCGGCGTGCTCTCGCCGCCCATGAACAAGGTGATGCCGAGCAACCCTTCGTTGCCCACGACCAGGATCGCGGTCGACGCGCCGTTCTCCATGACGTACTGCAGCGACACAATGGAGTCGGTAGGAAAATAGACGTGGCGCATCGGGCGCCCGGACTCATACAGGACCGCGCGCAACGGCAGCTGTACCAGTTCCAGATGCGGGAACAATCGGCTCTGAACCTCCGGCGATAGCGCCGCCAGAAGATGATTTTGCTGCGGTTGGTGTTTGACGGCCATGTAGGCACTCTTGGAACCAGGGCTTGAATACTACTCGCTCGACGGATGTGCTTCGCAGTCTGTGCTGTGGGCTCATCATGCAGCCACTAGCGCAACTGGCTGTCCTTGCTGCCACGACGATTGTAGAGATTTGCAGCAGCGGCCCCGCCGCGATCCTGCGCTTCCTGGCAGGGCACACAGAAACGCACGCCCGGCAACGCCTTGCGCCGCGCCGGCGGAATGCGGTCGCCACAGGATTCGCAACGCATCAAGCTCTTGCCCTTGGGCAGCCCACGCCGCGCGCGCTCGACGGCATCCTTGATCGTCGCATCGATCTGGTCCTGCACAGCACCATCGCCTGCCCATCCCGTTGCCATGGTCTGATCCTCGGTTTTGCCCAAGTGTTGCGCGCCCGACACTTCAATGCTGCCCAGGCGTCGGAAATCAAAATGTCGCCGCAGCGCCGATCCATTGCCTGAAAAACAGTTGATCGCACTTGCCGCCAGTTTACGCGTTGTAGAGTGCGGGTGCGAAATCGCTCAGAAGTGGTGTATGCCACGCACACCGTAGCTACGCCTGTGTTGACCCAAGCAGGGAGCAGACAGCAGTGTGGAACAACTTCAGATATCGGCATCATAGGACTACCCATGCGAGTTGCTTTGCTGAACGTGATCTACAGCGCGTGGCCCCGCCACGCGGGCCGTGCACTGATGAGCGTCTGCGTGATGCTGTTTGCGGGCTATTCATATGCCGAGCAAATGCGAGCCGCGGCGTCTATGTCGCCAAGCCACGTTATTGACGGAGCCGTCGGTTTTCCCACCACCATCATCTCCAATCCGGACGTCGCGGCGGCATATGACGCGTTTGGCAATTCAGTCGCTGTCGACGATGAAACGATGATCGTGGGGGTGATGCGCGACGACACTCTGTGGGGAAGCGGCGCCGGCTCGGCGCGCGTCTATGTGCGTCAACAAGGAGTGTGGGTGTTCGAAGCACAGCTCTTGCCGGATGATGGTGGTGCAGGCGATTTCTTTGGCGCGTCGGTCGCGGTCGATGGCGATACCGCAGTTGTTGGTGCACCGCTTTGGGAAGTTGCTGGCGCCAATGCTTTTCAGATCAATTCCGGCGCCGTCTACGTGTTCATCCGCAACCAAGGCGTTTGGCAACAGCAGGCAAAACTTACCCGGATGAACGGCAACTCCGGATTCAGCAACTACATGGGGGGAGCAGTAGCAGTGGCGGGTGATTTCCTGATCGCCGGAGCCGTTGGAAGTGGTGAACTCCGAGGCGCCGTATTTGCCTACGAAAGGGTTGCGGGAAATTGGATCGCGGATGAGGGAATCTACCCGCCGCCGATGTTCGACGCGCGAGAGTTTGGTTATGCCGTCGCAATGCAGGACCGTATGGCCGTCGTCACGTCGTTGTATGTGCAGGCGTCTACGAATTACGGCAAGGCGTACGTGTACGCCCGGGACAGCGACTCCTGGGCACTTCGCTATTACCTCTACCCAGTCAACGGTACGGCCGCAGACGGATTCGGAAAATCTATTGCCATCTCCAACCATACGATTCTGGTCGGTGCCTATCCCGACGCATCGACCGGCCTGCCTGGGGCAGGCTCTGTCTATGCGTACTGGTCGCACGGCGGCGAGTGGCGCCAGCGCGCGCGCTTTACGGCGAATGATGCGATGTCGCAGGACCGCTTCGGCAGCGCAGTCGCCATCGTCGGCGACAACGCAGTCGTCGGTGCGCCTGCCGTAGACGGTGTCGGCATCGATCAGGGCGCCGTGTATCTCTTCAGTCGAAGCAACGGCAATTGGCAACAGGAAGCCAAACTCGTCGATCCAACCGGCGGCGATGGCGATCATCTAGGCAATGCGGTCTCGATGTCTGGTCCTGACGCGGTGATTGGCATAGCCGACGACGATGTCTCCGAAACTGGAGTCGATGCCGGTTCCGTCCTTGTGCACAGCGGATTTCCGGCGATCTTTTCCGATGACTTGGAGGAGCGCCGGTAATATGGAGCTTCAATTCGCGACAAAGATTTCCCCTGAATGACCTGCCAGCGCAACATATTTCGAGTGTTCCGATGAAACATGCCGATGCACTGAACTGCTTGACGCCGGAAGTAAGCCCTGAAACCGCCTCACTATCGCAGCGCTCGGGCCTTGCGGCGGCGATTCGTAAGGCGCTTCTGTGTGGATCGGTTTTTGTTACCACGGCTCAGGCGCAGGTATTTCCACTGTCCGGGTTGGATGGCAGCAATGGCATCAGAATCGATGGTGTGGTTCGGAATGCCCAAAGTGGCTACTCGGTATCTGGAGCTGGTGACGTCAACGCGGACGGGGTCGATGATGTGATCATCGGCGTGCCGAACTACAACCAACCAGACAGTGAGTGTGCGTACGTTGTTTTCGGGCGTTCAGACGTCGGGTCTATTCCCGACGTCCTGAGTGTGAGTTCGCTGTCCGGCAGCAACGGTTTTCGCCTGAATCGTGTCGACAGTTACAGCTACTGCGGACAGTCAGTAGCGGCGGCTGGCGATGTCAATGGCGACGGTATCGACGACTTGATCGTAGGTGTTCCAAACGCCACGGGTCCTAACGGCCCGGTGTCAGGAAGCAGCTATATCGTGTTTGGCCGCTCCGGCGTCGCTGCGTTTGAACCCATCATCAAGCTCAGCGCTCTCGATGGTACTACCGGCTTTCGATTGTACGGTGCAGCGCCCACGGACCGCAGCGGAGGTTCGGTTGCTGGCGCTGGTGACATCAACGGAGACGGCATCGACGATGTCGTCATAGGTGCCACGCTCGCAGATACAAACGGCGCCGAATCAGGCGCGGGCTATGTCGTATTTGGCCGATCCGGAGTCACGCCATTCGCGTCGAACATCGACCTGGGCACGCTGGATGGCATCGTCGGATTCCGATTTGATGGCGCTCAAGGCGGCGATCTCGTGGGCGTATCTGTGGCGTCTGCCGGGGACGTGAACGGTGACGGCGTGGGTGACTTGATCGTCGGTGCCTTCTCCGCAAACTCCAACGGCAATAACTCCGGTAGCAGCTACGTGGTGTTTGGTCGTTCGGGTGCGGCCACGTATGCCTCCAGCCTTAATCTAGGCACATTGGATGGTGTCGTGGGCTTTAGGCTGGACGGCGCGGCGGCTGGAGACTCAAGTGGTGAGTCGGTGGCCACCGCGGGAGATATAAATGGTGACGGAATCGACGATCTGCTTATTGGGGCGCGCCATGCAGACCCAAACGGCGGCAAATCCGGCAGCAGTTACGTCGTCTTCGGTCGCAATTCGACATCGCCGTTCGCATCCAGCATTGGTCTGGGTCAATTGAATGGCAGCGATGGCTTTCGCCTCGATGGTGTTGCTGAGCAAGATTACAGCGGACAGTCGGTTGCGGCTGCCGGTGATTTCAATGGTGATGGCCTGGATGACCTGATCATCGGCGCGCCTCTGACCGATCGGGAATTCACCCTGATGGGCAGCAGCTATATCGTCTTCGGTCGCGCTGGTGTCGCATCGTTCCCGGCAATCATGAACTTGAGCACGCTGGACGGCACCAATGGTCTGCGTCTTGACGGCGCCACCCATAACGAGCGCAGCGGTTTTTCCGTCGCTTCTGCAGGAGATTTCAACGGAGATGGCTTGAGTGACGTGATTATCGGGGCGCCCCGAGCACACTCGGCCACTCAAGCGTACACGGGCAAGAGCTACATCGTCTTCGGCAATGATACGGTTTTTGGTGACGGCTTCGAGTAAACGCGGTGGTGCCGCGCAGGGCTTTCAGGAATAGCCTGGGAAGAAATTTCCATCGCCGAAGCTGGCTCAGACTGAGGACAAGTCGGCAGAAGCGCCGTCGACCACGGACGCGACAGCAGATCGCGCGCGAGCTTCAGTGCGGCGTCGGGATTGGCGTCACCGGGGGTCTGCGGGGATATGTGGCAATGCGGGAGCACACCACGCCCATGCGGCGGGGTCTGCCACGCGAATTGAAAACGCAGCAGCGGCACGTCCAGTCGTATGCCGCTGTTGGGCAGCAGAATCTCCCAGGAATAACCACTGGTATTGCCCGCATGCGCGCCACCGGTCTCCTCGCCGATGAACACGCCGCGTCGGCTGTGGTGCAGCATGGATGCGAGTTCGGCCGCACCGGAGAAGGTATTGCCGCCGACCAGCACCACCAACCGCCCGGTGAACACCGGCGTCATTGCCGACCAATGCGACATCAGGCCTTCGGGACGCAGATTACGCCGTGTCAGACGTCCGTCTGGCTGCAGGTGCTGCTGTTTGAGTTCGTCTTGATCGTAGACCTGTGTCGTGTAGCGGCGACCGCTGGCATCCGTTATCGCGAGCGCGGTAGCGCGAGCCTCCACCCTTGCATACTTGCGCAACGGTGCTTGCACCAGATAGGCGTAAAGCAGGTTCTCGTTCGATTCCGAGCCGCCGCCATTGTCGCGCAGGTCCAGCACCAGTTGCGCAGCGCCGCGGGCACGCAGGGTTTCGAACATCTCGTGCAGGACCGCGCGGTAGTCTGCGCCCGCCTCGCGGTAGCGCCGGTTGCTGAAAGTGGGTACGCGCATCAGTGCGGTCTGGTGGTCCAGCCATTCCAACGTGGCCATGGGTGATGCTTCGGATCGCGATCGGACGGGACGGGAGGAGGCCGCTACGCCGGCTACGCGTTTTTCTTCGATATTGCCGCTCGCGTCCTGAAGACGAAGAAGGAAGGACTTCTGCGCGCCGCGCATCCAGTAGCGCACGCGGGCGTAGCCGGCGCCTTCTGCTTCGCGCATCGCGCCAGTGCGGATGCGGCCGTCATGACCGAGCGCGGCCATCAGCTCGTCGACCAGCGCTTGCGTCGACTGGCCATCAATCGCGAGCAGGCGTGCACCTGCAGGAATTGTGGCTGCGTCGCCGTACCCGTCAACGACGCGCACCGATTCCTCGGTCCAGTGCAGATCAACCGGAAGCCAGCCATCAGACTGCTGGTCCTGCTCGATCATCGATGCGCTGCGCTTCAGCGTGAGATGGCCTTCGCCGATCTGGCTGAGCAGCGGACGCAACATGCGGAACAGCGCGTGATTGTCGTGCACATCCATCAGCGCGCGACGCGCGCGTCGCTTCGCGCCGCGCCATTGTCGAGCCGTCTGGAACCAGGTGATCTTCGGCAGGCCGGCCTCAACCGCCGCGATCGCCAGCTCGAAGTCTTCGTGTGCCTGCGCCGATGTCAGGCCGCTGTGCACACCTGCGGCAGGTGGCGCTGGACCTTCGGTAGCCGGTGTCGCAGTGGACAGGCTCAGCAGCAGAGCCAGCCAACCGGTGCGCATGCAATTGACGACGGCCATGATTTCGTGTCCCATAAGAAAAATATTGCCTAGTATTGAACGAGCAAAATTTTGCCTAGTCAACCTCTGCCCGAATTCCTCGCCCATGTCGCCGAGAATGTCCGCAGCCGTCGCGTGGCCGCTGGCCTCAGCCAAAAGGCGCTGGCCGAGGCCGCCGGCGTCAGCTTGCGTATGATCGGCGCGATCGAGAACCGCGGCAGCAGTGTCAGCACATCCACACTGGATCGCATCGGACTGGCACTGGGCGCCAGCCTGGCGGAACTGGTCAGCGATCCGACGGCGATGTCGGCATCGCCATCGCGGCGACTGGGCTGGAAGGGCAGGCGCGGCGGCACTGGCACGTTGCTGTCCAGCCTGCGGGTGATGCGCGAGGTGGAGACCTGGGAATGGACGCTGCAACCGGGCGAACGCTACCGCGCCGGTGCCGACCCGCAGGGATGGCATGTGCAGCTGATCGTGGTTTCGGGCCGACTGACCCTGGCGATGAATGGCGACGAACGGATCATCGAAGCGGAGCCGTATCTGTTCGCCAGCCATCGCCCGCACACTTTCATCAACGCCGGTCGCACGCCGGTGCGGTTCTTTCGTCTGACCATCTGCTGATTCGCGATCAGTGCTGGTTCTCACTGGCGCACGATTACCGCAACCGATCGCCCGGTGACGGTATCTCTTGTACCGACGCGCACCCGTTTGCACTGATCGGTGCCGGCTTGCGTACCTCAAAAAGGGATTCGGGAATGTACCGTGTACTGATACTGCTTCTGTACGGGTTTCTATGCGGCCATGCCACTGCGGCGACGTCTGTCGATGCCTACATCGCAGAGCATGCCAAGGCGCATAATTTCCATGGAACGATCGTGGTGCAGAAGGGCGGCAGGATGGTTCTGGCCCGAAGCTACGGTATGGCGAACCTGGAGCACCAGCGGCCGAACACCGATCAGACCCGATACAAGATCGCGTCAATCACCAAGTTGTTCACAGCGGCTCTGATCCTGCAGCTCCGCGATCAGGGAAGGATCGAACTCGACCAGCCCATCCGTGCCTATCTCCCTGACTATGCGGGGGAGGGTGCGGGCCAGGTGAGCGTGCATCAGTTGCTGAACCACACCTCAGGATTGCCGAATTTCGATCAGGTAAAGGACGCGCAGACGGCGATCGATCAGGGCATTCCGGTGTATCAGACGCCGCACAGCAGCGAGCGGTTGCTGGCCAAGTTCTGCAGCGGCAATCTGGCGCATGCACCTGGCAAGGAGTTTGACTACAACAACTGCGACTACATCGTGCTTGGAAAAATCATCGAGCGCCTGCACGGAAAACCTTACGCCCAGGTGTTGAAGGAACACATCCTGCAACCGCTCAAAATGCATGACACCGGTATGCTGAAGCAGAGCGATGTGATAGCAGGGCTGGCCGATACGTATTTTTTTCGCGATGACCTCAAAGCACCGGCGCCGGATCTTCCGGTCTATCCGGAGAACTGGTACGCAGCTGGTGCAATCTACGCCACGGCCGAGGACCTGCTGAAATTTTCCGGCGCCTTGTTTGCGCCGACGCTGATCAGCAAGGAATCGTTGGTATTGATGCTGACACCGGGGTTGGACGACTACGGCTACGGCCTGTGGACCTACTCCACGAAAATGGACGGCGTATCGTATCGAGTGGCCAAGCGCCCTGGTCAGATCATGGGCGCCGGCACGCAGCTGTTTCGCTTTTTGGACGGCGACATCACCATCGTGATCCTGAGCAACGTCGGCAACATCGATCTGGATGAGTTCGTTGCCGGGATTGCACGGCGAGCAGCGATCTGAACAACCACGAAGCGGTGGCCTGGAGCAGGTGAGCCTTCAGTCGGGTTTTTCCTGATGCGCGTGTTCAAGTCGCGCGGCACTGCGGATCAGGAAATTGCGTTCGGGCGTGCTACTGGTCTTCTGCGCCGCGCTGCGATACAGCGGGATAGCGGCCGGCCAATCGCCTGAGCGCTCCAGCAGATGCGCGCGCACGGCATCCAGACGGTGGTGGCCGCGAATGCGGTCATCGTGTTGCAAGGGCTCGAGTAGTTCCAGTCCGGTGGCCGGGCCATGCACCATCGCACTGGCGACGGCGTGGCTGAGACGCACCACCGGGTTGTCGTCGATGCGAAGCAGCACGCTGTAGAGCGCCAGAATCTGTGCCCAATCGGTGCGTTCAACGTCCTCGGCTTCGTCGTGCAGCGCGGCGATAGCGGCCTGCAACTGATACACGCCGACTTCGCCCTTTTTCAGCGCAGTGCTGACCATGCCTGTGCCCTCGGTGATCAGTGCCGCATCCCATAGTCGACGATCCTGCTGATCCAGCGGAATCAGATCACCGCGGCCATCGCTGCGTGCAGCGCGTCGCGCGTCGGTCAGCAGCATCAGCGCGAGCAGCCCGATCACCTCGGCATGATCCGACAGCAGTTGATGCAGCAGACGGGTCAGCCGTATGGCCTCTATAGACAGATCGGTGCGCAGCAGCTGATCGCCATGGCTGCTGACATAGCCTTCGTTGAACATCAGATACAGCACATGCATCACGGCGCCCAGGCGCGCGGCGCGTTCCGCAGCGTCTGGCGCATCGAAGGCAACCTGAGCGGCCTTGATGCTCTGTTTGGCGCGGCTGATGCGTTGCGCCATGGTCGCCTCCGGCACCAGAAAGGCCTTGGCGATTTCAGCCGTGGTCAGGCCACCGACGGCGCGCAGGGTCAAGGCAATAGCCGATGCCGTGGTAATCGCCGGATGGCAGCACATGAAGAGCAACAACAGCGTATCGTCCGGATCCAGCGCCGGCTCCTGATAGATTTCTGGCGCGAGCACCAAGGCGACGTCGTCAGCGCTCTGCTGTTCGCGGCTTTGCCGCGCATACGCGCTGCGTAGGTGATCGGTCATCCGGCGCAGCGCCACCTGCACCAGCCAGGCGCGCGGATGGTCCGGTATGCCAGCGCTGAGCCATTGCAGCGCGGCGGCAATCAGCGACTCCTGCACCGCATCCTCGCAGGCGGCGAAGTCTTGAAACTTTCTCAGCACAATGGCGAGCACCTGCGGCGCGTAGTCGCGCAACAGGTGCTCGATGCGCAGGGTCAGCGGCGCGAAACCCATACGCGTTGCACGTGTCGACGACTCATTGCGGCGGCGGTCCGCTCATCACTTCGCGCACTTCGATCGCCATGTTGAGCGGTGCGCCGCCAACACCAGGCGCCGCCGATGCTGCGGCCGCGATCTGCCAGGCACGCTCGGGAGTGGTGACATCGATAATCCAATAACCGGCGAGGAATTCCTTGGACTCCGGAAACACACCGTCGGTGATCGCCTTGCCGTCCTTGCCGGCACGTACCAGCTTAGCCTGACCGGGTGCGGCCAGACCCTCTGCGCCCACCAGCTCGCCGCCCGCAGCAAGCTTCTTGCTGAACTCGATCATGAAACCGATATGCGCTTCGATATCCGCCTTCGGCCAGGTCATGATCTGGTAGTCGCAGCCCGCCGGCGTATTCATCATCAGCATGAACTTCATTGGATGTTTTCCTTTTCCCGCACCAGCGTCCCAGGATGGGCGCGCTTTCGTAGTGTAGTCGGAGCGGGAGGCGCGTTCTCTACATCGGGTTTGCCGGTAGTGTCTCAGCACCGTAGGCTGGGGTGAGCGCAGCGAACCCCAGCAGCCTTGCGTGTTTGCAGGGGTTAGGTGCGCACGCCC
>JANMUE010000447.1:0-19435 GCA_031391205.1 Lysobacterales bacterium | reverse complement strand
GTCGGACCCACAAAGACAGTCGCTCCTAAAGGCGCGACCTGGAAGGTCACCGTCTGGCAACCACGCCTTTACCTGCACAACAAGCGACCACTATATTCCCGCATACACCCGAAACCACAGCAAGCACAGCATGCAGTCCTCCAGCACTAGCCCGGTTGGCGCCCAGGCCGAGATTACGCAACTGCTGCGCCGCTGGCGCAAGGGCGAAGACGCCGCCCGCGAGCGGCTGGTGGAGTTGGTCTATGACCAGGTGCGCGCCATTGCCCGCGGCGCCATTCGCCAGCATCCCGGGGGCACTCTGTCTCCCACCGATCTGGCGCATGAGGCATTGATACGACTGTTGGGTGAACAGGCCGACTGGGAAGACCGCCGGCACTTCTACAACGTGATCGCCCAGGCCACACGCCAGATCCTGGTGGATGCCGCGCGGCGCAGGCAGCGCGAGAAGCGCGGTGGCGGCATGGTTCCTGAGTCGCTCTCGGCCGCGGAAAACGTAGCGATTTCTGACGATGAAAACCTCCTGCGTCTGAACGAAGCCATCGAGCAGCTGATCCTGCGCGATGCACGCAGTGCCCAGGTCATCGAACTCACCTACTTTGGTGGACTGGAGCGCACCGAAGTAGCCAACGCATTGGGTGTGTCGGTGCCGACGATTGATCGCGACCTGCGCTTTGGCCGCGCCTGGCTGAAGCGGGCACTGGAAGCATGAACAGAGAACTTGACCCGGCTCGACGCGATGCGCAGTATGAACGTTTCGCAGAGCTGGTCGCGTTACCGGAAGCGGAGCGCGACCAGGCCCTCGCGGCACTGGCCATCGACGACGCCGAACGCATCGAGCTCGCCCAGTTGCTGGCTGCCGATGCCATCGCCGACGGAGCATTGAATGCCAGCGTATTGAACTGCGCGACGCAGACATTCGCCCCGTCGCGTGCAGGCGATCGATTCGGACCCTGGCGCCTGCTGCGTGAAATCGGCGCTGGCGGCATGGGTACCGTGTTTCTTGGCGAACGCGCCGACGGCCACTTCGAGCAAAAGGTGGCGATCAAGCTGTTACGCGGCTTTCCTACCGAAGAAGGCCGGCGCCGATTGCGGCAGGAACGCCAGGTACTGGCGCAGCTCGATCACCCCGGCATCGCCCGACTCATCGATGGCGGCGATACTGACGACGGTCAGCCCTACTTCGTGATGGAATTCGTGGAGGGCGAGTTGGTGACCGCTTACGCAGCTCGGCATGTATTGAACCTGGCGGCACGCATCCAGCTCATTGACCTGATCGCTCAAGCCTTGGCGCATGCGCATCAGCGCCTGGTGATCCACCGCGATCTCAAACCCGCCAACGTTATGGTCGGCAGTGATGGTCAGCCCAAGTTGCTGGATTTCGGTGTCGCCAAGCTGATCGATATCGACGCGCGCGCTGACGCCACTTCCACGCGCGTTTGGACACCGGGTTACGCAAGCCCCGAGCAGAAAGCCGGAAAGCCGGTGACCACCGCCACCGACGTATTTGCGCTGGGCACATTGCTGCGGGAAGTGCTCACTGGTGAAAGACCGGACGCGGTCCGCAGTGCGTCAGGACTGATGCCAGTGCCCATCGATGCGGATCTCGCAGGTCTCATCAACAAGGCAACCTCGGAAGATCCCGCACAGCGCTATGCCACGATCGATGCCTTTCGCGATGATCTTCAGCGCTGGCGCGATGGCCGCCCGCTGCGGGCGGCACGCGATGGCTTCGGCTACCGGCTGAGGAAGTTCCTGCAGCGTCATCGCATCGCGGCCAGCCTGGCATTGCTTGCAGCCATCGCGAGCGTACTGTTTGTATGGCAGCTTACGGTGCAGCGCGACCGCGCCATCGGCGCCGAGCAGCAGGCTCGGCAAGCACGTGCTGCCGCCGAGGCCTCGGCATTGGAAGCGAACAGGCAGCTTGACCGATCACGCCAGGCCATCGCATTTCTTTCTTCGATCTTCAAAGCTGGCGACCCGGACCAGACCCTGGGCAAAGCGATGACCGTGCGGGATCTGCTGAGCGCCGGCGAACGCGAGCTGAACTCGGCCGCACCGTCCGATGCTGGTGTGCGCGGCGACTTCGCAGCCTTGCTCGCACAGCTCTACTACAAACTCGGCGATAACCAGGGCGCTTTGCGCCTGCTCGATACTGCGCTGAGCGGGGCTGCGCCCGGTGATCGCATCCAAGCATTGGAGCTGGCACTCAGACATGAGACGCGCATGGGCGTCTATCTCGCACAAGGCGATGCAGCAAATGCGAAGGTCGCTGCTGAAGCAGCAGTGGCCCTGCGTGAGCGCTGGGCACCGGATGACGTACCGGCACGCATCGCCAGTCTCTGGGCGCTCAGCGAAGTGAACAAGGTCGATGGCAATCTTGAAGCCGCCAACCGTTATGGGCTTGAAGGCCTGCAGCTTGCCGATGGCGCAACAGGTTACACGCCGATCCTGTTGATCAATCTGCTGGGCACACTGGCCGATTGCGCATTGATGGCCGGCGACGCTGCGTCAGCACTGACCTATGCTGATCGTATGGCGCGCGAGATAGCCGCAAACGCCGACATCGAACGCTCGCGTCAGGTGTGGACACAGCAGCTACGTGCCCGCGCATTGCAAGGCCTCGGCCGGCTCGCCGATGCGGAGCTTGCACTGCAAAACGCCATCGACGTGCAGACGCGCTTGATCGGCGACACCGGATTCGCCAGTGCGCATCTGATTAACGACCTGGGATTGCTACAGGCCAGTGCCGGCCGCTTCGAACGCGCAATCACCTCGTATCAGCGCTATGCCGAACTGATGCGCCTATCCAGCGAACGCAAACCCGAGCTGGACACCGTCTACCTCAATAACGTCTGCGACGCGCAGAACGGGCTGGGCGATTACGCGGCCGCACTGCTGAACTGCGAGCAAGCGGTGCGCCTGATCCGCGAGCGCGCCTCACCGCAAGCGCCAGACCGGCTTGCTGTGGAAAGTCAGTATGCGCGCACCCTTGGACTTGCGGGCCAGACGCGGAAAAGCTTGGCGCTGTTCGACGACGTGATCGCACGCGCCCTACTGGCCTTCGGCGAGCAATCGGTACCTGTGGCCGTGGCGCGTTTTCGTGCCGCGCGTGTCGCGCTGCTGGCCAACGACCCGAAGCGCGCACGCCAACTCGCCGAGCTGGCGCAACGCACCTTCATTACCCAATTCGCGTCGCCGCACCCGTGGCGCGGACGCGGTATGCGGCTTCTGGGTCTGATCGCGCTCCACGAAGGCCAGCCCGACACTGCAGCCATGGCACTGGCGGACGCCGCGATCGAAATCAAAGGCAGCATTCCGCCCGAGCATGTCATTCACTTGCAGCTTGCCGCCGACCACGCCGAACTCAGCATGCTGAACGGCGACAGAGCGCAGGCGAAAGCGCAACTGAGTGGCGTGCTGGCCGCGTCGCGCACTGCCTCTGCGCCAATGGAAGTCGATCGCGTGCGCACTGAACGCCTGGCGAAAGTGCTGGGGTTGTAGCGCGGCGTCAGATCACAGTGGTGTAGTGGCGTAGGCTGGGGTGAACGCAGTGAACCCAGCAGACATGCGACGCTGCTGGGTTTCACTACGTTCACCCCAGCCTACGTACCGCGTTGTTAAGGTGATAGGCGCCAGCGCGGAACGACGTAGCAGGAATCAACCTCGCTACGGAGTTGCTGCGCCATGTTCCGATGTCTTGCAGTCGTCTTCTTCATCATGTCGTGCAGCAATGCGACCCATGCACAACAATTCGCATTCTTCCGCATCGAAGGCCAACCCGCGATTCCGGGTGGTACAGGCATTCAATCCACCGGCGCATTGACCCAGCCCTCACTATCGGCCGACGGAAGAACGCTGGTCTTCCGAGCCAATGGCGGCAATCTGGTGCCCGCGCCGGGCGGCGCCCAGGTGTTGACACACTCGCTGAACAGCGGTGCGATCAGCATCGCCAGCAGATCGCCAAGTGGTCAGCCCTCGGCTGCTAGCACCAGCAACGAGAGACCCGCTGTATCCGCGAACGGTCGCTATGTGGCATTCGAAACCACATCGTCCACGTATACCGGCGGCATCGCCGGTGTGCATATCGTGCGGGTCGACCAGCAGACTAGTCAATTCGAGCTGGTGAACCTCAACAGCGGCAGCGCATTGCCAACGGCGACACTTTCCAGATTGGGCGGAATCTCCGGCGATGGTCGTTTCGTGACGTTCACCTCCAACGCCGCAAACCTGGTGGCGGAAGAACCTGCCAACAGCAGCAACAGTGTTTATGTGCGCGACCTGCTCAACGACAGCACGCAACGCGTCGATATCAGTTCTGCAGGCATCGGTGGCAATGGCGGATCGTTCGGCGAAACCCCGACGATCAGCCTGGATGGACGCTACGTGACGTTCGCTTCGACCGCGACCAATTTGGTCGACGGTGCGTTCACCGGCTCACAACGCATCTATCTACGCGATCGCAACGCCAACACCACGTCCCGAGTCAGCATCGGCCCTGGTGGCAGTGATCTCAGCGGTGCGGGCAATCCCGCGATCTCTGCCGATGGCAGCTCGATCGTGTTTCGATCCAATGCCGGCGGCGGTAGCGCCACGCAACTCTGGGCAAGAAGACTCAGCGTTCCTACTGCCGCAGCAGTGCCCGCAGCACTCAGCATGGGGCTTTGCGATATCGCGCGCATTGCAGACTCCGGTCTGGTGATCACGCAATGCCGTAACACCAACGCGGTGCTGCCCTATCAGGCGTTTGTCTGGTCGCTGAATACGCCGGCGATTGCACCGGAACTGATCAGCGGCAGCGATCCGGCCAATACGATTCCCGGCAATGGGACATCGGGCAACAGCGTAACGGTCAGCGCCAATAGTCAGGTCTTTGCGTTCGAGTCACTGGCCAGCGACCTGGTTCAGTTCGACACCAATGGCGTCAGCGACATTTTCGTCTATGCCGAGGTCGGCGTGATCGACACGCTGTTTGCCGATGGATTCGAGCAATGAAGATGACGATAGCTCTCGTCCCGCAACAGCGTAATGGTCTGACATGCCCGACTGTTGGAGAAATACGATGCACCGTTTCAGTTCAATTTCGATGTGCAATGCGATTTGCGCCGCAAGCTCGGTACTTGCCTTTCTGACTTCGTCCCCGGCACAGTCACAGCAATTGACGCTCGATACCAGCTTCGGCAACGCCGGCTCGCTCACACTCGATGCCGGCAGCGACTGGAATGCCGCCTGGAACGATCGCAACGCGCGTATCGCCGAGATCGACAGCACACGCTGGGTGCTCGGTGGAAGCTTCAGCCGATTCGTCAGTCCCGATCTTTTCTACATGCGTCGCTACAGCGTTTTCAACGCCGATGCAGTCGGCGCCTTGAGCACCATTGGTTGGGGTGTCGGGCCACCACTCACCACCGGCGGAATCCTGTACTACAGCGACGACAACAGCATCGGCTTCGTTGGCACCGGCAATCCGGGTGGCGCGGCGACCACCACAGTGCATCAGGCGCGTAGCTTCGTTGACTCAGGCAGCATCTATGGCGGTTGCGCGGGCAGCTTTCAGGCCAGCAACAACTTTGGCCCCTCTGCATTGGATGACGTACGTGGCGCCGCACGCGGCTGGTTCGTGCGCGGCACTCACACCACCGTTGCGGTCGGAAGCACGCGCCTGTCGAACGGTGAATCACGCGGCTTGATCGCGCAGTTTCGCGCCGACTGTGTGCCCGACGCTGGCTTTGGCAGTGGCGGCGCCGTACTACTCGACGTCAATCCATTCGTCATCGGTGCGCCGCCGCGCGCAATACGTATCAACAGCGTCGCACGCTACCTCAATGCATCTGGCGACCCGCGCCTGGTTGTCGCAGGCGGCGTGCGCTACGGCCTGGGCACTGGCGATCCTGGTGCCTGCTTCATCGCGATGCTTACGACTGAGGGAGTGCTCGATGGCGCCTTCGATTTTGACGGCATCCGCATCTACGATCCGCCGGTCCAAGGCGGCGGCAACATCGCCTGCGACTTCAACACCCTCGCCCTCACCTTTCAACCCGGCGACACGATCGGTACGGTGGCGGATTGGAAGCGCGTGGGCGGTGGCACTGCGGTCTATGCGGCGGCGCCCGTGCGATTCAATGCAAACGGCAGCCTGTTTGCGGACTGGTCCAATCACTACAATGTCGGCAGCGTGACCGAGCGCGGGCCCAGCACGCTTGCCATTCGATCCGATCAGAACTGGGTGTTCGGGTCTTCTCTGCTCTCGGGCATATCGGCCGGCGGCCAACCTCTGTCGTCTACCGAATTGCGATTGATCCATCCCGGTACGGGACTGGGCAGCAGTGCTGTCGCCGTGCCCTGGGATTTCAGCGACGGCAGCAAACAGATATCGGCGATTCTGCCGCTGCCGAACAACCGTATTTTCGTGATCGGCACCTCGGGCGATGGCCGCTTCGGTCATCGGCGTTTGCACGTAGCGCGATTCAGCGACGGCCGACTGGCGCTCAATGTAACTGTCAGTGGCAATGGTGGTGGTGATATCGGCAGCGCGCCAGCTGGCATCGCCTGCAATCGCTTTGGCGGCGATTGCGAAGAGTACTTCACCCCAGGAACGACCGTTACGCTGACGGCAATGCCCGGCGTCGGATCGCTGTTCACCGGCTGGTCCGGTGCCGCATCCACCTGCAACAGCAATCTCACGTGCACGCTGACGATCGATGCGATCACCGCTGTCGGAGCGAGCTTCGCTCCGTTGATTACCGTCGCTGTGACGCGCATTGGCATCGGCAGTGTTCAGAGCCTGCCGCTGGGAATCGACTGCGGCAGCTTTTGCAGCGCCGAATTTGCACAGGGCAGCGTGGTCCGACTGACCGCCACGCCGTCGCTCGGACATGTATTTTCCGGTTGGTCGAATGCGGCCGCTGTCTGCGGCAGTAATCCAGTCTGCGATCTGAATGTCACTGCCGCATTCACCGCAACCGCCACCTTTTCGCCCGCGATGCAGACGATGGCGATTCATCGGATCGGGACCGGCCTCGTCTTCAGCACACCCGCCGGCATCGATTGTGGGACGACCTGCACCGCGAGTTTCGCGACCGGATCTACCATTACGTTGGAAGCCGCCGCAATTCTGGGCAGTGGATTTGAATTCGACACATGGTCTGGAGACGCCGCGGTCTGCGCGTCCAATCCGGTATGCGCGCTGAGCGTGAACAGCACGCTGGACATCACCGTCACCTTCCGTCGACAGCAGCTTCCCCTCACCGTCAGCCTCGGCGGCAATGGCCTTGGCATCGTAAGCAGCGATCCGGCGGGCATCGATTGTGGTGCTGTCTGCACATTTGCTTTTCCTGCAGCATCGAGCGTTACGCTGAATGCCACGGCGAATGCCGGAAGCGTGTTCTCAGGTTGGGCCGGTGATTTGAGCATTTGCGGCAACAATCCGCAGTGCACGATCTCGTTGCACTTCGCAGCCAATGGCACGGCGAACTTTTCCGTCGCATCGGAAAGCGTATTTACCAGTGGGTTCGAGTAGTCCTGCAGCCACAGCATGCTGAGCCGCCACGAGACCAAAATCCGATCGTCTGGCGATTTCGGCACAAGCGCACGCGAGCCCGATTCTCGCTCACCAACGATAGAGGCCTTCTCGCTCGATATACGCCAGCACCTCGGACGGCACCAGCCAATGTGGCACCTCGCCGCGACCGAAACACTCACGCACCGCGGTCGCCGAGATCGCTAGCGGCGTAACGGCCAACGCGAATACCTTGCCGCTGGCGACAGTCTGCAGCTCAGCTGCATCGGTGCAGCGTCTGACGTCCGTCTGCGCGTGCAACGCCTCCGGCCAATCGGCTGCCGTCGCCGCTCCGGGGCGTGTCAGCACAACGATATGCGCCAAGTCGAACAGCTGCAGCCAGCGGCTCCAGCTCGGCAGGCCGGCGAAAGCATCGGCGCCAACGATCAACGCCAACGGCCGCTTATCGCCCACCTCGGCACGCAGTGCGATCAAGGTATCGACGCTGAAACTGGGTCCGATGCGTTGCAGCTCGCGCGCGTCGATCTGCAACTCGGGCCGGCCCGTGATGGCGATTTCCAGCATGCGCAGGCGCTGCGCTGCCGAAGCCAGTGGCTGCGGCCGGTGTGGCGGCACCTGGGACGGCATCAGGCGGACTGTCGCATTCAATGCCTGCGCCGCTTCCAGCGCGGCGCGCAGATGGCCGATATGGACCGGATCGAACGTTCCGCCCATCAGCGCAATCAACGGCGACGCGGTCACCCTGCCCCCGTCGCCATGCCCTGTGCGACGCCCTGATCGGCCATGCGCAGCAATGTGCGCTCCAGCGCCAGAAACGCATCGCCGCCGGCGCGGCCCTTGGAGACACGATCGACAAAGGCGACTTCGGCGAGCCTCTGCTCCCAGAACGCGCGATCGCCCCGCGCCAGCGCGCGTTTGAAGGCGTTCTGCCTGGCGCCGAACAGTCGCTCATTCTTCATCTGGTTGTCCAGTTGATGGCGGGGCACAGCGGCCAGACGCAGCACGACGTTCAACGAGGTGACCAGCCAACCGCACAGTCCGGCCACCTGTTCACCCTCAGCCTTCAGCCCGGCCAGCACGCGCCGGACCCGCGCGCCATCGCCTGCAAGTGCGGCATCCACCATGCCGAATACGTTGTAACGCGCGCTATCGGCCACCAGCTCCAGTAGCGCATCAGCATCGATGCGCTGGCCGGGTGCGAGCAGCACCAGCTTGTCGATCTCCTGCGCCGCGGCCAGCAGGTTGCCTTCGATGCGATCGGCCAGCAGCTGCACCGCATCGGGTGTCAACTGCACCTCGCGCGAACGCGCGCGGGCGGAGATCCAGCCGACCAGCTCTTCGCGGTACACCGGCTTGATCTGCACGAACACACCGGCCTTTTCGACCGACTGCACCCATTTGGCCTCGTGCGCCTTGCTCCATTGCATGGCATGGATGATCAGCACTACATCCTGCGGCGCGCTGGCGCAGTATTCGGTGATCGCGTTCGAACCTTCGGTGCCGGCCTTGCCGGTAGGCAGCCGCAGTTCGATGATGCGGCGCGACGCGAACAACGACATCGAAGCACCGGCGCGGGCCAGATCGTTCCAGTCGAAACCGGATTCCACATCGAGCACCTCACGCTCGCTGTAGCCCAGAGCGCGCGCACGTTTGCGCAGCGCGTCGGCGGCTTCCAGCAACAACAGCGGCTCTTCGCCGGCAATCAGATAGACCGGACGCAGCTCGCTGGCCTTGGCCAGATGGTCGTCGAGTTGTGAGGCGGAAATGGCCACTTTGTGGCCTCAGCCACCGACGGTTTCAAGCCGCCGCAGCAGTGCCTGCACCATCTCGCGGCGCAGTTCCTTGCGGGCTAGTTCGTCCTCGGCAGCGGCGCCCAGGGCCTGGGTCTCGTCGAAGCGATAATCGCGTTTGCGTTCAATAATGCTGCGCGCCGCCAATGGCTTGCCATCAGCATCGAGCACTTCGAATTCCACTCGATGCACCACTTGGTATTCCTGCACACGGGCCGAGCCGGAAAAGCTCAGCGGCACGGTGGCCTGGGTATCGGCGAGGATACGCAGCACGGTGGATTTAGTTGCATCGGAATCCACCAAGTTTACACCTTGGCGCAGCAATGCACGGCCCAGTTCCTGCGGCAGCGGGCTCAATGTATCCACCGAGTCGATGCGCAGCGTTTGCAGCGCTGCCGGTAGGTTGGCGGATTCGCGCAGATGGAAGCCGCAGCTCGACAGCGCGATCAGTGCAGTGAACAGAGCGATTCGGAATACGTTGTGCATAGTTCGTACCGGCGTTAGGGAACCACTGAACAAGTTCGGAGCCGCGATAGCCCCCTGAGTCAGGGGGCGAAAAACCGCAGGTTTTTCCGGGTGTGGCAAACAACAAGCTGTACAGCGAAGTTAACGTCAGGATTATTCAGAACTTCCTTAAAATGCGTGCAACCCACCGTTGTCGAATTCCACGCAATGGTGGGTTGCACCCACCCTACGCACGCAAGGTTTACACCACGATATTCACGATCTTGCCGGGCACGACGATGATCTTGCGCACCGTTTGGCCATCGAGGAACTTGGCCACCGAAGGTTCCGCCAGCGCCTGACGTTCGACGGCTTCTTTTTCCGCACCGGCGGCCACTTCGATGGTACCGCGCAACTTGCCGCTGACCTGAACCGCCAGCGTGATCGTATCGCGAACCAGGGCGTCGGCATCGGCGACGGGGTATCCGACATCCTCGATCAAGGTTTCGGCATGGCCCAGCGCCTGCCACAGCGCATGTGCGGTGTGCGGGGTGATCGGGTTGAGCAGCAGCGCCACTGCCGACCAGGCCTCCTGCATCAACGCACGCCCCTGGGCGGAGTTGTCATCGAACTTGGTCAGCGTGTTCATCAGCTCCATCACCGCGGCAATGGCCGTATTGAAGGTGTGACGATTGCCGATGTCGTTGCCGACCTTCTGGATGGTCTCGTGCAGTTTGCGGCGCACGGCTTTCTGTTCGGCATTGAGGCCAGCCTTGTCCAGCTTGGGCAGGCCGCCCGTCTTCGCCACGTGCGCGTGCACCTCTCGCCACAGCCGGCGCAAGAAGCGCGCCATGCCTTCGACGCCGGCCTCATTCCATTCCAGCGAGAGTTCCGGCGGTGCGGCGAACATCGAGAACAGGCGCACCGTATCGGCACCATACTTGTCGATCATCGCCTGCGGATCGACACCGTTGTTCTTGGACTTGGACATTTTCTCGGTGCCGCCGATCAAAACCGGCTGACCATCTTCGATCAGCTTGGCGCCGATGATCTTGCCGCGCTCATCGAGAACGGTTTCGACATCCGCGGGATTGAACCAGTTCCTGGCGCCGTTGCTGTCTTCGCGATAGAAAGTATCGGCAATCACCATACCCTGGCAAAGCAGATTCGTCGCCGGCTCATTCGAGTGCACCAGCCCGGCATCGCGCATCAGCTTGTGGAAGAAGCGGAAGTACAGCAGGTGCAGGATGGCGTGTTCGATGCCGCCGATGTACTGATCGACCGGCAACCAATAATTGGCACGCGCATCGACCAGATCCTTGGCGCCCGGCGAGGTGTAGCGCGCGTAGTACCAGCTCGACTCCATGAAGGTGTCGAAGGTGTCGGTCTCGCGCTCGGCCGCGCCGCCGCATTGCGGGCAGACCGTGCGCCGCCATTCCGGGTCGGCCTTGATCGGCGATTTGACGCCGGTGAACGCCACGTCTTCGGGTAACACCACCGGCAGCTGATCTTCCGGCACCGGCAAGGCACCGCATTTGGCGCAGTAGATGATCGGGATCGGGCAACCCCAGTAGCGCTGACGGCTGACGCCCCAGTCGCGTAGACGGTAATTGACACGTTTCTCGCCCTGCCCGGCCTTCTTGAGGCGATCGGCCAGTGCATTGAAGGCCTGTTCGAAGTTCATGCCATCGTAGGCACCAGAGTTGGTGCATAGGCCATGCTCAGTGTACGCGCCAATGGTGAGATCAACGTCACCGCCATCGAGCGGACGGATCACCTGCCTGATCGGCAGCTGATACCTGGTAGCGAACTCCCAGTCGCGCTGATCATGTCCAGGCACCGCCATTACTGCTCCGGTGCCATAGCCCATCAGCACGAAGTTGGCGACATAGACCGGCACCTTGGCCTTGGTAATCGGGTGCACGGCAAACAGTCCGGTCGGCAGGCCGCGCTTTTCCTGGGTCTCGACCGTGGCCTCGGCGACGCCGACGTTCTTGCATTCGACGCAGAACGCGGCGAGTTCCGCATTGGTCTGAGCGGCCTTCAGCGCCAAAGGATGTTCGGCAGCGACCGAGATGAACGTCACGCCCATCAAGGTATCGGGGCGCGTGGTGTAGACGGTGATCGCCTCGCCGCCATCGACGCCGAACTGGATTTCCAGACCTTCGGAGCGTCCAATCCAGTTGCGCTGCATCGTTTTGACCGCATCCGGCCAGCCGGACAAGTTGTCGAGTTCGCGCAGCAGTTCCTCTGCGTAGTCGGTGATGCGGAAAAACCATTGCGGGATTTCGCGGCGCTCGACCAGGGCGCCCGAGCGCCAGCCACGACCATCGATGACTTGCTCGTTGGCCAGCACGGTCTCATCGACCGGATCCCAGTTCACCACCGAATTCTTGCGATAGACGATGCCCTTTTTGAACAAGCGCGTGAAGAACAATTGCTCCCAGCGATAGTAGTCGGGGCTGCAGGTGGCGAATTCACGCGTCCAGTCGATGGCATAGCCCAGCGACTGCAGCTGCGTCTTCATATGCGCGATGTTCTGATAGGTCCACGCTGCGGGCGGCACCTGGTTCTTGATCGCGGCGTTCTCGGCGGGCAGACCGAAGGCGTCCCAGCCCATGGGCTGCAGCACGTTGTGGCCGGTCATGCGCTTGTGGCGACTGATCACATCGCTGATCGTGTAGTTGCGCACATGGCCCATATGCAGCGCGCCCGACGGATACGGCAGCATGGACAGACAGAAATACTTGGGTTTGCCCGCATCTTCCTTCACTTCGAAGGCACGATGCCGGTTCCAGTAGTCTTGGGCAGCCTGCTCGATGCTGCGCGGATCGTAATGTTCTTGCATGGTCGGTTTGCCGCGTAGGCGGCTGAATCATCTGGGGAATGCGTCAGACTACCGCAGCGGCGGCGATCGGAAAACCCGAAACGCCCGGCGTCTCAGGATCGCCATGTCACGTAGGATGGGTGGAGCGAAGCGCAACCCACCAATTGACGAGTGGTTGTGCAGCGCTGGGTTGCGCTGCGCTCCACCCACCCTACTTCCGCGGCTATGATCGAGAGACTTGTCCCGGGGAGAAACCAATGCGCCTGAAGTTCGGCATCGCCGCCTGCTGTCTGTTTACCGCCGCCCTGGCACAAGCGCAGAGCACCAGCATCCTGCGCTGTGGACACGTCATCGATCCCGTGGCCGGGCGCGATATCGGCGCACATTCCATCCTGGTCGAAAACGGACGCATCAGCCGTGTCGAGAAAGGCCTGGACTTCAAGCACGACGGCGCCTCCGAAATCGCACTGCCCGAACACACCTGCCTGCCCGGCTTCACCGATATGCATGTGCATCTGGCCAGCCAGCAGAGCAAGGAGTCGTATTCGGAGGGCTTCCGTTTGAACCCTGCCGACTATGCACTGCGTGCCGCGCTCTATGCCGAACGCACTCTCCTCGCCGGGTTCACCAGCGTGCGCGATCTCGGCGCTGGCGACGGTGTGGCGATTTCGCTGCGTAATGCGATCAATGCCGGCATCGCCAAGGGCCCACGTATCTACGCCGTCGGCAAGTCGATCGCAACCACCGGTGGCCATGCCGATCCGCGCAATGGCGTCAACCAGGACCTGCTGCATGCCATGGGCTATCCCGAGCCTGAAGACGGTGTCGTCGATAGCGTCGACGAGGCACGCAAGGCCGTACGCGCGCGCTACAAGGAAGGCGCCGACGCGATCAAGATCACTGCCACCGGCGGCGTGCTGAGCTATGCCAAGAGCGCCGACAATCCGCAGTTCACCGTCGCCGAAATCCGCTCGATCGTCGATACCGCGCACGATTACGGCTTCACCGTCGCGGCTCATGCGCACGGCGCCGAGGGCATGAAGCGCGCGGTGCTGGGCGGCGTGACCACGATCGAGCACGGCACCTACATCAACGACGAAGTCATCAAACTGATGAAGCAGCACGGCACCTATCTGGTGCCGACGATCCTGGCCGGTGTCTATGTATCCGAAAAGGCCAAGATCGATGGCTGGTTCCCGGAAATCGTGCGACCCAAGGCGATCAAGGTCGGCGCGCAGATCCAGGATGCCTTCGCGCGCGCGCAAAAGGCCGGTGTGCGCTATGCCTTCGGCACCGACAGCGGCGTATCGGCGCACGGCGACAATGCCCGCGAATTCGAGCTGATGGTGGAGGCCGGCGTGACGCCGATCAACGCCATCCGTGCCGCCACGGTGACGCCCGCGAAGATTCTCGGCGTCGAGGCCGACTCGGGCCGCATTGCGCCTGGGCTATACGCAGACATCATCGCAGTGCAGGGCGACCCGTTGGTGAACATCAGTCTGCTGCGCGATGTGCGCTTCGTGATGAAGAATGGCGTGGTTTATAAACTGCCCTGAGTCCTGTAGGGCAAGCCTGTGGTCGCCGTCTCAAGGAATCGGAAGTGTTGAGATGGCGACTGCAGGTCGCTCTACAGAATCCACAGGCAGTTGAATTGCGCCGACTGCACCCTATTTCCGAAATTCATTGGCGACGACGACTATGAACACCAGCCCCTACATTTTCGACAGCACTCAAACCGATTTCGAGGAAACGGTCCTTGCTGCTTCGATGCAGCAACCGGTGCTGGTGGACTTCTGGGCGCCGTGGTGCGGGCCCTGCAAGCAGCTCACCCCGATCATCGAAAAGGTGGTGACCGAGCTGAAGGGCAAGGTGCTGCTTGCCAAGGTCAATACGGACGAGCAGATGCAGCTGGCGGCGGCATTCGGCATCCGGTCGTTGCCCACGGTGATGCTGATCCGCAATGGCCGGCCAGCCGACGGCTTCATGGGCGTGCAACCCGAGTCGGTGATCAAGGAATGGCTGGCACCGCATCTGGAGGGCGTCGAGGCAGCGGACGAAGAGCTTATTGAGGAGATCACCGTCGAGCGCACCCCGCAGGAGCTGTTGCAGGACGCGTACGACGCGATTCGAGCCGAACCCGATAAGGCTGAGCTCAAGCTCGATTTGATTCAGGCGTTGGTAGCAGTCGGAGATACCGAAACCGCGATCAGGGAACTCGATGCGCTGCCAGCGAATCTTGCTACACACGATACGGCACGGCGTGCCCGCTCCCAGCTCGAATTCGCCAAGGCGCTGAAGGAAGCGCCGGATGAGCGCAGCCTGGCTGCCCGACTGGCGACGAAGGAGGACGATCATCTGGCACGCTACCAGTTTGGCGTGCGCCGCCTGATTGCGGGTGATGCCGAGGGCGCCATCGAAGCGTTTCTGGAAATCATGCGCCGTGATCGAAAATTCGAAGACGACCTCGGCCGCAAGTCGCTGATCGCAGCGTTTCCGTTGATCGATGACGCCGATCTGGTCAGCCGTACGCGCCGGCGAATGGGTGCGATGATTTTCTGAATGTAGGGTGGGTGACAACCCACCATCTTGGAAAATTTGACAATGGTGGGTTATCACCCACCCTACACTCCATTCAGGTTTGGATGCCTCGCCAAAACCCGAATCGCGCACAGGGACGTTTCATCTGGCAACTTCTGCCGAATCGATGCCCGTGTCCGCAACGCTCGCCCTGAATGTCAACTGGATCCGTGGAGCATCGCGGCTCACGCCGCTCCTACATGCAGCCGACGCTATGCCGCGGGCGGCGCTTCCATTACGCTCCCGCCCCATGCTGGATCGAAGTGACGAGGAACTCATGTTGGCGTATGCCGGCGGCGAAGCGCGGGCCTTCGAGGCGCTGTACACGCGCCATCGCGGCACCGTGTATCGCTTCCTGCTGCGCAGTGTGACGCGCCGTGATCTGGCCGATGAGTTGTTTCAGGACACCTGGAGCCGGGTGATTTCGGCGCGTGACCGCTATCGCCCGGACGCAAAGTTCAGCACCTGGCTGTTGCAGATCGCGCACAACCTGCTGATTGACGGGTTTCGCCGGCATAGACCCGAGGAAAACGGCGAGCAGGCCGAACTCGCGATGCAGTTCGCTGAAAACGACGAAAGCGAACGCCCGGATCGGGTTTTGAGCGAATTCGAGCAATCGCGGCAATTGCAGCGCGCCCTTGCGACGCTGCCAGAAGACCAGCGCAGCGCTTTTTTGCTGCGCGTTGAAAATGGATTGTCGGTGGAGGAAATCGCCGAGGTCACCAGCGTCGGACGCGAAACAGCAAAATCGCGGCTGCGCTACGCGCTGGAAAAACTGCGCGAGGCACTGGGCTCATGAACACGCCAATAATTCCGCAAGACGACGACATCGAGGCACTGTTGGCCGAGGACAGCGAGCTGCTCAAGCGCTATCGCGCCCTGCCACTGAGCGAGCCGGGCAAGCATCTGGATGCCGCGATACTCGGCCGCGCCAGCAATGCGGTGCGCCGTCCCGCTGCGCGTCAGCGCTGGCTGATTCCGATTGCCAGTGCCGCGTCGGTGGTGGCCGCAGCCGGTATCGGCTGGCGTGTGCATCTGGCGCAGCAGGAAGAGCAGGCAGCAGGTGTGCTGGCACCGGCTGCCAAATACGACGTCATGGAGATCGACCTGCAGTCCGGTGATCAACGGCGGGCACTCGATACCGCGGTCATGCCGCCGCAGGCTCAGCGCGAGCAGAAAGCGATCGGTGGCGTCGCGCCGCAGGCCAAGTCCCAGCCCACGCTGAGCGAGATCATCTCCGGACCGGCGCGCGACAATGGTGTGATCATCGATGAGCCCCATACACGCGCCGATCATGCCGAACCCGGGCGTGCGCCGGAGCAGCGGCAATCCCTGCCCCGGCCGTCGGCTCGCGACGATGCGTTATCGACGAACCAGGCACCCGCTGCCGCGGCCCCGGCGATGGCGCCCGATCCCGAAGTAACCAAGCTGGAAAGAATGGACATCGCCGGATCGCGCAAGCGTGCCGACGTGGAAGAGGGTGAAAGCGACAGCTCCGGCTACGACGAGCGCAGGCGCAGCGGCGAAGACGAGATGCTGGCCCCGGCAGACTGGATAGAACACATCCGCAATCTGGTCAGCGCACGTCGGACTCAGCAGGCGCGTGACGAAGTCGAACGTTTCCGTGCTGCTTACCCCAGCTACCGCCTGCCTCCGGACCTGCGCCGCTACGAACGCTGATGTCGCTCTGGACCCTGGCCGCCCCGGCCGAGTTCGCGCAGGAAATCAAGAAGAGTCGGTTCCAGGCCCGCGCCAGCAGCGTCGATAGCGCAGCCGCAGCGCTGCAATTCGTCGCACAATCGACAAACGTCGATGCCAGGCACAACTGCTGGGCCTACCGGATTGGCGGCGCGTATCGCTGGTCGGATGCGGACGAACCCGCCGGCACCGCGGGCCGGCCGATTCTGTCGGCGATCGACGGCCAGCAACTCGATCGCGTCGTGGTGCTGGTGGCGCGCTGGTTCGGCGGCATCAAGCTGGGTGCCGGTGGTCTGGTGCGTGCCTACGGCGGCACTGCGGCGGAGTGCCTGCGCACCGCGCAACGCGTTGCGCTGGTTGCGCAGAGCAAACTGGCAATACGCCTGGGATTCGAATGGCTGGGCGTGGCGCACGCTGCGTTCGACCAATTCAATGCAGTCAAACTGACTGAGTCATTCGACAGCGACGGCGTCTGTCTGCACGTGCAGATTGCTGCAGGTCGAGCGGCACAGCTCGTCGTAGCATTGCGCGACGCTACGCGCGGCAGCGCCAGGACCAAAGAACTCGATTGACCTGCTTGATTTTTCGCGCGCCGCCACCATGTCGCAGCGGGACGTGCATCGAAAGCGCCCGGCTCTGAATTTCCTGGAGGGGCGCATGCATCATCGCCTGTCCGTCCCACTCCACTGCACGTGCACGCAATGAGCGTCGAATCCACACCCGGCACCACCCGATCCCTGTCGCCGTTGCGACGCGTCTGGCCATACGTCAAACCCTACTGGCGCCTGGCGCTGGCCTGGCTGTTCTTTCTGGGCGTGTCATCGGCGGCAGCGCTGACTCTACCGCTGGCGGTCAGCAAGATGATCGACAACGGTTTCTCTGCTGCCGATGCCAGCACCATCGATCGCTATTTCATTGCCTTGTTCGGCGTTGCCGTGGTGCTGGCCATCGGCACGGCGCTGCGCTTCTATTTCGTTTCCATGCTCGGCGAAAGCGTGGTCGCCGATCTGCGTAAATCCGTGTACGCGCATCTGCTGCGGCTGGACGCTGCATTCTTCGAGAAGAACCGCACCGGAGAACTGCTGTCGCGACTGACTGCCGATGCCGAGCTGATCCAGACCGTGGTCGGGTCCGGTGCCTCGGTGGCACTGCGCAGCGTCGTCATGCTGATCGGTGCCAGCATTGCGCTGGTCTGGACCAGCCCCAAACTTGCGGGATTGGCGGCGCTGGTTATTCCGATGGCGATCCTGCCGATCGTGCTGTTTGGCCGTCGCGTACGTGGCCTGTCCCGTGATTCGCAGGATCGCCTGGCCGATGCCAGTGCCCAGGCAGCTGAATCTCTGGGCGCAATTCAAACCCTGCAATCCAATACTCGCGAACCCGAGGAAACCCAGCGCTTCGACAGCGTCATCGGGCGCAGCCTGGCCACCGCACGCAAACGCATAGGCACGCGTTCGGCGCTGACGCTGATGGTGATCCTGCTGGTATTTGGCGCGGTCACCATCGTGCTCTGGGTAGGTGCCAAAGACGTGATCAACAACGTGATGACACCTGGCTTGCTCAGCCAGTTCGTGTTGTATGCGGTTACTGCCGCGGGGTCGGTGGGCGCATTGACCGAAGTCTGGGGCGAGGTGCAGCGCGCCGCCGGTGCAATGGAACGTATCAGCGAACTTTTGGAAACCCAGCCTCAGGTACACGATGCAGCGACCGCAATCGCGCTGACAAAACCCGTATACGGCGCCATGCGTTTTGAACATGTCGATTTTCACTATCCATCGCGACCGGATCATCCTGCGTTGCAGGATTTCTCGTTGCGTATCGCGCCCGGCGAAACCATCGCCCTGGTCGGACCCAGCGGCGCCGGCAAAAGCACGGTGTTCCAGCTGCTGCTGCGCTTCCACGAACCTCAGCACGGGCAGATTCTGATCGACGAGCAGGATATCGCCACCACTACGCTCCGATCCCTACGCGAGCACATCGCGCTGGTGCCCCAGGACAGTGTCATCTTTGCCAGCAATGCGCTGGAGAACATCCGCGTCGGCCGTGCGGGCGCCAGCGACGAAGAAGTAGTCGAAGCGGCACGCGGTGCCGAAGCGCATGGATTTATCGAAAAACAGCCTCAGGGTTATCAGACCGACCTGGGCGAACGCGGCGTCAAGCTCTCCGGTGGCCAGCAGCAGCGCATCACCATTGCGCGCGCGATGCTGCGCAACGCGCCGATTCTATTGCTCGACGAGGCCACGTCGGCATTGGATGCACAGAGCGAGGCGGCTATCCAGCTGGCGCTGGAGCACGTCATGCAGGGCCGCACTACGATCGTGATCGCGCATCGCCTGGCCACCGTGCAGAAAGCCGACCGCATCGTGGTGATGGACCAGGGCCGCATCATCGCCGTGGGCTCGCATGATGAACTGGTGGCGCAGGGTGGGCTGTATGCCGAGCTGGCGCGGCTGCAGTTTGTGGCGTGATTCAACCATTGTGGGTCCGACCTGCGGTCGGACGCTTTGGAATCATTGCCGCTGAATCAACAGCATCGTGGGAGCGGCGTCCCGCCGCGATTCCCAACGACTCGATAAATTTAGG
>JANMUE010000428.1:0-4083 GCA_031391205.1 Lysobacterales bacterium | reverse complement strand
TCCGCTGCTTTGGCTGTTGCTCCAGATTGAACGGCAAGAACAACGCAAGAGCAGCGGAGCAAGCCCCGCTCTACAAAAACAGACCCCGGCGCGAGGCCGGGGTCCGGTGTTGCGACGACCGTCGTGCAGCGATCAGTAACGATAGTGCTCGGGCTTGTACGGACCGTCGGCATTGACACCCAGATACGCAGCCTGGTCGACGGTGAGACGGGTCAGCTTCACGCCGATCTTCTCCAGATGCAGGCGCGCCACTTCTTCGTCGAGCTTCTTGGGCAGCCGGTACACGTTCTTGGCGTAGACGTCCTTGTTCTTCCACAGATCGATCTGTGCCAGGGTCTGATTCGAGAACGAGTTCGACATCACGAAGCTTGGGTGGCCAGTGGCGCAGCCGAGATTGACCAGGCGACCTTCCGCGAGCAGGAACATCTCGCGACCGTTCGGCAGCTTGTATTTGTCGACCTGCGGCTTGATGTTGATCTTCTTCGAGCCCGGCAGATTGTTAAGCTTGTCGACCTGGATTTCATTGTCGAAGTGGCCGATGTTGCAGACGATAGCCTGGTCCTTCATCCCCAGCATGTGATCGGTCGTGATGACGTCTTTGTTACCGGTGGTAGTGACATAGATGTCGGCAGTGCCCAGCGTCGATTCAACGGTGTCGACCTGGAAGCCTTCCATTGCCGCCTGCAGCGCATTGATCGGATCGATCTCGGTGACCACGACGCGACAGCCGTAGGCACGCAGCGAGTGCGCCGAACCCTTGCCGACATCGCCATAACCGCAGACTACGGCAACCTTGCCGGCCAGCATCACGTCCATCGCGCGCTTCAGGCCGTCGGCCAGAGACTCGCGGCAGCCATAGAGGTTGTCGAACTTGCTCTTGGTCACCGAGTCGTTGACGTTGATTGCCGGCACCAGCAGTTTGCCGGCTTCCACCATTTGATAGAGGCGATGCACGCCCGTGGTGGTTTCTTCCGATACGCCGCGCCAGGCCTTGACCACATTCGTCCAGTAACCCGGACGTTCCTTGGCAACGCGCTTGAGCAGGTTCTTGATGATCTGCTCTTCGTGCGACTCCGACGTGGTGTTGACCCAGTCGCTGCCGTGCTCGAGTTCATAGCCCTTGTGGATCAGCAGGGTGACATCGCCGCCGTCGTCGACGACCAGCTCCGGTCCCTTGTCGCCGGCAAAGGTGACAGCATCCAGCGTGCAGTCCCAATACTCTTCCAGGGTTTCACCTTTCCAGGCGAATACCGGCGTGCCGGTGTTGGCGATGGCGGCGGCGGCATGGTCCTGGGTCGAGAAGATGTTGCAGGAGGCCCAGCGCACTTCGGCGCCGAGATCCTTCAAGGTCTCGATCAGCACTGCGGTCTGAATGGTCATATGCAATGAGCCGGTGACGCGAACGCCTTTCAGCGGCTTCTCGGCGGCGTATTTCTTGCGGATCGACATCAGGCCCGGCATTTCATGCTCGGCGATCTCGATTTCCTTGCGTCCCCAGTCGGCAAGCGACAGGTCAGCGACCTTATAATCAGGTTTCAGTTGAACGACTGCGTTCATTGGCGTTGTGCTCCGTAGTTTGAGCGGGCGCCGTTGGACAGACACCTGCCGAGCCTGGCTTCGCCTGAGATGGGATTGTTCACCATCACGGGAAGTCGCAGCGCCCCTCGGCGGGCGGAGGTGCATTCTAGCTAGGAATTGTGGATTTGGGATGAATGCGGTCGATGCGCGGACCTTGTCCGTCGCACTATTGTGTGAGAATGCTCTTGCATGCAGATACGAGCAATGGTCTTTGTGGGTCCGGCCTGTGGTCGGACGCTATTTTGCCGACTCGGTCCGTTCTGGCGAAAGCGTCCGACCACAGGTCGGACCCACAATATACAAGTGCTTTATTTTTCTTCGGCCATAGCTATAATGCGCGGCTCCCTGATCGCCGGTTGTCCGGCTACACACGATACGAGAACCTCAATGGTCAAGATTCGCCTTTCCCGTGGCGGCGCGCCGAAGCGCCCGTTCTATCACGTTCTGGTTACCGACAGCCGCAGTCCGCGTGACGGCCGCAGCATCGAGCGCGTGGGCTTTTTCAACCCGGTCGCAACCGGCAAGGAAGTCCGTCTGCAGCTTGACGCCGCGCGCATCGGCGAGTGGATTGCCAAGGGCGCGCAGCCGACCGACAAGGTGCGTGCACTGATGAAGGAAGCCGGCAAGCAAGCCGCGTGACTTTGAACCGATGAGCGGCCGGTGGTTGACGCTGGGCCGTATCGTCGGTGTGTTTGGTGTCAAAGGCTGGGTAAAAGTTGAATCGTTTACCGAGCCGCGCAGCAATCTGTTTGGTTACAGCGAATGGCGACTGGGATCTGGCGCTGATTCACCGGCCAAGCTGGAGCAAGGCAAGGTCCAGGGTGCGGGCCTGGTAGCTAAGCTGATTGGAGTCGACGATCGCGATCAGGCTGCTGGCCTGATCGGTTCGGAAATCCAGGTGCAGCGCAGCCAGTTACCCGACCCCAAACCCGGTGAGTATTACTGGGTGGATCTCGAAGGCCTTGAAGCGTTCACCACGGAAGGTGTGAAGCTTGGAATGGTGTCGCATCTGTTTGCCACAGGCGCCAACGATGTGCTGGTTATTCAGGGCGAACGCGAGCATCTGGTGCCTTATGTAATGGGCCACTTCGTCAAGGAAGTGGATTTGTCCGCAAAGAAAATTGTGCTGGACTGGGACCCGACATTCTGAGCAGCGCATGCGCATCGATGTCGTGACCTTGTTTCCGGAGTTTGTTCAGCAGGCCGCCCAGGTGGGTGTGGTCGGTCGGGCGCAGACTCGTGGTCTGTTGTCGGTGGTGACGTGGAATCCTCGTGATTACGCGACCGATCGGCACAAGACCGTCGATGATCGTCCGTTCGGCGGTGGACCCGGGATGGTGATGTTGACCGAGCCGCTGAGAACAGTGATTCAGGCAGCGCGTAATGCCGAAGGATCGGCACCGGTGATCTACCTCAGCCCGCAGGGCGAAAGGTTGACGCAGCGTAAAGTGGAAGCGTTGTCGAAATTGCCAAGGTTTGTATTGTTGTGCGGGCGCTACGAAGGGATCGACGAGCGCGTCATCGATGAATGCGTCGATGAAGAATTGTCGATCGGAGATTACGTGTTGTCGGGCGGTGAGCTTGCCGCCAGTGTGGTGATCGATGCGGTGGGGCGTCTGCAGGACGGGGCGCTTGGCGATGCCGATTCGGCGAAACAGGATTCATTCGCTGATGGCTTGCTCGATTGTCCGCATTATTCGCGACCTGTGCGCGAAGGCGAGTACGCTGTACCCGAGGTGCTGATGTCCGGAAACCATGCGCTGATCAGGCGCTGGCGACTGAAGCAGGCACTGGGCAGAACCTGGTTGCGCAGACCCGATCTGCTGGCCAGGATGGATTTGGACAAGGCAGCCAGGAAGCTGCTGGAAGAGTTTCGGCAGGAATACCTGACCGATCGCGACTGACCAACGGGTTTGGATGCCCTGGTCGATATTGAACCTGGATGACAGCTATGAACATCTTGCAACAGTTTGAACAACGCCAAATCACGCGCACCCTGCCGGACTTCGGACCGGGCGACACTGTGATCGTCAACGTGAAGGTGAAGGAAGGCAATCGTGAGCGCGTTCAGGCTTACGAAGGCGTCGTCATCGCCAAGGCCAATGGCGGCCTCAACTCCTCGTTCACCGTGCGCAAGATTTCGCATGGCTTCGGCGTCGAGCGCGTGTTCCAGACCCACTCGAAGATCATTGAGTCGGTGGAAGTGAAGCGCCGTGGCGACGTACGCCGCGCCAAGCTTTACTACCTGCGCGATCTGCAGGGCAAGGCGGCACGCATCAAGGAAGATCTGAGCGCCAACGCGCGTTGATCCTCCGGTCGCGCCCGGCGCGACCTGTGCATTTCCAACCAACGGCCGCTAAGAGCGGCCGTTGGTGTTTGTGTTTCCTGTAGGAGCGGCTTTTGTGGGAGCGGCGTCCCGCCGCGATGCTCTTGCTCAAAATGAGAGTCAGAGCAACAGCATCGCGGCGGCTGTCTCTCGGCGTCCTGCCTTCGACAGCATTTGTG
>JANMUE010000364.1:0-44030 GCA_031391205.1 Lysobacterales bacterium | reverse complement strand
GGATGAAGGATTATCTGCCGTAGTCTGCGGGGAATTGTTATGGGTCCGACCTGCGGTCGGACGCTCTTGCGATGCCATGATCAGCAAACAGCGTCCGACCGCAGGTCGGACCCACAACACGGCCGCTATGCAGCGCGATAGTTATCCACCTCGCGATAACGCTTCGCATACAGCCCGAACGCCAGTGCCGCGAGCAGCGCAAAGCCGGCGAAGAAGAACATCAGGAACGCCGCCTCGCTGAGTCCTGTCCTGGTGATCGATCCCATTACCACCTCGTTGCGCACCGCGGCGTTCGAGATCAGCACCCAGAGATTGCCGACCGTGGTGCCGAGATACCAGAAGCTCATGATCACACCCTTCATTGCGGCGGGTGCCTGGCTATAGGCGAATTCCAGACCGGTCGCCGAGACCAGCACCTCGCCGAAGGTCAGCAGCGCATATGGCAGGATCTGCCACATCAATGAAATCGGATTGCCGCCGTCTATGACCATCTGATAGCTGCCAACGACGATCCAGGCCAGCGCGCTGAACACGATACCGGTGGTCATGCGGCGTAGCGCGGTCACTTCGACGCCGGAGCGGCGCAGCATCGGGTAGAGCACGAGATTGTTGAACGGGATCAGGATCATCACCATTAGTGGATTCAACAGCTGCATCTGCGTCGGATCGTCGATCCAGGTCGGCAGCCACGCCGGAATGCTCATCAGATTGCCCTGAATAATCCATGTCGACGCCTTCTGATCGAACAGCGACCAGAATGGCGTGACCAGCGCGAACACGATCAGGATGCGCAGTACCGAGCGCACGCCGTCTACGGCGATATCCGGATGCCTGCCGCGCGCGCGTTCCAGCTGCATCCAGGCACCACCGCCAACGCCGGCCATGAACAGCACCAGCGCGGAGCAAATTGCGATCACCACCATGTTGTCGAGTACGAACATGATCGACAGCGAAGCCAGCCCAAGCAGCATGCCGAGGATCGCCAACGCCAGCCCGAATTGATGGTCGCCGGGACGCCGCGTAGTCAGCGCAGTGCGGATCACACTGCTGAACGAATTCGGATCGGCGGGCGTCGGCGGCATCATCACATAGCTCTTGCGGCCGGTCCAAAGGATCAACGTGGCGATCAGCATCAGAATGCCCGGAATGCCGAATGCGACGCGTGGCCCATATTGCTCCATGAAGATTGGCATCAACAACGACGCAAACAGCGAGCCGAAGTTGATGATCCAGTAGAACGCGTCAAAGACGATCTTGGCGAGATGTTTGTTCGACTGCGTGAACTGATCGCCGACGAAGGACGCGACCAGGGGTTTTATCCCGCCCGAACCAAAGGCGATCAGGACCAGGCCGGCAAAGAATCCCGTGCGGTTATCGGGAAAGAACGCCAGGAATCCCTGACCCAGGCTGTAGATCAGGCTGAACCACAGGATGGTGTTGTACTTGCCGAAGAAACGATCGGCGAGATAGCCGCCCAGCAGCGGAAAGAAATACACCCCGATCATGAAGGTGTGAAAGATGTGCTTGGCCTCGCCGGCGCGATCGGCTTCGGGCAGGTGTAGCAGCAGGGAGGTGATCAGAAACGGCGTCAGGATGTTGCGCATCCCGTAGAAGCTGAAGCGCTCGCAGCCCTCATTGCCGATGATGTAGGGAATCTGCCGCGGCAGGCGGGTGCTGGGATCGGATGCGGCGGTCGCTGTCGTCACGATCGATACTCGATAGGTGGAAGCGGGGGATACTGCACCAGGACGCGGATTGCCGCAATGCGCGATGCGGCATGTGCGACGCTGCAGCGGCGATCAGACAGCGCGTTTGCCGTTGATTTGTAGAGCGGGGCTTGCTCCGCTGCTTTGGCTTTGGCTCGGTACCTAAAACAAAAAACCAACACCCGCGTAGCAAGCCCCGCTCTACAAGAGCGCTTCGAACTCGGCCAGGCGCTCCGGCGTGCCGATATCGCGCCACTGTCCCTGCAAACGCTCCGCACTGAGCTGGCCGCTGCGTGCGCATTCGATCAGATCGTTGACCAGCGAGAACCGGCCCGGGCTGTGGTGTGCAATGAATTCCGGGCGATAGACCGCGATGCCCGAGAAGGTGAAGAGCTGGTCGCCGCGATCGAGCACTAGACGCGACGCCACCTTTTCGAATTCACCGGGCTTGCGAAATGCCGGCATAGCGATCAGCACCGCGTGCGCACGGCCTAGCGGTACCTTGGGCAACAAAGCGAAATCGTAGTCGGTCCAGATATCCCCATTGACCGCGATGAAGGGTGCTTCACCGAGCAACGGCAGCGCCTTCAGCATGCCGCCGCCGGTCTCCAGCGGCTCGGCACCTTCGTAGCTGAAATGCAGACGCACACCCCACCGCGACCCATCGCCCAATACTTCGGGAAACCGCTCGGCCAGCCACGAGGTGTTGACCACGATGTCGGTGATGCCGAGCGCCGCAAGTTTTTCGATATGCCAGACGATCAGCGGCTTGCCGCCGACTTCGAGCAGCGGCTTGGGCGTGTGCAGCGTAAGCGGGCGCATGCGCTCGCCCTTGCCGGCTGCAAAAATCAATGCGCGTATGCTCATTCGCTGCGCAACGCGGCGATGGGATCGAGATCGGCAGCCTTCTGCGCCGGAAACACACCGAAGGCCACGCCCACGGCAACGCAGGCCGCAATCGCGACCAGCATCGAGAGCGGCGACCAGGCCACACTCCAGCCGGCCAACGCCGCGATCGCATAGGCGACGAGTACGCCCAATGCCAGGCCCAGCACGGCGCCGGCGATCGCGATCACCAGCGCTTCGGCAAGGAACTGATCAACCACGTCGCGACGCCGCGCACCCAGCGCGCGCTTGAGCCCAATTTCACGGCGTCGCTCCAGCACATTGGCGAGTATGATATTCATGATGCCAATACCGCCGACCAGCAGGCTGACCGCGGCGATCGAGCTCATCACCACAGTAAAGATGCGCTGCGTCTGCTGATGCTGACGATAAAGTCCTGCAGGCACGATCAGCACCGTATCTTCGGCGCCAGAATGACGCTGATCGATCACTGCCTGCAGCACGCGTGCGGCATCGGTTGCCTGGGCTGCATCGGCAATGCGCAGGCTGATGCCGTCGACTTCGTCTTCGATGTTCTGGAAGCGAAAGCGTGTGCGCCCGGTTTCCCAGGGCACGAACAGTCGCTCATCATCGAGCCCGAGTTTCACGCCTTCGAATTCGGTCTTGGACAGGGCGCGGCTTTTGAGCACGCCGACAATTTCCAGCCAGACGTGATTGAGCTTGATACGCTGCCCCAGCGCGTCGCCATCGGGAAACAGGTTGCTGGCCAGGCGTTCGCCCAGGACTGCCACCGGTGCCGAAGTTGCGGCATCGTCGTCATTGAGCCAACGTCCGTCGTGCAAAGTCAGTCCGGCGTGCTCGGCGTAGCCGATCGATACTGCCAGCGCCTGCGCCGTGGCGATGCGACCAAATCCGGCGAGCTGATCGACCTTGATTTCCTTTTCCAGCGCGATCGACCTAGCGCCCGGCACTACCGACAGCAGAGCATCCGCATCGCCCGACGAGAGCCCCAGCGAACGTTTGCGTACCTCTTTCAGCGTGTCCTGTTCCAGCACCTTGGTGCGCACGATCAGATTGTTGAGCCCCAGCTCAGAGACCAGGCGCAATGCCTCGCGGCGACTGCCCTCGCCCACCGCGAGCATGGCGACGATCGCACCTACACCGAAGATCATGCCGAGCAGGGTCAGCAAGGTGCGCAGTTTGCGCCGCTGCAGTTCTTCCACCGCTTCCATGATCAGGGCACGGTTGATCCGCGCCAGCGTGTTCCATATCTGTCTCAACCTGGAAACCTCAGTTGGATGCGCCCGAGTGTGCGGCTGGGCGGTAGGTTGGCACGAAGCGACGAGGAGCAGGTTGAACACCTGCAACGAGGAGCGATACCGCCAGGCGACCGCCCAGCCCTGCAATCGGGCGTATAGCGCTCTCCACGCAACGGCTGCGTCGATCGAAGACGGTAGAGCGCACCCGCATGAGAAGCGAGTGAGGTAAGCAAGCGGTCAACTGAGGTTTCCAGGTTCACGCGCGTTCCTTGCGGGCGCGCGGCGGACGCGCTGTGCTGCTGCTCGACTCGACATTCGCGTCCTGCGCTTGTTGCGGCGCCAGCACGATGTGATCACCCACCTTCACTCCGCTGGTGACCAGGCTGCGGATCGGTCCGCGCTGGCCGAGTTCGACCGCCACGCGCTCGGGCGTGCCGCGCTTCTTGCGCATCACGAAGAAGTGACCGCCTTCCTGTATCAGCGCCACGTTCGGAACCGTCAATGCTTCGGAGGATTTGACCAGAGTGACAGTGCCGCGCACGGCCTGGCCGGGACGCAGGCCATGCTGTTTGGCGGCGGCCTCGGAAATGGTGACATCGAAATCGCTGTATTTCACCGGAGATTCGCGGTTCTTTACCGATGCCGAATTGCCGACGCTGCTGATCCGGGCGTCGATCTCGATGCCGGTGCCCGCCAGCCGCACCAACACAGGCTGACCTTCCTTCAACAGCTGCGTCTGGCTCTGCGGCAGATTGAAGCGCGCGATCAGGCCGGCCATGTCGGGTATTTCGGCGAAGTCGTCGCCGGGCCAGAGATTCGAACCCGGCTGTGCTTTCACCCCGTCCCAACCTGCCTTGAGCAGAAACACGCCGGCATGCGGTGCTCGTACTTCCAGTGCATTGAGACTGGCGCGTTTCTGTTCGACGGTGACGGCCACCGTGGCGCGCGCCGAATCGATGACGGCGAGTTCGGTCGCGGTGCGTTCACTGGTCTGACCACGGCGCCAACCGAGGTAACCCCTCTTCTCGGTCAGGAAGCCGGTGTCCTGCAAGGCATCCAGAATCTGATTGCGCGCGAACACACTGAAGTCGGCATGGGCATAGCGCTGGCTCAGCGTCAGATCGGTATCGACCTGGGCCAGATCGGTGGCAAGCTGTTGCGCGGTCAAACCTCCGGTATCGGCCTGTGCTGCGCGGGTCAGCTCGTTGCGCATCAGCTCGATTTCGTTCTGGTCGAGATCGATGCGCGCCTGCGGCGCATCGAAGCGGGCGACAACCTGATCCTTCTCGACCAGGCTGCCTTCGGCGACCATTTCCAGCAGCTGACGCCCCTCGAACTGGCTGCCGGGCACCAGCAGCGGCGTGTTTTTCTGTGCGCGCAGTTCGCCGTGGGCAACCAGGGTTTCGTGCCAGTCGCGTGTTTCCAAAGTCTCCAGCGGTATACGCGCGTCGTCGCCATCGCCGCAGGCCGCGAGCATCACTATGAGGCCGAGCAAGCCGGCACGAACACTCGGCAGCATCATGGCTTCACTGCCGCAGCGACATCGTTATTGCCTAGGCCGATATTCACCGTCACCGTCGCGCCCGGTTTGAGTTCATTGGTGTTCGATTCAAACACCAGGCGCACGTCGCGCACGGTGACCGGTTGATTACGCGATTTGGTGCGATAGACCTGGCCCAACTCGGTGACGCGCGCATCCAGCACGGTATTGCCGCCAGCAATGGCGACGCGTCCGATCTGTCCGACCTTGATGCGATGCGCTTCAGGTTCGGGCACCACAGCCTGCACCACGATTGTAGTGGGATCGGCGATCTCGGCTACGGAAAGGCCCATGAATACCGACGTGCCCACCGCGAACTTCTCGCCATTGAATTGAGCACGATGCGAGACGACACCGGGACGTGCCGCACTGACGGTCAGCTTGTTGCGCGCATCCTGCAGTTCCTTGACCTCGTCTTCGAGCAGGCCGATATCGGCATCGGTCTGCGCCAACTCTGCCCGGCGCGCGCGTGCCTGAGCGTTGCGCTTGCTGATGGCGAGTTTCGCATTGCGTTCGGCCAGGGTCTTGTCGATGACCAGCTTGTCGTACTCGATCCGCTTGATCGTATCCGGTGGTTGCTCGGCCTTACGGTTGGCCTTTTCGAGCCCACTGGTCGCTTCGGCGACGGCGAGTTCGGCGGCCTTGGCGAATTCGGCATGATCCAGTAGCAGTTTGCTGCGCTGGGTCATCTTCTCCTTATGCTGGCTCTGCTTCTGCGGCAGACGCGTGCCCAGATCCGCGGCATCGAAGATCGCCACCGGCTGCCCCACTTTCACGTTGCTGCCCTCGGGCAGCAGCATCACCAGGTTGTAGTTCCACACGTCCTTGATCGAAGGCGGCATTACCGCCGACACCTGCAGGGCAACCAGTTCCCCATCGAGCTTGAGACCGCGACTCGCCATCATCGGCGGTGGCATGGGCTCTTTCTGCGCAATCGGTTGCACCAGCGCACTCATACCGGGGGAAAGCTCCAGATCGTTGTCCTTGGGCAAGGTCAGATCGGTACGGAAATAACGCCCCTCGCCCCAGGCAGCACGCGCCTCGGGCGCGGTGCTGATGCTGCCGATGATGCTCTTCACTTCGACACCGGGCAGGGCATCGAAACGGATGCGCACTTCCTGTCCCTCGCTGAGGTGGCGACGATCGGCTTCCAGCACCCAGGTGCGCACGCTGAGCGCCGAATCACCAATGACCTGACCCACCGATGCGCCCGGAAAACCGGACTCACCCTCGTCGAAGCGACGACCACGCCAGGGGCTGAAACCATGCACCACTACGCCGTCGATCTTTGCGGCAACGCTGGATGAGGCAATCTGTGCCTGGGCAAATGCCAGGCCCATTTCCAGTTTGCGGATTTCCAGGCGTCCATCTTCACCGCGTCGGGATACTGCGGTGCGCGCATTGAGCAATTGACTCTGCTTGACTTCAAGGTCACGGCTGGCGCGTTCGCGCTCGCCCTGGTAACGGTCGTAGTCCAGTTCGGAAACAAAGTTCTTCGGGATCGCGGCGTCTACCCTGGCCTTGGCCAGAGCGGCCTCGCTGGCCGCCAGCGCCTGCTCAGCCTCGACGGCCTTCACTTCGAGGTCCGCGGTTTCGCGCTCGACCTTGCTGCGTGCCTGCTCGATCTGTGTCGTCAGCGAACCGACCTGGTTGGCCTGCCCGCCCGGATCGATGGCTAGCACGACATCGCCTTTCTTGACCACCACGCCATCGGCAACGTATTTGCGCAACACCACTGGGCTGCTGTTCGAGGCCGGTACGATGATTTCCTGGGCATCCAGTGCCACCACTTCGCCGGTCAACAACAGTGGGCGCGGGCCGCTATCCTGAGCCGACAGCGCACCACTCGCGCAAATCAGCAAGACGACGATGGTGCGCATCACGAGCGCACCTCGGCAATGCGGCCATCGCGCAGATGCACACTGCGGCGGGCACGTGCGGCGATATCAGGATCGTGCGTCACCATCACCAGCGTCTGGCCTTCGCCATTGAGCTCTTCAAGCAGGGCCAGCACATCGGCGGCGCTCTTGGAGTCGAGGTTTCCGGTAGGTTCGTCGGCCAACAGCAGCGGGGGCTGCATCACCAAAGCGCGCGCGATCGCGGCACGCTGCATCTGGCCGCCGGAAAGTTCGCCGGGTCGATGCTCGACACGATCGGCCAGGCCCACACGCCCCAGCAGTTGCCGCGCCCTTGCCTCGGCTCCGCTATCCGGTATGTCGCAGTAGCGCAACGGCAGCAGCACGTTCTCCAGCACGGTCAATCGCGGCAGCAGGTGAAAACTCTGGAACACAAACCCGATGCGCAGATTGCGCAGACGCGACGCACCATCATCGTCGAGCAGGGCGACATCATCTTCTTCGAAGCGATAGCTGCCGGCGTCGGGTTTGTCTAGCGCACCCAGCACATTGAGCAGGGTGGACTTGCCCGAGCCCGAAGGGCCCATGATGGCGACGTTGTCGCCGCGGCTGATGCAAAGATCGATGCCATCGAGGGCGCGGATCTCGTTGCCGCCTTGTCTATAGGTTTTGCGTATCCCTGCAAGTGCAATCACTTTGCACGTCCTCATTCAATGGATGCACCGCGCCCCGGTTCTGCTACCGGAATGCTCATCTGCGCGGCGTTCAACTGGACACAGACCCGAAACCTGGCCGCAAGTTCAACCCGCGTGAAATTGCAGCCGCAGGAAGTATCAGGGCGCCCAGTCAAGATGCAAATGCGCGAAGTTGGGTCGCAGTTGTTTTGTGTAGGAGCGGCTGTTGTGGGAGCGGCGGGACGCCGCTCCCACAAAATCATTGACGCTACGCTGCCCGCGGCACGGTAATGTCGGTACTGCCGACCTTTTCACGCAGCCATTCGGCAAACGGGCCGAGATCCTTGTTGCGTCCGGCGACGTCGAGCACGTAGTTCAGGGTCAGGGGCAGATCCCTGAGATAGTGCTCTTTGCCGTCGCGATAACAGAGTCGGCAGAAGATGCCGAGCACCTTGATATGGCGCTGCACGCCCATCCAATCGAACCAGCGCTTGAAGCGCAGCTCCTTGTCTTCGATCAGACCGGCCTTGCTCAATCGCTCGCGGTATTCGTTGACCCAGGCCAGCACCTTTTCCTGTGGCCAGGCGACGTAGCAGTCGCGCAGCAGCGAAACCAGATCGTAGGTGATCGGGCCGCGCACTGCGTCCTGGAAATCGATGATGCCGGGATTGCCGCCGCGCAGCTGCATCAGGTTGCGGCTGTGAAAGTCACGGTGCACGAACACCTGCGGCTGCTCCAGCGCCGAGTCTGTCAACTTTTTGAACACGCGCTGGATGATGAGCTGCTCGCTGCCGCTGAGCGTAAGGCCGAGATGGCGTTTTAAAAACCATTCCGGAAACAGATCGAGTTCGGCCTGCAGTCGTGCAGCGTCGTAATCGGGCAGCCCGCGCGTCTTGACGCGCGACTGCATCGCAAAAATGGCGTTGATGGCGTCGCGATACAGTTCGTTCGCGCTGTCGTCGTTCAGCACATCCAGATAGAGCGTATCGCCCAGATCGCTCATCAGGATGAAGCCTTCCTCATGATTCACCCACATCACCTCAGGTGCCGACAGGGACGCGGCGCGCAGGCGTGCGTTCACATCCAGCCAGGGCTTGATGTCCTCTTTCTCCGGCGGCGCATCCATGATCACGAACGAAGTGCCGCGGCACTGCGTGCGCAGATAGCTGCGAAAACTGGCATCACTGGAGGCCGGCTGCAGTTTCAGATCACTATCGTTGAGGGCATTGCGTACCCAGTTCAGCAGGATTTTTTCGCGTCGGGGATCGGTCATCGGGAGTAGGGCGTGCAGATGGACGCCGGAGTGTAGGTGATCGGCGCCCTTGCAGGCGCGACGCTTGTGGGAGCGGCGTCCCGCTGCGAAGCTTTTTCTCTACTGCCGATAGTCAGAGCAAGAGCTTAGCGGCGGGACGCCGCTCCCACACATCCGCTCCTACAGGAACGGATTGCGTTTGGGTTCAGGCGCCTTTGCTTCCTGAGGTATCAAGGCCAGGTTCTGGATCTTGGTGAGCAGGCTCTTGATATTGTCGGCCCAGCGCAACGAGGCCGGCGGTGCGGGTGGCGGGCCTTTGACGGGCTCGGCGCGGGGGCGCGAGCCGAAATTATTCTGCCGCTGATGCAGCGCATCGACGGCCAACCGGTCCCAGCGGCCGACGTGTGCGATCGGAACCGACACCCAGTCCATATTCGGAACATCCGGATTCAGCGGGCTCCAGTACTTTGCGCCAGGCAGTGCCGACGCCTGCAATCGCTGTCGTCCGCCCAGTCGAAATGCCATTGAGTCGGCGTGGAACACCAGGAACGGCTCGCCATTGAGCATCAATGCCTGTTTGCCAAACAACGGCGCCTGCACCGCCTCGTGGGTGCGGATCATGTAGTCGGCGATAAAGTCGAATTTGGTACGGGCGTTGGCCATGGCATCGCTGGGATCTCTGAGTAAGTCACCACATCGTCTTCGCTACACAGCTTATTGCTTGCCACACCCCGTTTTTAACAGCGTTAGCTGGTCAAAACCTGCGGTTTTTCGCCCCCTGACTCAGGGGGCTGTCGCGGCTCTGACTGTGTTCAGAGGAGCCTTGCGAGGTTATCGTGGCTTCGAATTTGTGCAGAGAATCGTGTTCGGACACCGGGTTGAATCTTAGCGGTCAGGTGATATTGCGCAAGGAGCGCAGCAGCAAGCCCACGCCGGCGGCCAGCATGCCCAACATCATCAAGGTATCGAACAGGCTGGTTGGTTCAAAATAGATGCGCAGGTTCATGATGATTCCGGCCAGGATGATCACCACGCCGGCCATGGTCAGCAGCCAGCCCAGCACCGAACGGCCGTTGAAGAACAATAGGCCGGTACCGATGATGAAGGGCAGCAGCGACAATCCGAACGAGTTGTAGCCCCATAGTGCCCAGCTGCCACTGCTGACGGTGACCTTGCTGGTCAGCATGTAGCCACCGGCGACGGCGAGCGCCAGCCCGATGAAAAACATCGGTACACCGCCTGGTGTGCCACCCGCGCCTTTGAGCTGTTCCATTTCGACTTCCTTTCAGATATTGGGAACCTCTGAATAAATCACCACATCGTCTTCGCTACACAGCTTATTGTCGCCACACCCTGGCTTTCAACGGCGGAGCCGGTCAAAATCTGCGGTTTTTCGCCCCCTGACTCAGGGGGCTATCGCGGCTCCGGAGTTGTTCAGAGGTTCAATTGCCGGCATTTTATGCGAATGCGGCGCGCAACATAGCCGTGCGGCTACGAAAACCTGCCGAAATGACCCGCCACCCCTAAACATCGTGATTGCGTCAAACTTGCGGTCGCTGGCCGCCACCTGTCCGATCGCTCAGGATGTTTGCTCATGACTGCAGAATCCGCCAAAGGCACCGCTGTCGCCGCGCTTCGCAAGCCCTTTCTTCTGGCCTTGCTGCTGGTCGTTCTGCTGTTGTCGTGGACCCGTGTGGTCGACCAGCCGGCCTCGAACTATCTGGATGCCGCGCTCAAACGCACCTTGGTCACCTTTGCGATCGCGCGGGCGCTGAACGGCTCGATCTCGATGCTGCAGGACGCCGACCTGTCGGTATCGCCAGTAGGGGTCGGTGTCACGCTGAGCCCGGGCGAGTTGCTCGATCCGATCAATGATCTGATCGAGCAGTTCTCGTCAATCCTGTTGCTGGCTTCGATATCGCTCGGTGCGCAGAAAATACTGCTCGCGATCAGCGGCGCTCAGGCGGTGTCGGCGCTGCTCTCGTTGGTGCTGGTCGCTGCCGGCCTGCTCTGGTGGCGCGGTACGGCATCTGCCTGGCGCACGCCGTTGCTGCGCGCTGCCGCGGTGATGTTGTTGCTGCGCTTCTTTGTGCCGCTGTATGCCGTCGCCAGTCACACCCTGGACCAGTATTTTCTGGAGCCGCGTTTTGCGGAAGCCAGCGCTGCACTTGATCTCAGTCGTGTCGAAGCCGAGGCCGCGACCCACGAGCCGGCTTCTGCGGCGCCCTCGCCATTGGGACTAAGCGAGCGACTCGCAGGCTGGTTTCGCGAAGCCGGTGAGACCCTGGATATTCGTGCACGTGTCGATGCTTTGCTGAAGCGGTTGAGTGCGGTCAGCGAACATATCGTCACGCTGTGTGTGGTGTTTCTGATGCAAAGCGTCGTGCTGCCTTTGCTGTTCGTCAGTCTGGCTGGATATGCGCTGCGCTCGATCTGGCAGCTGCATCCCATAGCCGATCGCAAACTGCGTGCTGGCGGTGCAGCGTCGTTGCCGCCAAACTCCTGATTCACCGCGCCTGGAGTGGATGTATGGAACCCGAGATCAGCACCGTTCCCGCTCGCAGTGTCGCTCCTAAACGCCGCTGGTTCTGGCGCAGCCTGCTGTGGCTGCTGATCCTGCTCGGCGGCGGCCTGATGAGCCTGATGTGGTGGTGGGATGTCGAGCGCGAGCCATTTGATGTGGTCGCGGCCAGCGAACTTGCGGCCAAGGCGCGCGGTGAACGTGTGGTGGTCGGCACCGTGCTTGCCGATACGTTGGTCAGTGTTGCCGGCAGCATGCTCGATAAGCGTGGCGGTTATCTTTCCAATGATGTGCTGCCACCAGGTGTGATCATGGACAACGTGCCGAACTGGGAGTTCGGCGTGCTGGTGCAGTGTCGCGATCTGTCCCGTGCATTGCGAAACGGTTTTTCGCGCTCGCAGACGCAGTCGATCGAAGACAAGGATCTGCAGGAAGCCGATCCGCTGTTCTCGTTCACCAACGACCGCTGGATGTTTCCGCGCAGCGAAGGGGAATATCGCGACGCCATCGGCTATATCGAAAAATACCGCACCCGCCTGCAGGACAACGACAGCAGCGACGCGCAGTTCTATGCGCGTGCCGATAATCTGGCGGACTATCTCGCGTTGGTCGAGAGCCGGCTCGGCAGTCTGTCGCAGAGGCTGTCGGCGAGCGTCGGGCCAAGCCGGATCAATACCGATTTGGGCAATGATGGCCAAGCGACGTCCATGGATGGACAAGTGCCGCGAGCGCAGGATGCGCAGGAGCGGCCCGTCCAATCGAAACCGGCGCCGGACCAGGGCCCGGTGCGCACGCCGTGGAACGAGATCGACGACGTGTTCTACGAGGCTCGTGGTTCGGCGTTTGCGCTGTCGCAGTTTCTCAAGGCCATCGACCAGGACTTCGCCAAGGTGCTGGAGGACAAGAACGCCCGTGTCAGCCTGCGTCAGATCATCCGCGAACTTGAGGACGCGCAGCGGCCAATGAACAGCCCGATGATTCTCAACGGCAGCCCGTTTGGATTCTTCGCCAATCACTCGCTTGTGATGGCCAACTACATTTCACGCGCGAACGCGTCGATCATCGATCTACGCAAGTTGCTGGAACGGGGTTAGGAATTGTAGGAGCAGCGTTGTGGGAGCGGCGTCCCGCCGCGATGCTCTTGCTCTGAAAATGTAGGAGCGGCGTGAGCCGCGAAGCTCTTGCTCTGATCTCCAGACAGTACAGCAACAGCTTCGCGGCTTGACCAGCTTCGCTGTTGAGAGCCGCCGCTCCTACATTCCAGATCAGAGCAAGAGCATCACGGCGGGACGCCGCTCCCACGTTGCAGGCCTATACCAGAAGCTTCGGCGAAAAACTCTGCGCCTCACGCAGGGTGCCGGCCAGGCGCATTCCCTGGGCCAGAGCCTGAGCTGCCGAATCGCGACCCGCCAGACTGCAGGCGGCGAGATACAGCACGCGCAGTGCAGCGCGCATTTCTTCCAACGGCAGATTGTCGGGGATGGCGTCCACATCCAGATCGCCATCGATCCAGTCGATCAGCATCGACAAGGTATGGGTTTCCGCCTGGCTTTGCGCCGTCGCGCCGGCCAACGCCAGACCGATACGCGCCGGCCGGCGGCCGTAAGCGTAGTAAAGACGATTGGCCATATGCGCCAGTACTGTCTGAAATACCTTATGCGCAGAACGCGCATCGAATGCGGCGGCCGGTGCCGACTTGCCCGGGCGCTTTGGATTGGGCGCGGCAAGATCGGCGAAGGCGCTGGTCTCGCTCGGGTGCAGGGCCATGTCCTCGGACGGCTCTTCATCGACGAGTTGCGCCGGATAACGTGACAGTGCGTCATAGGGTTTGGCCAGAGACAGATACATCGACTTGGCCAGCGCCTGGCGCTCGCGTTCGTTGACCAGCATCTTTTGTTCCACACGCATCAAAAAACGATTGACCAGGAATTTCGGCTCGGTCTTGCAGAATTCCTCGCAGAATTTGAACAGGGCGTTGATGCGGTCCGAGCTCTGGAATACCTCGGTCAATGCAGTGAACACTGCGCGGCGGCGATGATTGGTGCCGATCGACGAAGTGCCGGCAACGATAGGGGTACTGGGTAAGTTCATGGTGAATTCCGGGTCGGCATCACGAATTGGGACGACATTGTGCTGCATGTTGCAGGCTTTGTGCGGATGCAATAGTTGTTCACAGTGACCTCGTCTGCAGTACCGCGGGGATGCAATAGTTGTTTACGGAGCGGCATCGTCTGCAGAGCCTTCGCGTGCGTACACCTTGTGGCCACCGAGCCAGGTACTCAGCACGTGAGTACGCAGGATCAAAGCCGGCGGTACCTGCATGATGTCTTGATCCAGCACCACGAAATCTGCCAGTTTGCCAGGACTGAGCGAGCCGGCGTCGGCCTCCATGAAGGCGGCAAAAGCCGGCCACAGCGTGATCGATTTCAACGCTTCGGCCCGGCTCATGCGCTGCTCGGGGTGCCAGCCGGCGGCGGGCCAGCCCTTTGCGTCCTGGCGTGACACCGCCGCCTGGAACGATATCAATGGATTGCTCTGCTCTACCGGCAGATCGCTGCCGTTGGGAATGATGACGCCGCTGTCGAGCAGCGATCGCCAGGCATAGGCACCGAGTTCGCGGGTCGAACCGATGCGATTGCCGGCCCAGTACATATCACTGGTCTGATGGCTGGCCTGCATCGATGGAATCACGCCCAGCTCGGCAAAGCGCGGAATATCGTCGGGATGCAGGATCTGTGCATGCTCGATGCGGAAGCGATGATCCGCCACCGGCACCTCCTCAAGCGCCTGCGCGAGCTCATCCAGCACCGTGCGGTTGGCGCGATCACCGATCGCATGCGTATTCAGTTGAAAACCGCTGCGCAATGCGCGCACTGCCACATCATGCACGCGGCCTGCGGGAATCAGCGCCAGCCCGGACTGGCTCGGCGCATCCGAATAGGGCTCCAGCAGTGCCGCGCCCCGCGATCCCAGCGCGCCATCGGCAGAGAGTTTGATCGCCGCGATCCACAGGTGTTTGTCGTAGAGTCCGCGTTGCGGGCCGCGCTTCAGATAATGCGCCAGCGTCGCGTCGTCGCCGCTGACCATCACATGATTGCGCAACGGGTAGCGCCCGGCCTTGGCCAATGCCTCATAGGTATCGATGGTGTTGCGCGCAACACCGGCATCGTGAATACCGGTCAGGCCCCAGCGATTGAGTTCGGCAATCGCGGCGGTGATGGCTTGTGCGCGTTCTTCGGCATTGGGTGCAGGAATGATGGCGTCTACCAGTTCCATCGCGTTGTCGACGAGCACACCGCTGGGCGCGCCATTGGCGTCACGCTCGATGCGACCGCCGGTGGGATCGGCAGTTGCGGTATCGATCTTCGCCAGCTTCAATGCGGCGACGTTGACCAGCCCGGCATGGCCATCGACGCGAACCAGAAATACCGGGTGATCGGGCAGCGCGCGCGACAACGCCGCATGCGTAGGGAAGCGCGTATCCGCCCAGTCATTCTGATCCCAGCCACGGCCGATGATCCAGCTGCGTGCTGGCATCAGCGCGGCGCGTTCGCGCACGCGCGCGATCACCTCGTCATAGGAACGCGTATCACGCAGATCCACCTGACGCAGCCCCATGCCCAGACCCAGCAGATGCGCATGCGCGTCGATCATGCCGGGGATGACGGTGGCGCCTTTGACGTCGAGTACCTTGGTCGCAGGACCGCTGTAGGTCATTGCCGCTCGATCCGCACCGGCGAACAGAATGCGTCCATCGGCGATGGCCAGTGCCGTCACCAGCGGGCGATTTTCGTCGACGGTGTAGATACGGCCATTGCGGACGATCAGATCGGCATGCGGCGGCGCGGCCGCCACATCGAAGAGGGCGAGCAATCCGAGCAACTGCAGTGGCAGGCGGAAGTTCATACCGATCTCGCGGCGAGGGGAAGGCCGCGAGTATCGGGGGCATTGCGTCGGCCGACAATGGTTACATGCGTCGTGGGAGCGGCGTCCGCCGCCCACATTGTGGGTCCGACCTGTGGTCGGACGCTTTCACCAGAGCGGATCGCGTCGGCAAAAACGTCCGACCATAGGTCGGACCCACAAAGACAGTTGCTCCCACGTGATCGATTGCATCAATCTTTCAATTATCCCGCATCGCCTCCACCGCACCCAGCACCGTTGGAGGCGTCGCCACCGCTTCGAATCCGTTGGCGAATAGGCCCAGTGCAACGATGGGGTCCTGATCGGTGGCGCTGTTGTTGCTGTTGTCCAGTTCGGCGATTCCGGACGGCAGTGCCGCGCTGGCGGTATTGGTCACGAAGGCGCCGATGCTGCCATCGACTTCAGCCATCACATCGAAGCGCAGGAACTGATTCACGCCGAGGTTGACCACTGCGTTGAGGTTGCCGCTGCCAGCATTCGGCGCCGGGCAGGTCCCGCTCGACTGTGCAGCCACGCACATCCAGCCGCCGTTGATCAGCGTGGATGGCAGGTTATCGGTGAGCATGGCGCCGGTGACGGGATTGGGTCCGGCATTGGCGATGACGATGGCATAGATCGTGGTCTCACCATCGATCAGAGCGCCGCGATGATTGTCCTTGCTGACCTGCAGATCGGCACTCGGCGGCACGCGGATCACGAACTGCTGCGTCGGCGAAGCATTGACGCCGCCGTTGGCGGTGCCGCCGGTATCGACTACATGCACCTGGACCGTGGCGATGCCACCGACACTGCTGAGCGTGTGGCTGAGCCGGCCGTCGTTGGCGATATCCAGCGTGCCGGCGACCAGGATGCCGGATGGATCGTCGATGCTGTCGATAACGTAGTCCTGAACCGATTGACTCAGGTCCTCGTCGGCGGGTCCGGCATCAAAGACGGCAAAGCCGAAGATCGACTGCGCGCCGCTACTGCCCAGTGGATGTTCCACCAGCGAGCCCACGCTCAGGCTGGGCGCATCGTTGACGCCGACGACGTTGACCGTTGCGGTGACTATGTTGCCGGTTTCGTTTTCGTCGTCGCGGGCGCGCAGCGCGATGACGTGCGTGCCGGGTGCGGGGAACGCCGGACAGCTCAGACCCGATGCCGAGGCGGCGCTGACGTCATTGTCGAACGTGCTGCCGTCGTAATCGCAGTCGGCTTCGACCAAGGTCACCTGCTCGCCGCTGGAAGGTGATGTCGCAGTGGCGCTCAACGGAATCGCACTGTCCTCCAATGGCTGTGGGTTTGGATTCAAGGTCACCACGGGTACCGAGTTCCGTACGATCACATCCAGTGACGATGTGCTGCTCGCGCCGGACACATCGGCGACGCGCACGCCAACGCTGTAAGTGCCCGGCGTCGGGAACAGGCAGCTGGTGCTGCTTCCGGTCTGCGGCCCGACTTCGAAGCTGCCATTACCATCGCAATCGAACGAATAGGCGAGCGCACCCGGCGACGCGTCGGTTGCGCTGACGCTGATCGTTGCCGATTCCTTCTCGTAGGGAGATGCCGGTGTCGCGCTGGTGGCGCTGATCGTCGGTGCCGCATTGGCGAACGCCGCGGTGACCGTTATGCGGGTCTGCACATTGCTGTCGCTGCGCGGATTGGCGGTGATGCCGTCGCTCCACTGCGTGAAGGTATAGCCGCTGGCAGGTATGGCGGTGACCGCTGAGCCGTTCGCTCCACTATCCACTACCTGCAACTGTGGCCCGCTGATCGAGCCATTGGCACCGGCGCTGTACGACAGGTTGTAGGTGATGAAGGGACTGCCCGGCACAGGCGTTGCCAGCGGTTCGAAGCCGCGCTCACCGTTGCCGAATGCACCGTAGAAGTTGCTGCCCCAGCAGCGCACTGGCGCATCGGTGATCGCTGCGCAGGTGTGACCGGAACCTGCGGTCACGGCGATGACGTTGGAGATGCCGAGTACGTTCGCCGGTGTCGTCTGCGTATTGCTGTTGCCATTGCCGAGCTGGCCATTGTTACTGCTCCCCCAGCATTTCAATATGCCGCTGGCGATGCCGCAGGTGTGATACCAGCCCGCTTCCAGCATGCTGACGCCAGTCAGGCCGATCACCGCGACCGGTGTCGTGCTCGATACCGTGGAACCGGTGCCGAGCTGGCCACTGCTATTGTCGCCCCAGCAGCGCGCTTCGCCTGTCGCCAGCACCGCGCAGGTATGCAATTCCCCAGCGGTCAATGCGGTTACTCCACTGATGCCGGAGACGTTGACCGGCGTTATCCGGTTTGTCGTGCTGCCGTCGCCGAGCTGTCCGGCCGTGTTGCTGCCCCAGCACCGTACGTCGCCACCAGCAAGCACCGCGCAATTGTGAAAGTTGCCGGCCGCCAGCGTTACGGCCGAACTGATGCCACTCACCGTGACCGGCGTTGTCGCAATCGACAGCGGTCCGCCGTTGCCCAGCTGCCCGGAATAGTTGCCGCCCCAGCATTTCACTTCGCCCACGCTGGTCAGCGCGCAGACACCGAAATGCGAAGCCGCCACTGCAATGGCATTGCTCACGCCGGTAACTACAACCGGCACGCTGCTGTTGGTTGTCGTGCCATTGCCGAGCTGGCCCGATGAGTTGAGACCCCAGCAATACACCGATGCGCTGACGATGGCGCAGGCATGCCAATAGGCCGTCGTGATCGCGGTGGCATTGCTGATGCCGGTCACCGGCACCGGCACCAGGCTGTAGGCAGTCTGGCCGTTGCCAAGCTGGCCGTTGTTGTTTGCTCCGGTGCAGCGCACCGCTCCGGCAACCAGTACACAGGTGTACAGGCCGTTTACCGATACGGCGTCGGCATCGATGACGCCGGGCATATCGACCGGAATTTCGCTCACGCCGCGCACACCATTGCCCATCTCGCCATCGATGTTGTAGCCCCAGCATCGCAGCGCGTCGGCGAAACGGGCGCAGAAATGACTATAGGTGCCCATGACGGCAGTGGGATTGCTGATGCCTGAAACAGGCGTTGGGACATTGGCGTCGCTGTTGCTCCCGTTGCCGAGCTGGCCCCAGCCGTTATTGCCCCAGCAGCGCATCGCGCCGCTGCCCAATACCGCGCAGGTGACCACGCCACCGGCGATCACGGCACTGGCATCGCTGATGCCGGTCACCGTCACCGGCGCGGAAAGACTGGTGTTGGCGCCGTTGCCGAGCTGTCCGAAGTAGTTGTCGCCCCAACACTGAATATCGCCGGCGCTGAGGCGGGCACAGCTGTGGCCGCTGCCGGAGGTGATGTCGGTAACGCCGCTGAGCGCGGGCAAGAGAATCGGCGTCACGGCGATCGTCGTGTTGCCACCGCCGAGCTGGCCGTTGCTGTTGCGACCCCAGCACTTGACGGTGCTGTCTGCCGTTACCGCGCAGGTATGCGCGCCGCCGGCTGCGATGGCGACGCCGTTACCGATACTTGCGACATCGACAGGCACGCTGCTGTTGGTCTGAACGCCATTGCCGAGCTGATAATAGGCATTGTTGCCCCAGCACTTGACCGCGCCCGTTGCCAGCAGCGCACAGCTGTGATCGTCGCCAGCGGTGATCGCAATGGCATCGGCGATACCGACGACATTCACCGGCGTGTTCGAAACAAACGTGGCCGGGCCGCTGCCGAGTTGTCCGGAGCTGCCGTTACCCCAGCAACGTACCTCGCCTGTCGCCAGCAGGGCGCAGACGTGACGCAGGCGGCCGGCCAGCGCGATCGCATTGTGGATGCCTTGCACCTGGGACGGCACGAAGCTATGCGTGTAGCTGCCGTTCCCCAGCGTTCCAAAGCTGTTGCGGCCCCAGCATTTCACGGCGCCGCTGCTGGTGAGTGCGCAGCTGAAACCATAACCGCCGGCAAGTGAGCCGGGGCCGGTATTGGCGCTCGCGCCTTTTGGCTGCGGCACGTGTGCTGCGAACGTCATTCCCGTCGCCAGCAGCGCGAACGCTATGATCATTGACTTCAAGGTTTCGCCGACACCGATTTTCATCGCCCTATTCCCGTAGTGATTGGGGCGAGAGGCCCCTTCGTCCGGGTCTATCGGATTTCGGTGGGGCAAAACGACATTAGCAATGTAGGAGCGGCGTGAGCCGCGATGCTCTTACCTTTGGCGTTGTAGAGCGGGGCTTGCTCCGCTGGTCTTGATCTTCGCCAACGGTCAGATCAGATCAAAAGCAGCGGAGCAAGCCGCTCTACAAAGTCAAAGTCAAAGTCAAAGCAAAAGCATCGCGGCTCACACCGCTCCTACACTGCTTCGGCGACTCGCCGCACGCGCTGGTGGAACACCGAATGCGCCGGATACGCCTTGGGCAGAGCGAGGAACCGCGCCTGCAGTTCCTTGGCCAGTGTGCGCGCCGCAGCGTGTTCGCCAAAGGTTTCCAGCATTTCCATTTCCGCGACACGGCCGCGCAGGATCGACGGGTGCTGTGCGCCCAGTTCCTTGCGCAATCCATCGATATAGACGCGGATCAGCGCCAGCGTACCCGGGTGCTGTTCGGATACCGCCAGCCAGGCGCGGGTGCGCTGCGCTTCGAGCCGGGTGTAGATATGCACGCTCGCCAGATGCGGTTCGATCTCGGACCAGCGGCGGCGCGCGCCCTCAAGATCGCCATGGCGGCGCGACCATTCCATCGACGAGATCAGTGATTCGTTGCGCTCTTCATGTTCCGGCGGCAGACTCGTGCTGCGTATCGCCAGCGCGGCATCGACCAGTGGCTTGGCCTCATCCGTGCGTCCCAGCCACATCAGGAACCTGGCCAGATTGTTCTGCGCCCGTGCAATCGCCAGGTCACCGGCGGGCAGGGTGGCGATGCGGATCGCCAGCGACTGCTTGAACGCCGCAACGCAGCGGTCGGCATCGCCCATGTTCTGGTAGGCGAAGGCGAGGTTGTTGAGCGTGCGCGCGTATACCGGAGATTGCGCGCCTTCGACCGCAGCATCATGCGCCAGCACCTGTTCGTTGAGCACGGCGCTTTCGATGTACTGGCCCTTCTGCGTCAACAGGTACGCCAGCTCGCTCTGCACACTCGACACCTTGCTGCTGCGTTCGCCATGCAGAGCGAGACGCCGCTTCAGCACGTCGCGCAGCAGCGCCTCAGCCTGATCGAGCTGCTCCGTGCGTGCCAACGCCACCGCAACCGCCTGCCGCGCATCCAATGTCCGTGGATGCGATGCGCCGAGCTGGCGGGTCAGCGCCTCGGCGGAACGGCGAAACTCCTTCAACGCGCGTTCGTTGTCGCCACGCTGCGAGGCGTTCTCGCCCATCATGCTCCAGGTAATGGCGAGTTCGTGCTCAGGGTCACCCAGGGATTGGCGCTGCGCCAGGATGCGTGTCAGCAATGCATCGGCGGCATCGAAATGCATCAGGCCGTTCTCGACCTTGGCCATTGCCGACATTGCCATCAGCTGCGCACTTGGCTGCGCGCTGGAAACTGCCGTGCTGCTGGCCATGGCTTCGCGCGCCAGTGGCTCGGCCTCGGCGTGGCGATTGCGTTCGCACAGCAACTCGGCAAGTTCGCTCAGCAGCAACACCAGGTTCTCCGCACGCTGCGGTTTGAAACCGCGTTCTATACCCAGCGCACGCCGGTACATCGCCTCGGCCTGCACCGGTTCACCGAGATTGGCATAGACGCGTGCCAGCACCACCAGCAGATCCGACTGAGTCGCCGGCTGCGTGGCGAGTTCCGTATCGATGCGCTCGCGTCCGCGATCGACCAGTGACAATGCTGTGGTATCGCGGGCACCACCGGCTTCCAGGTCGGCGCCGCGGAACAGGTCCTGCATGAATCCGGAAACCGCCTTGGCGGTTTCTGCCTCGCGCCGCGATGTGGCCTCGGCGACCACGGCGCGGTCGCGTTCCTGCAACAGACGTGTACTGAACACTGCTACGGTCGTCAAAAATACGCTGCCAACCGCGAACGCCAGCCAACGTCGGCGCAATAGAAGTCCCAGGGTGTAATGCCACTGCGGCGCGCGTGCCGATAGCGGGCGACGATCGAGATAACGTTCGATATCCAGCGCCAGCAAAGCGACCGAGGCATAGCGATCGCCCGGAAGTGCCGCGCTGGCTTTGGCGATAATGGCGGCAAGGTCGCGGTCGACGCGATCGCCCAGCAGCTCAGCAAGAATCACCCCCAGCGAATACACGTCTGCCGCAATGCCGATCGGCGCGCCGGAACTCAGCTCGGGGCTGGCATAGCGCGGCGTATACGCGCGGCCAGCGCTTGGTGTCGACTCAGTACTGCGCTGCTCCAGCAGCCTCGCTATACCGAAGTCCAGCAGTACTGGCCGCCCGCTGGCATCGACCAGGATGTTCGAAGGCTTCAGGTCGCAGTGCACGATCAGCCGCGCATGTGCAAACACGACAGCTTCGCAGATGCGTACGAACAGCCGCAGCGTTGCTGTTGTCGACAGCTGTCCGGCACGCACATGGGCATCGAGTGCGACGCCATCCACGTACTCCATTACCAGATACGGCCGCCCCTTGGGCGTGGCGCCGCCATCGAACAGACGCGCGATATTCGGATGCGACAACGTCGCCAGAATCTGCCGCTCGCTGCTCAGATACGCCAGCGCCGCTGCGCTGGGCACCCCCTGCAATACCTTGATCGCAGCACGCTGCTCGAAATGGCCGTCGCCGCGCTCGGCCAGGAATACCGCGCCCATGCCGCCGCTGCCGATCTGTCCGATCAGTTTCCACGCGCCCAGTGTGTCACCGACACTTACCTCGGTGCCGGAGATACCTTCGACGATGCCCGACAGCTGCCGCGCCACCTGCGTGGCGCGCGACGTGTGGCCGTCGCTGGAACGCGCCAGGCGCAACACGCGTTTGCGCAGATCGGGGTCGGTGATCAGTGTTGCCAGATGCGCGGCGCGTTCGGCCTCGGGCAGATCGACAATCGCGTCGAATAGAAAACGCAGCTGCGCCAGATCGGTCTCAGCCACCGGCCATCGCCTCCTGCAGCCAGGCGCGCGAGAAACGCAGATCGCGCTCTACGGTCTTGACCGACACCTTCATCAGCGCGGCAATCTCGTCCTGCTGCAACCCGGCGAAATAGGTCAGGTGCAGCACATCGCTGCTGCGCGCATCCAGTGTGGCGAGTTTGATCAGCGCCTGATCCAATGCGAGTACGTCGAATACGTCGGCGTCTTCGCCGCCCATCGATTCGGTGAACGTCACCCTGGCGTCGCCGCCGCCGCGTTTGGTGGCGATGCGTGCGCGTGCGTGATCGATGATGATGCTGCGCATCAGCAGCGAAACCGTTGCGAAGAAATGCGCGCGATTCTTCAGATCCGGCGGCGTCAGCAGCATCCGTGCCACCGCTTCGTGCAGCACATCCTGAGGTGCCAGCGTGATCGGGCCGGCGTCGCGGTACATGCGGTCTTCGGCGATCTTGCGCAACTGCGCATAGGTCGCGTCGATCACCGACTCAAAGGCGTGGCCATCGCCGGCCCGCCAGGCGTTGAGCAGTTCGGTCAGTGGTACTACTGCATCGGCGGCCGTCATGACGCAGGATGCGCGGTCGGGTCGGTGGATATCGGTTTTTTCGTGCAACGCAGATTGGGCTGCATGGACGATCGATGCTCCGGGACGGGGACTCAAGTCGTGCTGGGTCGTGCTACCCGATCCTTGGGCAGTCGCGATCATAACCCGGAGCAACGTGTGGGTGCGGCGATCTTCAGGAAGGCTGGGGTTCGCTGCGCTCACCCCAGCCTACGCCGCAGATATCGCCTGGCAACTCAGAAGTTCGGCTTGTTCGGCGCCGCCTGGTAGCGCTCTACCGAACGCAGGATCTCGGCCTCGGCCTCTTCCGGGCCGCTCCAGCCGGAAATCTTCACCCACTTGCCTTTTTCCAGATCTTTGTAGTGCGCGAAGAAATGCTCGATGCGATCGCGGGTCAGTTCCGGCAGCTGATCAAGCGTACGGATATGGTCATAGGCGGGAAACACCTTGCTGACCGGCACCGCGATGATCTTGGTGTCCTCACCGGCTTCGTCGGTCATGTTGAGCTGGCCGATGGCGCGTACGCGGATCACCGAACCGGGGATCAGCGGCACCGGCATCACCACCAGCACATCGGCGGGATCGCCATCGCCCGACAAGGTGTGTGGGATATAGCCGTAGTTACAGGGATAGCGCATCGGTGTGGTCAGCACGCGGTCGACGAAGATGGCGCCGGAATCCTTGTCGACTTCGTATTTCACAGGTTCGGAGTTCATCGGAATTTCGATGATGACGTTGACGTCTTTCGGCACGTCGCGGCCGGTCGGTACCAGTTCCAGACCCATGGGGATTCCTTTCGATTCGGCAGAGGTTAGGACGCCATTGTAGGCGAGCCCGCCTGAGCGGTTGCTCAGAGAACGCCCAGCCCACCATTGTGTCACCCCTGGGGCGAGCCTGGGCACCAAACGACCGGACTATGTTCAGCGGTGTTCAAAAGCGCCTGTGACCGCTGGAGCCATCACGGTGCGACTGAGGATGTTCGGAACAGGCCACGCGTGGCCTGCCCTGCTCCGAATGTCTTTGAGGTAGCTGTCATGGTCGATCCCATTGCTTTAGCCAGGGTGCAATTCGCCGCCAATATCAGTTTCCATATCCTGTTTCCCACCATCACCATGGCGCTGGCCTGGATGCTGGTGTTCTTCAAGCTGCGCTTCGTCGCAACCGCCGATCGAAAATGGCTGGACGCCTATCTGTTCTGGGTCAAGGTGTTTGCGCTGAGCTTTGCGCTGGGCGTGGTCAGTGGTCTGACCATGAGCTTCCAGTTCGGCACCAACTGGCCGGGCTACATGCAGCATGTCGGCAATATCGCCGGACCCTTGCTGGCGTATGAAGTGCTGACGGCATTTTTCCTCGAAGCCACGTTTCTCGGCATCATGCTGTTCGGGCGTAGCCGCGTCGGCGAGGGCATGCACACGCTGGCCAGCCTGATGGTTGCTATCGGCACCAGTTTTTCAGCGTTCTGGATACTGTCGCTGAATTCCTGGATGCAGACGCCGCAAGGCTTCGAGATGATAGCCGGCAAGGCGCATGCGCTGAGCTGGATGGCGGTGATCTTCAATCCATCCTTCCCGTATCGGCTCACGCATATGCTGATCGCCTCGGGACTGACGGCATCGTTCCTGATGGCGGGACTGTCGGCGTATCGACTGCTGCGCAGCGATCGCCAGCCGGCGGTGCTGTCGGCACTGCGCCTGGGCGTGTTCATGGCGGCGCTGCTGATTCCGCTGCAGATCTTCGTGGGCGATCTGCACGGATTGAATACGCTCAAGCATCAGCCGGCGAAAGTCGCGGCGATGGAAGGCGTGTGGCAGGACGAGCGCGGCGCGCCAGCGTTGCTGTTTGCATGGCCCGATGAAACGACGCGCAGCAATCGCTACGCGATCGGCGTGCCCAAGCTCGCCAGCCTGATCCTGACGCACAAGCTGGATGGCGAGATCAAAGGTCTGGATTCGTTTCGCGGCGCGCATCCACCGGTGGCGCCGGTGTTCTGGGCCTTCCGGGTAATGGTCGGTATGGGGATGCTCATGCTGCTGGTGTCCTGGTGGTCAGCCTGGCAGTTGCGTCGCGGTGGCGAGCCGCGGCCGCTGACCTTGCGTCTATTGGTGGCGATGAGTTTCTCGGGCTGGGTGGCGACGCTGGCGGGTTGGTATGTCACCGAGATCGGGCGGCAGCCGTATCTGGTCTATGGCGTGCTGAAGACGGCCGACGCCGCGTCCAAAGTGCCGACGCCGCTGCTTGGCCTGAGTCTGACCGCCTATCTCGGCGTTTATGTGCTGCTGCTGCTTTCCTACATTTCGGTGCTGTTCTATATGGCGCGGCATGCCGGGGATCGCAAGCCGATGACGCAACCCGCTGTTGCGGGCGAGGAGTAAGTCATGGACAACCTGCCACTGATTTTCACCGCGCTGATGGCGCTGGCGATGCTGCTTTATGTGGTGCTGGACGGTTACGACCTCGGGGTCGGCATTTTGCTGCCGCTGAGCGACGATGCCGGAAAGGATCGGATGATCGCCTCGATCGGCCCGTTCTGGGATGCCAACGAGACCTGGCTGGTGCTGGGTGTGGGCTTGCTGCTGGTGGCGTTTCCGCTGGCACACGGCGTGATCCTCAGCGCGCTGTACCTGCCGGTGACGGCGATGTTGATCGGTCTGATCCTGCGCGGCGTGGCATTCGATTTCCGCGTCAAGGCGCATGCCGACCACAAGTCGATCTGGAACCTCGCGTTCTTCGTCGGCTCGTTGCTGGCGGCATTGGCGCAGGGCTTCATGCTCGGCAACTACATCGTCGGATTCCGCAGCGACGCTGCTGCTCTTGGATTTTCATTGTTGATCGCACTGGGACTTGCATCCGGCTACGCGCTGCTCGGCGCTAGCTGGTTGATCCTCAAGCTCGAGGGCGCGCTGGCGTTGAAAGCCGCGCACTGGGCCTGGCGCAGCCTGTGGTTGACGGGCCTGGGCATCGCGGCGGTGTCGCTGGCAACGCCGTACATGAGCCCGCGCATCTTCGAAAAATGGTTCGCACTGCCTGGCCTGTTCTATTTGATGCCGGTGCCGCTGATCACCGCCCTGGTGTTCTTCCAATGTGAAAGCAGCCTGCGCAGATTGCTGCGCGGCGATATGGTGTCGGACTGGCGGCCGTTCGCGGCCGCGATCGGGCTGTTCCTGCTCGCGTTCGGTGGCCTGGCCTACAGCCTGTTTCCCTACCTGGTGATCGATCGCATCACCCTGTGGCAGGCTGCGGCGGCACCGGAATCGCTGCGCTTCATGCTGATCGGCGCGACGATCACGCTGCCGGCGATTCTCGGTTACACGATTTTCTCTTATCGGGTGTTCTGGGGGCGCAGCACCGAACTGAGTTATGAGTGATTCGCGCACGCGAAAGCGTGCGCCCGTCAGGGCGCACAACCCTTGGGATGGAAGTCATGACCCGGCAGACGGACCTGCGCACTTTCAGGACAGAATTGTTCGTACTAACTCGTTTGGGGACAAAGCTGAAGACGTTCCAGTGTCGTTGCTGGGGGAAAAGCGAATGGATCAAACCCGAGCAATCGCGCTGCGTGTGCGCGAGGTGGATAGTGCCCTGCCGGAAAGCAAGAGAAACCCGCGAATCGCTGCCGGGAAAGTGCCTTCACTGTGCTTATTTCACCCACGACCGCACGAATCCTTGCAAGACTTCCTGAATCTCGCGAAACCTGCTAGGTTTGACGGCGAACGCGTCGGCCCCATCCGCGTAGCTTTGCCTTGCGTCGCTCTCCGAGTGGGATGTTGTCCAGATCGCAACGGGGATAAGGCGCAGCCGGGCGTCAGCCTTGATTTGGCGCAACGTCTCCGAGCCATTCATGAGCGGCATATTAAGATCAAGAAGTATCAGCTCCGGCATCGGGTAGGCCGCAGCATCACTCGAACCGCAGCAGCGATGCAGGTAGTCCATCAACTCCACGCCATTCGTCACAAACCTCAGGAGGTGGTGCGGATGGCTCTCGGAGAACGCATCCTCCACCAGCATACGGTCGTCGCGATCGTCTTCTCCGATGAGTATGGTAGAGGCACAGGCAGGCATATCCATGGCACCACCTCGGTTCAGACAGGCTCAGGGCTGCCTGTGTTGGAACAAGCATATTCCCGTTGTTAATTTCTAAGATGTAACGAATCGTGTTCGAAACAAAATGTATATGTCACCTCGGTGGCGAATCGGGGCTTATACGCATGGCGCGTGTTTTGGCCGCGCAGGATGCCGACGGAGCAGCCGCTGGATCGCGAGACAGATCGAGTTCTGCAACTCTCAGGGATCGCACGTGCAGGCTATCGGAGCAGCGCGCTATTGCCGCTGAAGCGCTCACGATCCACTGCGCCGAGAGCCGTGCCGAGGCCAACAGAGCGAATCCGACCACAGCAATGGCAGGTTCGCCCGGACCACGCGCGCCATGGGTCCAGACCGGGTAGTAGAGTGCCGCTGTCGACAGACGATCACGATTAGCGCCGTCAACAGCAACAAAAACCGGGAAAGCCCCCTGGATCGCTCCAGGGGTCGCAGCCGCAAAGGCAGGTTTCGATTTCAACGCGTTGAGCGAGCGGCAAGCGTATAGCGGGCCGTCTTGTTTCGCGCCGAGCTGGCGGCAGTGATTAGGCGTCTGCGCGGCGGAATGCAGCGCCGATCCACATCATCGCCAAGGCCAGCACCATCAGGCTAATCGGACCTAGCACGGGAACTTCCGTTGGAAGCAGAACACCCTGCGGATCCTGATCGTCTTCGTCGCCGTCCAGATTGCCCGTTTCGTCATCAACCGGCGGGCCATCGTTGTCCGGATCGCCGTCGGGCAGTGAATCCTTATCGACACGTGGCGTGCCGACACCATCGGTGGCATCCGATATTTCAGCGAGGTTGATGTGATTCTGCAGGCCGTTGTCGACGATGCGCAGCGCGATGGTTACCGAAGCAAAGGCGCCTGGCGTCACTGGTCCGGGAATGGTTCGGGTTGCGAAATTGCCTGCCAGCGTCCAGTTGCTGTCTTCCAAGGCCATGCCGGCCGGAATCGCATCGGTAATCTCGATGTTCGCTGCGTCGATTGCGCCCTGGTTGTAGACGGTGATCGTGAAACTGACCAGAGCGCCAGGTGCGACAACCGAAGGCTGGCCGGGGGACAGTGTCTTGCGCAGTGCCAGGTCGAAATCGATCAGCATGCCGAAATCGACACTGAGGTTCGAATTCGTGTCGGCATCGCCATCGTCGATGGGTTCCTGTTTGGCGATCAGCTCGACCGCACAGGCGCGAATCACACCGCCTGTAGTCGTGCCGTTGTCATCATCGTTGACGTTGTTGTCCGGATCTGGTGCGGGTTCAAAAGGGCCCGTCGGCACGTAGCGACCCGTACCGGTGCTGCCGAGATAGCCGGTGGGCGACGTGATATCGACTATGTATTGGCCGGGCAGAAGATTGGTAAAGCCATAGAGTCCGCCGCCCGCCGTCGTGGTGTTGCCGACGGCTGCGCCATCTGGCAGGCAGTTCTGATCGTTGTCAAAGAACAGCGACACCGCGACGCCATCAATACCGGGCTCGCCCCCATCGACATCACCATCGTTGTTGCTGTCTTCCCAGACCAGATTGCCGAGACTGAGAGCACCGTTGCCGGTGGTGGCGATCACGTAGTCTTCGACTTCGCCATTTGTCGCTGCGCCATTGGCGGTGCAACCAGAATCGGTGCTGAGTCGGAAGCGCCCGTAGGTGCTGGCGACAGCCGTCACTGGAGCAGTGCCGAAATCCAGAATCAATGCGGCATTGCTGCTGCCGCCGGGCACGGCGATCTGCGCTGTCTCATTGGTGTCGGCGAAATCGCCATCGGCATTCCAGTCGATAAACCCGCATGCCGTGGCTGCGCCGACCAGTTGATTGGTTGCAATCAGGTTTGCGCGCGCGATGCTGCCGAGCTCGAAGCCGCCGACCGGGAAACTCACGCCATCCTCGTCATCGGGGGCGCCAATATTGTCATCGCCGTTGGCGGCCGCGGCGGGCTGTCCATCGCCTTCCGAATCGACGCTTGCACCCAGGAGCAGTCCGGTGACGATGGTATGCACCGCACCGCCGCTGGCATTGAGGGTTTCATAGTTGCCCACGCCGATGCCTGCGCCGGAGTCGGGGAGGTCGCCCAGGTCGCGATGCGTAACGACAACCGGATAGTCCTCTACCTCGCCATCTGCAACGGAGCCGAATGCGATGCAATCGCTCGAACTTTGAAGTCGGAAGCGCGCATAGCTGCTGGTTGCGGCGGCAGCGGGGACTGTTCCAAACGCAAGCGTGAACAAAGTGTTACTGCTGCCATTCGGGACTGGGACGATCACCGTCTCCCCGGGGTCGCCCAGCGTACCGTCGCCATTAAAGTCGATGAAACCGCAAAGAGAGGCCGCGTTACCGGTGTTGTTGGTCGCCGTGACTCGGACGTTAGCTGTGCTGCCGGCAAACAAGGTGAGATCCGCCACGTTGACGCCATCCTCGTCGTCCGGTACACCGACGTTGTCATCGCCGTTAGCGGCAGTATTAGGCTGTCCATCCAGCTCGGCGTCGACGCCTGCCCCCATGAAGAAATTGGCTGCAATCCCATGCATCGCGCCGCCGTCAGAGCGCAGAGTCGAGTAGTTGCCTACTCCGCTCAGGGGTGCCGGATCGGGTAGATCCCCCAGGTCCGTTGTCAATATCTGCCCGAGGTAATCTTCTACCTCTCCGTTGCTGGCCGTGCCATTCACCTGGCATGCACCAGTGATATCGGTACTCAGTCGAAAGCGCGTGTAAACGGCACCACTGCTGCCCGCCGCAGGAGTATTGAAGGCAAGCGACACAGAGGCATTGTTCGAACCGTCGGGAACAAAAGTTGCAGTGATTTCTGCGGCATCGGAAAAATCACCATCACGATTGAAGTCGACGAATCCGCATAGTCGCGCGTTGCTGCCGCTTGTATTGGTTGCTGTTGCGACGACTATCCGCTGGAGACCCGGGACGAAGTTCAGGGTGCTGACAGTAACCCCATCCTCATCATCGGGCACACCCGCACCGTCGTCGCCATTGGCGGCAACATTGGGCTGGCCGTCCGCTTCGGCGTCTACCGTCGCCCCGATGCGCAGACCCGAAAGAATCGGATGCGCCGGGCCGCCGTTGGCGATCAGCGTTTCGTAGTTGTTCGCGCCTACGCCCGCTGCAGTGTCCGGCAGATCGCCCAGATCCTGCGGTGACACCTGGCCGAGATAATCCTCCACTTCACCATCGCTGGCGATGCCGTTGGCTGTGCAGGCTCCGGCGGTATCGGTACTCAGGCGGAAGCGTGCATACACGCTGCCCGTGGTCGTGCCAGCGGGTGCAGTAAAGGGTAGCAATACCGCAAGACCAGTTGCGCCATTGGCCACTGCAATGGAGCTGTTCTCGCCCACGTCAGCGAAATCGCCATCGCGATTGAAATCGACAAAACCGCACAGGCGTGCGGCAGTGCCCGTGGTATTGGTCACCGTCGCCTGCGCGTTCTGCAAGATATTCGGCAGGAACAGCAGAGAAGCCTGCGCGATGCCATCTTCGTCATCAGGTACGGCGTTGGTATCGTCGCCATCGGCGGCGAGGTTGGGTTGACCGTTGGCTTCAACGTCGACCGTCGCCCCGATGCGCAGGCCGGGAACCAGCGGATGGCTGGGGCCGCCATTGGCGAGCAGGGTTTCGTAGTTGTTGGCGCCAACACCGGCGGCAGTGTCGGGGAGGTCGCCGAGGTCTGAGCCACCGAGGCCGAAGTCCTGGTCGTGGCTGTTCTGTCCGGACTGGCCCAAGGTTACCGGGATATCAAGCAGGTTGCCGTTGGGCATCGCATCGGAATCGCGGATATCGGCGCCGGGTCCACCGAAGTTCGGCAGGGTGGGGCGGGTCGAGCCGCAGGCCGTGGTCAACAGGCCGGCATTGCCGGCAGTCGCGGGGTCGATGCGCAACGTGCAGCTGGCGCCGCGCGGCAGGCCGCTGCTGGCGGGATTCGCTGCGATGAAGGCGGCGTCGCCAAAAAGATAGTTGCCAGACGCATTGGTGGTCGTGGTGACGGTAGTGAAGCCTGAGCAAAGCAACTGCACCTGCACGCCGTTGACACCAGCCTCCAGCGCGGAAGCATCCTGCACGCCATTGTGGTTGCGATCGCACCAGACGCGGTTACCGACCTGCAAAGGCGCCGGTGCGCACATGGCTTCGATATCGCCGAGTCCATTGGCCTTACCGAAGAACGGATCTCCCGGACCAAAATCGCCATTGTCGTCGTACAGGCGATAGGCACGGGAAATATTGCCACGTGTCACCGTGCCGGGCAGAACATCGTCCAGGCGATTGCGCAACCAGCGTACGCCGCCGTCGAAGGTGGTACCGGTTCCAGCAAATACTGGGTCGTAGAGGCTGACGACAATATCCGGAAACCCAGGAATTTGAGCCAGCGAACCGTTCACCAGCTCGGCATGGAACTGGCTGTACGCATCGCCGAAATAATATTCGCCGTCGCCGGCAGGTACCGCGCCACCGTCACCGGGACCTTGCCCTTGATTGGCGCCGTTCGATGTCAGGCCGCCGCAGCTGCCGTTGCTCTCCAGATCCCAGCCGCTGCCATTGAAGCAGGCACGCAGAATCTCGCCGGCCGAACGCACGAAGCCGGTACTTTGATCCGCATAGCGATCACGATAGGCGAGAATCATATCGTTGCCATCGAACTCGATATCGCCGATCAGCGGCTGCGGCACTGCGGGTGTTACCGAAGCGTTGTCCTGCCACGGTTGCCAGGCAGCGACCGATGTCGCGCCACATGTGCCCGAGGCGGGGAACAGCGGACTGCCATTGGCGCAGCCACGCGAGTAGTTCATTGGGAAGCTGAACACCGGATCGGTGCTGAAGGTCGATGTTGTCGGGTTGAACGTGTAGATGATGGTGCGCAGATCCGCCGCCGTTCCGCCTTCTGCAGAACAGACCGCGCCGACAAAGATCAGCCCGTTGCGCTCGCCCAGCGCGAAGGGACGCACATTTGCCGAACTGTTGCATATCGTCGCGCCACCCGAGGTGGTGGTTTGGATGGGGAACGCAATGCGCGTTGTGCCCGCGACCGGATTGTTGAACGGAATTCGATACAGGTTGCGGTCGTTGGCATTGATGACATAAACCGTGGAATCGTCCGCGCTCACGTCCAGATCGCCAAGCGAACGCTTGCCGACCAAGGGGCCGCTGACGCCTTCGTCGGTGTTGGTATTGAAGTTGAAGGTGTCATTCGGATGCGGGTTGACGCCTGCCACCGGTTGGTCGGCGGCGAATTGCGGCAGCGTGTTGAGGTCAACGAACAGGTTGGCGTTGACCACGAAGCCTGTTGTCGGATTGCTGACCTGATAGATCGCGCCGGTGCTGCCAGAAGGTCCGCCGGCTGGCCCAAAGCCCGCGAATGCGCGCAGGAACGACGAGGCCAGCGCGGTGCGAGAGGCGCGTTGATAACCCAGGCCGAAGGTAGCGCCAATCTGATTGGCCGGCACCGTAATGGGCGAACTGGAGGGGGAGTAGCCCGAGTCGTCATGACCACCGGCGCCGGTCAACAATGAATTCGCGGCATTGCCGGCGCTGTAACGGAAACTGAGCAGGCAGGCACGGCCCGAGTTGGCGCCCGCAATGGGTTCGCCACCGGTATAAGTAGTGATCAGCATTTCCGGATTGTTCTGGCAGTACTCCGGCGGAATATTGATGCCGACATCGACATTGGCGGTCGTTGCACTTACCACGAACTGTACGGTACTGGCTGAGCCCGCTCCCTGTGCCGCCGGCTGGAAACTCGCAGGCAGCCCGGTGAACTCAACGCGATACGGAGCGGTTCCCGCCACTGCGATGTCATAGAAACCCGGATTGCTGCCGGTGCACACGCCTGCGACGGCAAGCCCGCAGGCGCTTGCGCTGCCGACATTTGCGCCAAGGCTGTCGAATACTGTGATGGTCACGCCACCGACGCCCGCGTCAATCGCCTGGGTGCCGGGTGACACGGAGATATCCATCTGTCCGTTGTCGTTGTAATCCTGGAATATCGTGCCGCTGATGTTTGCAAATGCGCCTGCGCTTGCCAGCAAGCACAGCCCGGCAACAAAGTAGCGCAGGGAAAAGCTCGGGTTATTCATTATTTTCTGAACTCCGAATAGATATTTTTTCGCACGGTCGCAGAGCGATCGCCAGAACCTGACTCGGAATCCCTTATTGCGGGCCCCACCGGGGCTGGGTAACGAGGGTTTCATGCCCTGAAATGGATCGGCCCAGCGATTTCAGTTGAACGGCGAGTCTGGTTATGCACACAGTTTGCGTCAACCGATCCCAGGGAGCTTTACAAAGGTTCTTGGACGGCAGCACGCTTGCACGTCCAATTGCGACGCAATCGAACACACCCCTGCTCAAAGCCCCGTAACTCCGGGAAGCTCTGAATAAGTCACCACTTCTACTTCGCTACACAGCTTATTGCTTGCCACACCCTGAAAAACCTGCGGTTTTTCGCCCCCTGACTCAGGGGGCTGTCGCGGCTCCGGACTTGTTCAGAGGTTCCCCAATGGCAGGATGACGCCTCGACGCCACCCGAGATGCCCGATCGCGGGGTCAACTATTGTGCCGGGATTTCCCGCGTTGCTGGCGTACACGCCCGGATCAGACCAAAGCGCAAAAAAATGCCAAACAATTGGCTTTGTCGGGTCCCCGCTATTTCCGCAACGAACAACCATGGCACGCGTCCGATCCCTGCCCTTGGCACGTTGCATGCGTGCACCAACCTTAGTATCCCAGCCGTGGCGAGCCATGGGACCGTCCCCGCGGTCCGGTTCGACGACACAAACGTACTGCAGTACCCGAATTGCCGAGCAATCGACTATGTCATCACTCTCGCAGATCACCTCACGCCCTTTGATTGCCATGTCCCCGGCATCGGATCCACCGTCGTCGTTGGCAGGAGCCACGTCCGGCGCGTCCGCCGGTCGGGCGGCACGCTGGCGCGCGCGCGCCGACTATGCCGATCGGGTGGCAGGGCTGCGTCCCACGGTGCTGGTCGTGGACGATGACAGCGACAGTCGGCTGCTGCTGGTCGAACTGCTGCGGGTGCAATGCCGGGTGATCGAAGCGGCAAATGGCCCCGAGGCTCTGGCAATCGCAGAACGCGAACCACGCATTGACCTGATCCTGCTCGATGTGATGATGCCGGGGATGACCGGCTACGAAGTGTTGCAACGGCTGCGCGCCGACGTGCGCACCGCTGACGCCACGGTGATCTTCGTCACCGGTCAGGACAACGAGGAAGAAGAAGAGCGCGGACTGTTGCTCGGTGCCGTCGACTATGTGCACAAGCCCATTCGATTGGCGATCGTGCGTGCACGCCTGACCAATCAGCTGAATCTGATCGCGCAGCGCCAGCAGATGTCGCTCCTGTTGGGTCGTGATGCGTTGACCGGCATCGCCAATCGCCGCAGCTTCGATGAGGCGTTGGAGCGTATGCGTGATGTTTCGGTGCGCTCCGGCAGGGCGTTCAGCCTGGCGCTGATCGATGTCGATTTTTTTAAGCAGTACAACGATATGTTCGGTCATGCCGCTGGCGATGTAGCGCTGCGCGAAATTGCTGCTGTCATCGCGCAATTTGGCTCGGGTCCGCACGAGCTGGCCGCGCGCTACGGCGGCGAGGAGTTTGCGCTGTTGTTGCCGGATGCCAGTGGCCTGGGCAGCCAACTTGAATCTTTGCGCCGCAGTGTGCTCAGCCTCGGCATCGCGCATCCGCACGCTCCCTGGGGCGTACTGTCGATCAGTTGCGGCGGCATTGTGACGCACGCCCAGGCCGATACCACCGCATCGGATCTGATCAGGCGCGCCGACGCGCTGCTGTATGAGGCAAAGCGTGCTGGCCGCAATCGTGTGGTGACGCGGCTCGATCAGTTCTGATCCTCAGCCTTGACGCAGAAATTTGTTGGCACGCGTGTCGCGTGCCATCTGAACGATGCGTAGACGTTGAGATGGCGCGCGACACGCGTGCCCTGCAAAGCGCTGCGAGAAGCGATTTGGCTTAGCCGAGGATCCGCGCTCATCAGGCGCATATAAGTGACAGCTGTGAGGCGTTTCGGAAACAAAGTTTCATGACGCTTGCCGAATTGATTCAGCTAATCTCCCTTGGCAATTTCAACGGATGCCTACGCCAGCGGCGAATTGCATCGATATAAGGTCTATATTGTCCGCAGCTGTCGATGCGCTGTGGACAGACGCAGGGCGAACAATAAAAAGGGAGTCATGATGGCGCATCATTTGACCAGGAAGCTGGCAGGGCTGGTTTTTGCTTGTCTGGGCATCTTTGGCGGAGCAGCTCCTGTCTTCGCACAGGCCTTGCTGAAGTCGGCGATCAATGTCGATCCCGGCAATACCAAACAGACTGGCGCGACGTTCGGATACCGCCTGACCTATAACTGCTCCAGCACCTCGGGCCCCTGTCTGAGTGCCCAGGTGGTCGATCTGCTGCCGGCTGAAGTCCAGTACATATCGACCGTGCCGGCCAGTCCCACTGGTGATGTCGCGGCGATCAATGTCACCAACAACTTTGGCGGCAGCGGTCGCACCCGTGTGCAATTCGTGCTGATCACGCCATTGCCCGCGGGCAACAGCGGCGACTTGATCATCAATGTGCGCTTCCCCAACGGCAGCACACCCAATGGCACGGTCGCGGTGAATACCGCAGACGGCATCAATCTCGGCGCAACACCAGGCACGCTTACCACGCCGCCGGTCAATGTGACTGCGGTGGCCGCTGTCGATGTCGTCCTGAGTAAAACCCTGCAGACCGCACCGGCCAATTTGGACCTACCGGAAACCTACCGGCTGCGCATCGCCAACAACAGTAACAATGGCGACCTGAATCTGACCGCGATCGGACCCGTGGTAGACACATTGCCGCCAGGTACCGTGTTCAACGGCGCCACGCCCGCGGCCGACTGTCAGCCCGGATGCGTCGGTACGACACCGGCGACCATCACCTGGACGTCGCCGTGCAGCGTGCCGCTGACGCCGGGCAACAACTGCGACATCTTCGTCAATGTCGTCTTCCCATCGGCCACGTTCCCTTCGGGCACCAATGTCACCAACAGCTTCGTCGTCGACGCCACGCCACTGGGCGAGCCGCCGCAGAGCTTCGGACCGGGCACGATCACCCATCCAGTCACCACCTTCGTTCCCAACCCGAGCATGACCCTGGGCAAGAACATGGCCGGCGGCACGCCCAATCCACCCACGCTCAGCCAGACTTTCAGCTACGACATCAATCCAAACAATAACGGCAATGTGCCGCTCGACAATCTGGTGATCATCGATACATTGCCGGTGGAAATTCAGGTGACATCGATCACTACCGGCGCGTACAACGCGCTGACCGATTTCGCGCCGGGTGAAGGCGTGCGCGTCAGCTACGAAAAAAACACTGCGCTGGGTGTATTCACACTCTGGGGCAGTTCACCGAACACGACGACCAACACGACGTTGACGGCGCCGCCCCCCGGCCTGGGCGCTGGTGAATATCTCACCCGCATCCGTTGGGAGTACGGCCAGGCTCAGGTCGGCATGGGCCCGAGCACGCGTCCATTGATCACCGGTCGGATCATCAATCCTGATCAGGCGGGTGGCCCGGTCGCCTTCGGCGACACCATTCAGAACTGCGTTGCGCTCAGCGCCGTCCATACCGCCGGACCAACCAATGTAAACCAGAACGCCTGCCGCAGTTTCACGCTCAGCGGTCCGTTCGTGCAGTTCAATCCCCAAAAGGAAAATCTTTCCGGCGCGGGGCCTTTCAATCCTGGCCAAACGGTCAACTGGCGCCTGCGTGTACGCAGCGCGGCGCAGTCCAGCGATCCGGTGCCGCTGGAGTTCCTGGAAGTGACGGACCTGCTTCCGGTCGATCTGGTTTTCACCGGCTGGGCCTTCGACGATCAAGGCACCGGTCTGCCAGCGCCGCAGAACTTCATTCAGACCCCGAACTTCGCCGGTACCGGGCGCACGCTGCTGCGCTGGAACTGGAACGCCGGTAGCGGCAATCTCGGGGTCAATCAGCAGGTCTGGATCAACATCGGCACCACGGTGCGTTCGGGCGCGACCAACGGCACACTCACCAACACCATGACGCTGGAACACGATGCGCCTGGACTGACGCAGCGCTGCTCCGGTAGCAATGCCGCCGACGTGCTGGATGTCGATGCCGATGGCAATACCGCAGAAACGCTGTGCACGGCGTCCGGCACGGCCGTTGTAGCGCCGATCGCGCAACTGATTTCCAGCAAGGAAGTGCAGAGCGTCTGTGATACCGGCTTTGCGGGTGGACTCGCTGGCGGCGAGACCCTGGCTGGCGCCGAGGTGCTGTATCGCCTGCGCGTGCAAAACGTCGGCACGGTGGCTATGCAGAACTTCGTTCTGGTCGACATCCTGCCCTTCGTCGGCGATACCGGCGTGCGCGACACCAATCCGCGCAACTCCACCTGGCAAATCGATCTGGTGGCGCCGATCGATCCGCCTCCGGGTACGGCCGTGTATTACTCCACCTCGGGCAATCCCTGCCGCGGCGAAGTCGGTGGGCCGACAACAAGCTGCGATCCACCCAACTGGTCGACCGCCGCGCCCGAACCGATCAGCAGCGCGCGCTCGTTCAAGATCGAATTCGGCTCTCGGGTGATCGCGCCGTTCGATTTTCTCGAGTTCGCATTGCCGCTGCACGCGCCGGCGCTGGTGCCGGGCGCTGGTGCGGCAGCGTTTAATTCCTTCGCCTATCAGGCTGATCGTTCCGATGGCCTGGGCAGCCTCGCCGCCGAGCCGCAGAAAGTGGGCACGGTGCTGGGCACCTGTTCGATCCCGGCGAGCCTCGGCAACTATGTCTGGGTCGATAGCAACGCCAACGGACTGCAGGACGACGGCCAGACCGGGGTCAACGGTGTCTATGTGGAGCTGTTCAACATCGGCGTCGATGGTGTGCCGGGCACGCTCGATGATGTGCCGGTGCATGTCGGCGCGACGCAGACTGATAGTGGTGGCAATCCGGGTTGGTACGACTTCCCCAATCTCGACCCGGCGACGTATTACGTCTGCTTCTCGCCGCCCGCCAACTATGTACCGACGTTGGCCAATGTCGGTGGCAACGATGCCATCGACTCCGATCCCGATCGAGTGACGCAGTGCACGCCGCCGGTGTTCCTGGCCGCGGGCGAGATCAATCCCACGCTGGATCTGGGCCTGGTACAGATCGCGGCGCTGGGCAACTACGTCTGGTTTGATCGCAACAGCGATGGCGTGCAGAACGAATCCCCGGACGATGGCGCCAATGGCGTGACTGTGCGCCTGTTCGCCGACGATGGCGATGGCGTCTGCGAAGTGCCGCCACAGGATGTGGAAGTCGCCTCGACGCTGACTGCGGACGATGTCTTCGGCCAGCCCGGTTACTACGAATTCAGTCAGTTGATTCCTGGCCAGCCCTACTGCGTGCGCTTCATTCGCCCGAATGTGTCGACAGCATTCACCACGCGCAATGTCGGCGACGACGCGCTGGACTCCGATGCCAATCTCGCTGACGGCTACGCGCCGGTCGTGACATTGGCGCCGGCCGAGTTCAACCGCACCATCGACGCCGGTCTGATTGCCGCGGCGGGCACGCTCGCGTTGGGCGACGTCGTATGGCTGGACAGCGACAACGACGGGGTCTACGAGCCGCAGAACGGAGAGCTGGGTATCGACGGTGTGGACCTGTCGCTGTACCGCGACAGCGATGCGGATGGACTAGCCGATGTCGACGAGTATCTGCGTACCACGGCTACGCTGACCAACAGCGGTTTCCCGGGGCGCTATCGCTTCGATCAGCTCGCCGCTGGCAACTACATCGTCGTCGTTGAATCGAGCAACTACAGCTTCGGTGCGCCGCTGTTCGGTTTGAGCACCAGCACCGGAAACGATCCGGCGCCGGATCCGGACGATGACGTCAACACCGACGACAACGGCACCCAGATCGGCGCCGTCATGCAGTCGCTGCCGGTGACCTTGAGCGCCGCCGGAGAGCCGACCATCGAGGATGGCGACAACAACACCAATATGACGGTGGACTTCGGGTTCTTCGCGGCAGTGCCTATGGCTTTCGACTATGGCGACCTGCCGGATGCCGGCGCTGGTGTCGGCTTCCACAACTACCGCACGCTGGGCCTGGACCAAGGTCCCAGCCATCAGCTCGGCGTCGTCAACGCGCCTTTCCTCGGCAGCTGTGTCGATGGCGAGCAGGGCACTGCACAGAATCTGGACGCGAGCCTGGATGACCTCAGCGGTGGCGCGCCCATCGTCGGTGTCTGCAGCGGCAACGACGACGAGGACGGTGTCATTGCCACGCTGCCGATGCAGCGCGGCGCAGTCGCGACGATTTCAGTCAACGCTGGTGGGCCTTCAGCCTGCACGCTCAATGCCTGGGCCGACTGGAATGCCGATGGCGATTTCGGCGATACCGGCGAGCAGATCGCCACCAGTATGAATGTTCCCGCCGGTCCGCCGACGGTGCTGTCGCCTGCAGTTCCAGCGCTTGCCGCCGATCGCGTCTACGCGCGCTTCCGCTGCGCCAGCGTGGGTGGCCTGGCGCCGGATGGTGCGGCTGCGGATGGTGAAGTCGAAGACTATGTGTTCGACGTCGCCTCGTTCGATCTCGGCGATCTGCCGGCGAGCTATGCGACCCAGGGTGTGGGCGCGGCGCGCCATGCGGTCAATCCGCTGGATGCGGTGTACCTCGGTGCCTGCGTCGATTTCGAAGGCGACGGCCAGCCTGGTACACCGGCAACAGGGGATGATCTCAACGCCGGCAATGGCCGCGTCGGTCTGTGTTTCGACGACGAAGACGGCGTTACCTTGCCGGCGACGTTTGCATCCTGCGGCACGATCGCCGCGACCGTGGTCGCCAGCGAAGGCGCGCGTCTGGATGCATGGTTCGACTGGAACCGTGACGGCGATGTGCTCGACGGCGGCGAACAGGTGATGACCTCGACGCTGTTGAACGCCGGCAGCAATAATCTGAATATCAACGTGCCGTGCACTTCGGGCATCGGCCAGACCTATGCGCGTTTCCGCCTGAGCACTGCCGGTGGTGTTGGTCCCGGTGGCGATGCCGCCGATGGTGAAGTCGAGGACTACGCCATCACCGGCTTCGGTGTCGATCTAGGCGACGCGCCAGCGCCATTTGCCACGCTCAACGGCAGCGGCGGTGCGATCCACACCATCGATCCGCTGACCACGCTCTATCTCGGTGCCTGCGTCGATACTGAAGCTGATGGCCAGCCCACTGCGGGCGCCACTGGCGACGACAGCGGCGCTGGCACTGGAACGGTAGGTGTCTGCGCCGTAGCCAATGACGATGAAGACAGCGTGGTGTTTGCACCGGTGATTGCCTGTCAGACGTCGACTCTCAGTATCACCGCCAATGCGGCGGGCATGCTGGATGCGTGGATCGACTGGAACCGCGATGGCGACTGGGGTGATGTGGGCGAGCAGCTTGCCGACAATCAGAACCTGGCCGCTGGTGCGAATGCGCTGGTGGCGAATGCGCCATGCAACCTGAATCCCGGTACTGCCAACGTTCGGTTGCGTCTGTCCACTGCCGGTGTGGTCGGTCCCGGCGGCAGCGCGCCCGACGGCGAAATCGAAGACCATCAGGTCACATTGCGCGGTGCCGATTTCGGCGATGCGCCGGACAGCTTCGGCACCACAGTCGTAGCGACTGGTGCGAGCCATGGTGTCGATACCAGTGACACGTTGTATCTGGGTGTCTGCGTCGACACCGAGAGCGATGGCCAGGCGGGCGTGGCGGCGAATGGCGATGACCTCGGCGCCGGTAGCAGCAGCGCCGGCACCTGCAGCGGCAACGACGACGAAAATGGCGTCACCTTCCCCACGCCGATCGCTGCCTGCAATGCCGCGAGCATCACCATCGTCACCGCCGAGGCCGGTTTGCTCGACGCCTGGATCGACTACAACGGCGATGGCGATTTCGATTTGCCGGCAGAACAGATCGCTGACAACATCGGCCTGGTCAGCGGCAGCAACAACTACGGCATTCTCGCAGTGCCGTGCACGGCGGTTCCCGGCGCACGCCATGCCCGTTTCCGCTTCAGCTCGGCTGGCGTAGCAGGCCCGACGGGAGCCGCGCCCGATGGCGAAGTCGAGGACTATGTCGTCAATGTGCTCGGCGTCGATTTCGGCGATGCGCCGGACACCGCATCGACCCTGATTGCAAGCAACGGACCGCGTCACACCATCGATCCGCTCAGCACCTTGTACCTCGGTGCCTGTGTCGATACCGAAATCGACGGGCAAGCCGGCGCGAACGCCAATGGCGATGACCTGGGCGCAGGCAACAGCGCGGCGGGTATTTGCGCCGGCAACGACGATGAAGATGGTGTCGTATTCAATGGCACGTTCACCTCGTGCAAATCATCCGTACTAACCATCACCGCCAATGCCGCGGGCCGACTGGATGCATGGATGGACTTCAGCGGCGACGGCGATTTCGGCGATGCCAGCGAACAGATATTCACCAACATCGCGCTCACTACCGGTGCGAATCCGCTGAATGTTGCCGTGCCCTGCGACTCGGCGGGCGGCAACAAGCTCAGTCGTTTCCGTTTCAGCAGTGTGGGCGGACTCGGCATTATCGGTGCGGCTACCGATGGCGAGGTAGAAGACCATCTGATCGCCGGCACGCAGGAAGGCGACCAGGGCGATGCACCCGATACCTACCAGACGCTTCGCGCCAGCAACGGCCCGCTGCATGGTGTGGGGCCGGCGGCAACGCTGTTCCTCGGTGCCTGCGTGGATACCGAGAGCAATGGCGCTGCCTCGGCCGATGCGCTGGGTGACGATAGCGGTATCGGTTCGCTGATCTCCGGCATCTGCACCGTCGCCAACGACGACGAAGACGGTGTCGTGTTCAATACGCCGGTGGTCGCCTGCCAAGGCGCTGGCGTTACCGTCAGCGCCAGCATTGCCGGTCGACTCGACGCATGGATCGACTGGAATCGCGATGGCGATTTCGCCGATGCGAACGAACGCATCGCCAATAATCTCGCGCTGGCTGCGGGTGCGAATGCGTTGACGCCCAACGTGCCGTGTTCGGTGACTGCGGGACTGACGTTCTCGCGCTTCCGCTTCAGCGACACCGGTGGTCTGGATATCGGTGGCACCACGCCGGCCGGCGAGGTCGAAGATCACAGCCTGCAACTGCGCGTCAGCGATCTGGGCGATGCGCCGGACAGCTATGGCACCACCTTCGCGGCCAACGGCCCCAGCCATGGCATCGTCGCCGGCTTCAGTCTCGGTGCAACGGTCGATAGCGAGAGCGATGGCCAGCCCAATACCGCAGCCAGTGGTGACGGTGCCGACGAAGATGGCGTGACACTGCCGTCCGGCAATCTGTTCACTGCCTGCGACACTATTGCGGTACCAGTCGCCTTGACCAACACGGCCGCCATTGCTGTGCCGATGCTGGACGCCTGGATCGACTTCGATGGCGATGGCGCATTCAACGATCCGCGCGACCGCGTCGCGTCTGCACTCGCACTGGTGTCGGGCAGCAACAGCTTGAGCGTCAACGTGCCCTGCGATGTTTCCAGCCGCAGCACCTATGCGCGTTTCCGCCTCAGTGATGGCGGCATCGCCACGCCGACGGCGGGCGATCCCGAGGGCGAGGTCGAAGACTACGCAGTCACCTTGGCAGGTCAGGATTATGGCGATGCACCCGATCCGACCTATCCGACCTTGTTCGCATCCAACGGCGCGCGCCATCCCATCGTGCCGGTGAACAATCCACAGCTTGGCGCCACGGTCGATACCGAACCCAATGGCCAGCCCAATGCCGGCGCCAACGGTGATGGCAGCGACGAGGATGGCGTGGTGTTCCCGATCCAGCCCATGGTGCCGGGTACCAATGCCGCGATTCGCCTGACCGCAGGCCCGACTGGCGGCGTCGTTTCATGCTGGATCGATTTCAATATCGATGGCGACTGGGGCGATGCTGGTGAGCAAGTGGTTACCGATCTGGCGCTGGCTGCTGCTGCGGTCAACACCCAGACCTTCCCGGTCACCGTAGGTTCGCCGCAGGGCGCGACGTATTCGCGTTGCCGCATCAGTACGGCCACTGGCCTTGGCATTACCGGCGCGGCACCAGATGGCGAGATCGAAGATCATAGGGTCGGCCTCGGCGAGGAAGCCCCGGAAATCGCGCTGAGCAAACGCGTCAGCATCCTCAACCCGATCGACGCCGGCACTTATCAGCTGGGCTATCAATTGGTGGTGGTCAATACCGGCAACGTGCCGTTGACCAGTGTGCAGGTGGTCGACGACTTGAACGTCACCTTCCCGGGCGCGCTCGGCATCGTGGTGCAGTCGTTGACCGCGACTGGCGTGACGCCCAACGCCGCTTACAATGGCAGCAGCGACACCAATATGCTGGCAGCGGGCAACACCTTGGCGCTCGGCGCCAGTGGCACCATCGACTTGCTGCTGCGGGTCATGCCCGGTCAGGGACTCGGCCCATATCTGAACTCCGCGACCGCGTCGGGTCTGAGCCCGGAGGGCGATCCGGTGGTCGATATCTCTCAGGACGGCAGCGATCCCGATCCGGACGGCAATGGCGATCCAGGCGACGATGGTGATCCGACCCCTGTCGTGTTTCCGCCGTTCAGCGTGCCGGCGATGGGGATGCTGGGCATGCTGATGATGGGGATACTGTTGATGCTGATGGCTGCGATGGTGATGCGTCGTCGAGCCGATGCAGGAGCGGCGTAAGCCGCAATGCTCTTTGTAGAGCGGGGCTTGGTCCGCTGCTTTTGTTCTGATCTCAAAGGTTGCGAAGAAACAAGAGCAGCGGCGCAAGCCCCCCCAATGACCGCAGG
>JANMUE010000347.1:0-12669 GCA_031391205.1 Lysobacterales bacterium | reverse complement strand
TTTGTGGGAGCGGCGACCCGCCGCGATGCGGTTGCTCTGCCTATTAAAAAGTACAACAACAGCATCGCGGCGGGACGGCCGCTCCCACAGTTGGTCAAATCGCCTTGCCGAACGAAGCTGCCGTGGTGCTGAGAATTTCCTCGGACAGCGCGCGATCGTCCACCGCGCGCGCCAACACCACCGCGCCGACCAGGGTTGCCATGGCCACCAGCGCGCGCTCGCGCCTGATCTCGGCACGCCTTCCGGGCAATAGGCGGCCAAGCATGTCGATGTAAGGCCGCAAGCCGTCGGTGAAGGCGCGCTGCAATGCGTGGCCGCGGCGTGGCGCGTCCACTGCCAGAGTGGTCAGCGTGCAGCCCTGACCGGGTTCGTCTCGGTGCCGCATGGAAAGATAACGCGTCACGATCGCGCCCAGCGCGTCCGGGTGGGTTTCGATGTCGTGCAGCCAGCGTTTGTGACTGGCTGCGAAGCTGCGTGCGCAGGCCTGCACCACCAACTCATCCTTGGACTCGAACTGGCCGTAGAAGCCGCCATGCGTCAGCCCTGCCTGCTTCATCAGGTCGGCGACGCCGATGCCATCGTACCCATGTTCGCGAAACAGCGCCGCGGCTTCATCGAGTATGCGCTCGCGATTCTGAGCTGCCTGTTCCCGGCTCACCTTCATCGACCGCCCTTCTTATATCCAAGCGCTATGATAAATGACGGTCGACATATATTGCAATGATGATGATCGTCATGTAAAAAGAAGCGTCGAAACAGAGAGCCGGCCATGTCTGCTTCCGTTATCCCGTCATCGTCCGAGTGGACCCGCACCGCGCTGATCGCCGTCGCCAGCGCCGCCTTCATCGTCACCATCAGCATGGGCACGCGGCAGAGCTTCGGGCTGTTGATGCAGCCGATCGGCAACGACATCGACATCACCCGCGCCGGTTTTGGCTTTGCCATTGCGCTGCAGAATCTGCTGTTCGGTCTGGTGCAACCCTTCGTCGGCGCACTGTCGGATCGTTTCGGCGCGCGCCGCACATTGATCCTGGGGGCGATGCTTTATGCGGTCGGATTGTCGGCCGCCGCCTACGCTCAGACCTCGGGCGTGCTGGTGGCCACCTTTGGCGTGATGATCGGTCTGGCGATGAGCGCTACCACCTTCGTCGTGGTGCTGAGCGCTGTCGGTCGTCTGGTCGCGCCAGCACACCGCAGTATGGCGTTCGGCATCGTGACGGCGGGCGGTTCGCTCGGACAATTCCTGGTGGTGCCTCTGGCCCAGGGATTGATCGGCGCTGTTGGTTGGCGCAGCACTCTTCTGCTGCTGGCGGTTCTGCTGCTCAGCATCATTGCCGCAGCGTTCGGCATTCGTGGCGATAAAAGCTCAGATGCGGGTCAATCAACGACAGCGGGCGAGGGGCTGGTTTCAGTACTGCGCGCTGCAGCCCGGCATCCACACTACTGGCTGCTCAATGGCGGCTTCTTCGTCTGCGGTTTTCATATTGCATTCGTCGGAACGCATTTTCCCGCCTATCTGGTCGACGGCGGTCTGGGGGCGTCGATTGGCGCCTGGTCGCTGGCGCTGATCGGCCTCTTCAATATTGCCGGTTCGTATCTGTTCGGTATCTGGGGTGGCAGGCGCTCGCGTCCGCGCCTGCTCGCCCAGCTCTATTTCGCCAGAGCGCTGGCGATTGCGGTGTTCCTCCTGGTGCCGTTGTCGCCAGCCAGTGCGCTGGTATTCGCTGCGACCTTCGGATTTCTGTGGCTGGGCACGGTGCCCCTGACCAGCGGTGCCGTGGCATCGATGTTCGGCGTCAGGCACCTGTCAGCGCTGTTCGGCATCGTCTTTCTCAGCCATCAGGTCGGCGCCTTCCTCGGCGCCTGGTGGGCCGGCGAATTGTTTGAACGTAGCGGCAACTATGACGCGGTCTGGTACACCAGCATCGCACTGGCCGTGATCGCCGCTTTGCTCAGCGCCGCCACCCGCGACGACGCCCTGCCGGCGCGTATCGATGCGGCCCCGGAGCCGGCGTGATGCGCACGCGCATTTTGATCGGCGCCGCCCTGCTGATGGTTCTGGCAGCTGGCGGCGCGCTGTGGGCGAAGTATGGTGTCAGCGTACTGATCCGCGGTTTCGGCGCCTTCATCTGCGCCTGACGCGCTTCCGCTGCCGCGGGAAGTCTGTTCCATGTAGCGGCAATCACGCTCCACTGGCACAAGTTGTCAACTGCTTGCAACAACGCCATGGCATCGTGCACACGTAACAAACCAAAACCAGTTCCATCCACACAACACAGGAGAAATGCCACCTTCGAAATTACACTGTTCCACTGCTTCATCCTCTTTCTAATCCTGACCGTCGCCTACAGCATCACCATCAGGATTCAACGGGAACGCCGCCTGCGGCAGTATCAATTCCCGAGCAGCTTGCAACGCAAGCTCCAGCAACGTTTCCCCCAATATTCAAACGCTCAATGGCGTGAAGTCCTGGAAGCCCTGCGTGACTGGTTCGCCGTGGCAAGGCGCGCCCGAAACCTGCCGCTGTCTATGCCCTCGCAGGCGGTGGACGAGGCCTGGCACGAGTTCATTTTGATGACGCGCAGCTATCACGATTTCTGCAGCAGTGCGCTGGGTCGATACCTGCATCACGTCCCTGCCGAAGCCATGCGCGCACCCGGCCAGGCACAGGAGGGTCTGCGCCGTGCCTGGAAAATCAGCTGCGCGCTGGAGCGCGTCAACCCCCGGCAACCCAGTCATCTGCCAAGGCTGTTTGTGCTTGATGCGGCGATGAGCTTCCCCGGTGGATTCCACTACGCGCTCAATTGCCCGCCGCGCGCCGATGGCTCGGCGGATGCCCACTGCGCCTCGCATATCGGCTGCAGCACTGGAGGCAGCGGCTGCGGTACCAGTGGTTGCAGCAGTGATAGTGGAGGCAGTTGTGGCGGCGGCTGCGGCGGTGATTAGCTCAGCGCGCATGCCGTTAGCGATCGTCAGAGTTGCTTCTGGCCTCTCTGCCCGGTGATTGATTGGCGATCGGTTCGATCCGGGCTTCAAATACTGCAGTGCCGGCGTTACCAAGATCGGTTAAACAAACATTGCGCTGCTTCGCAGTACGCTCCAACCGCATGCAAACGTTTGTTTCCCCCCATGTTGCGGCGTTGCCAAGCCCTATCTCAACCGGTTACTGTGATAACGCTATCGCAGCAGGCGCTATGTGGCAGCTGTGGACCGGGGGCGCCACGAACAAGAAAACAAAAGGCTTCATATGAATAGCGATCTTCAGATTGCTCTGTGTGGGCTTTCTGCACGGGACGAGCGCATGGTGCAAATTGTGCTGACCCGTACCACCGGCGTCATGTCCCGCCGCCGCTGCCATATCGTGGATGCTTCGAGCGCTGCGCGTATCGGCCTGGTCATCGTCGACATGCAGTCACCGTTCGGAATTCAGGAATTGCAGCAGTTGCGCAGTCGCCATCCTGGCGTCTTGCCCATTTTCATTTCCGACGACGGAAAGGCCGGGGAAGGCGCATTTCGACTGTCACGTCGCTCATTGCTGGTCGAGCTGCTGCGTGTCGTCGACGCTGCAGCGGGTCAGGTCACCGATCCGGGCGCGATACGCGAGCGCGTCGCCCAGGCCATGCGCGATGGGGTGATCACTGCCAAGCGCGAACCCTCCGCGCTGGTCGAGGGCGAAGACGCCGAACAAGCCGGCAAAGCGGTGGAAAAATTCCTGCCGCTGGCGGCCCTGGTGGTCGACGACAGCACGGCGGTGCGTGCGCAGATGGAAACCGCGCTGCATCGCGTCGGCGTCATGTGTACGCTGGCCGCCGATGCCGAACAGGCGCTGGCGCAAACCCGCCAGCGCAGCTTTGACCTGATTTTTCTGGATGTGGTGATGCCGGGCAAAGATGGCTATCAATTGTGCCGGGAAATTCGTCAGAATCCGTACACGCGTTCAACGCCGATTCTGATGCTGACCAGTCGTTCGTCCCCCTTCGATCGTGCACGTGGTGCCCTGGCGGGTTGTGATTCCTACCTGGTCAAGCCGATCGACTCGAAGACGTTTTACCTGTCGGTCGACAAGGTGTTGATGCGTGCCTTTCAAGACAATCGCAAGCAGATGCATGCGCGCGGTTATCGTCCGCCCGTAGTTCAACCCTCTTGAGCATCCCTATGACGAACACAGCTCTGATTCTGGTAGTGGACGATTCTCCGGCCGAGTTGGCCAGTCTGCGCTCGATCCTGACTGATCGCGGCTACCAGACCGTATCGGCAAGCACGGGCAAAGAAGCCCTGGTCAAGGCGCACGCCGAAAAGCCGACGTTGATCCTGATGGATATCGTCATGCCCGAAATGGATGGTTACGAGGCCTGTCGTACCTTGCAGGCGGACCCGGCGACCAAGTCGATTCCAATCGTCTTCATTTCCAGCAAGAATCAGAAGGCCGACCAGATGTGGGCCAAGATGCAAGGCGCCAAGGCGCTGATCTCCAAGCCGTATACGCGCGAGCAGATCATCGAAGTGCTGGGCGCGCTCGGCTGAGGACAATGCTTCAACCACGGGCCAGCGAAGGGATTGTCGATAGTGTGCCGCGCTACGCGGTGGATATCGGCATGGATGGCGTCGGTGTGGTCTTCGCCGCGCAGGTCTTGCTTGAGCTGCCGTATGCGGCAAGTCGCTGCCCATTGCCCGGTGCGCCGCCGTGGTGGCGCGGGGCGATCAATCATCGCGGTTTCGTAGTGCCGCGTCTGGATATCGCGCGTTGGCTGGGATTGGACGATACCGGGGGGCGCGTCGAGGTCATTATCGATGTGGCGCCGCACTCGACTGCGTGGCTGTTGGCTCAGGCACCGCATCTCTTGCGCCTGCAGCCCTCCACCTTGCCGATACCGGATGCGGTGCCCGAGCCTTTGCGGCGTCACGTACGCGCTGTCTGGTCGAGTGATTCCGGTGCCGTGATTGAGCTTGAACATCGAAAAATGCTTGTCGAGCTGGCACGTCGTGGGCGTTGATTCGCTCATGGGGCGACGTGCAGCGTCGAATAGTGCGTAATGGACTGAACTGTCGCCCTGAACCGGCGAGTCAACAGGAGGGGAATATGGGATCTTTCTCGAAGGGATTGGGCAGCATCCGCACGCGACTGCTGGCCGGGTCGCTGGGCTTGGCCATTCTTCCGGTGTTGTTGACCGTATTGGCGCTGGGTTATTACAGCTATCGCGAAGGCAGTCGCGCGCTGGAGTCACGCGCCGTCGAGCAGATGCGCTCGCTGGAATCGACCGCCTCAAGCGTGGTGCAGGCCTATTTCGGCGGTGTTGCCAGCAACCTCAAGGTGGTCAAGGCGGCGCCCGAAATCCATGCAGGTGTGGCGGATCTGAAAAGCGCCATCGCCGAGATCGCGCAGACCATAGCCCCGGAGAACGTGGCACCCGACAGCCTGCTCGTCGACTACTATCAAAAAACGTTCCTCACCGAATACGCCAAGCGCAATGCCGAGGCCACCGTCGATATGGCATCCCGGCTTGCCGACCAGGACGCGGTGGCGATTGCCATGCAGCAGGCCTATATTTCTGACAATCGCTTTCCATTGGGCGAGAAATTCAAATTGCTGAACAGCGCCGATCTGGCCAGCTACGATATGGTGCACGAACGGCTGCAGAGCTTCGTACGCACCTTGATGGAGGAATACGGCTATTACGACGTGTTCCTGGTCAATCCCGAAGACGGCCGCGTGATGTACACCTACTTCAAGGAACTCGATTTCGCCAGCTCCCTCGTCGACGGTCCCTGGGCGGATTCCGGATTGGGCGAAGCGTTTGCTTTGGCGCGCGAGGCGACCGAAGAAAACGCAATGGTGATGTCGGACTTTCGCCCCTACCTGCCCTCATACGAAGATCAGGCCGCCTTTGTGGCGACACCGATCTACGACAAGGGTCAGCGCATCGCGATTCTGATCGTTCAGCTGCCGGTGGATCGAATCAACAGCGCATTGAATTTCGGTCGCCAGTGGAAGAGCGTCGGTCTTGGCGACTCCGGAGAAATCTATCTGGTGGGTGGCGACAGCAAGCCGCGCTCGAATTCGCGCTTCTTGATCGAGAACCCGGAGGGATTTGCGGCGGGGCTCACTGCCACCGGCATCCCGGCCGATCAGGTGCAGTTGGCGCTGCGCAAGCAATCCAACATCGGCATCAACGCGATCGACACTCAGGCCACACGCTCGGCGCTGCGCCAGAAAAACGGAGCAGCCGGAACTACCGGTATCGGCAGCTATCCCGACTATCGCGGCATCGAAGTGCTGGGTGCGTATTCGCCCTTTAATGTGTTCGGCAAGGACTGGGCGCTGGTGGCGGAAATCGACCGCGCCGAAGCGCTGCAGAGTGCCGAAGCGCTGCGCCGCGCACTGATTACCTTCGCGGCGATCACCCTGCTGCTGCTGGCTATCGTCGGTGCTGTGGTCGCGCGTATGCTGGCCAGCTCGATCAATCGGCCGATTGCGCATCTGCAGGGTACGGTGAAGGCGGTCAACGACGGCGATCTGGACGCGCGTACGCGCATGCCCGGTGCTGATGAGCTGGGCCAGTTGGGTCGTGCCTTCGACAACATGTTGGACGAGCGCGTATCAACATTGGTGCGCGCAGAAAAGGAAAACGAGCAGCTCAACAACTCGGTGATCAACCTGATGGGTGCTCTGGCACAGCTGTCGCAGCGCGATCTGACGGTCAGAGTGCCGGTATCGGCCGACATCACCGGTGCGGTATCGGACGCTATCAACATGGTGACCAACGAGACCGCCAACGCACTCAAGCAAGTGCTGGCAATTTCCCGTGAGGTGGCCGACGCTTCCAACAGCGTGAAGTCGCGCTCCGACGAAGTGACGCGCGCTACCGAGGCTTCCGGCCAGCAGGTCTCCGAAGCCTCGATCGAGCTTACCGCTGCTGCACGCGCATTGACCCAGATCGCCGGCATGACGGCGCAGGCGACACGCGAAGCCGAAACCGCATTGAACGCCACACAACAGGCGCTGATCGCCGTGCGTTCCACGGTGGAAGGCATCTCCTCGTCACGCGACCAGATCCGCGAGACGGAAAAACGCGTCAAGCGACTCGGCGAGCGTTCGCAGGAAATTTCTTCGGTCGTTGGCATCATCAATCAGATCGCCGAACGCACCTCGGTGCTGGCGCTGAACGCCTCCATGCAAGCCGTCGCCGCCGGTGATGCCGGACGCGGCTTCGCGGTCGTTGCCGACGAGGTCAAGCGACTCGCCGAGAACGCGCGCCAGGCGACGCAGCAGATCGCTTCGCTGGTTTCCGGCATCCAGGCCGATACCCAGGAAACCATCCAGGCGATGAACAATACGATCACCCAGGTCGTCGACATCTCGCGTATCGCCGAACAGGCCGGAGCGCGCATGAACGAATCCCGGGCTTCCACCGATGGACTGGCCGGATCGGTGCGCAATATTGCCGACACCACCAAGGCTCAGGAAGCGCTGTCTCAGACCCTGCTCAACCGCACTCGACTGATTCAGAGTGCAACACTGGAAGCGCTCAACCAGGTAAGCGAGCAAGGCAAGGAAACCGCCAACCTGCTGGCCTATTCAGGCAGCCTGCTGGAAACCGTTCGCAAGTTCAAACTGTCCAACTGACTGCGGACCCGCGCGCATGCACGCCGAAACACTAGCGCAGATCGACCTGGTCAAATCGCGGCTGGGTGGGATTCTCGTGCTGCTGGATCAGGCATCGGCTGCGACGGCGCAGGGTGGGGACTTCAACGCCAGCCTGATCGCCGAAGCGCGCGCGCTGGCAAGTCAGGCCTCAGGTTACGGATGGCGCGGTCTCTCGGGTTTGCTGCGGTCATTGGCGGCCGGACTGATTCAGCGTACGCAGTCGCAGCCGGAATGGTTGGACGACGATATTGCCAAACTGCGCCGCTGGCTGCACATCGCCTTGCGCTATCTGCAGCCCAGCACGGCTATCGAAGCGGCAAATGCCCTGTTGCCGGGCTATGACACCCTCGGATGGACACCGATGATCGCCGGCGCATTGCGCGAGTATGCGCGCCAACGCCTGCATGAAGCGCCGCTGCAGGAGCTGTTGACCGCGCAGGCCCTGGTCGAGTTGGAAGCGGTCGCCGAAGTGAAGTCCGCTGTCGTCCACGATGCTGCGGACTGGGTGCCGAACCGGGTGGGCAATGATGCAGTGCTGATCGAGGCAGGTGCAGCGGCGGCGCTGCAAGCGCAAGAAGAAGTATGCGTCGAGGAGATGTCGACTGATGCGCTGGGCGAGACCGGCTTCGAATTGCCTGCGCATGCTGCGCCGTTGCTGGATCTCACCTTCCTGGCAACGCCGCTGCGGGAAAGCGAAGCACAGCGTGATGCATCATCCGACGCGGCGGACGCGGCCGTGGTGGCCGTTGATGCTGCAGACGATCCGGGCGCCGCAGACAACCCAGCCGCAGTGTTCGTTGATGCTGCAGAAGAATTGAATACCATTATTGCATTCGTCGATTCCACGGACGAGTCAGAGACGGCTTTCGCGTTTGCCGATGCAGCTGACGACGTGGACGCGCCCATCGGGTTCAGCGACACAGGCTCGGACATCGAACCGCTGGTTGAGGCCACAGTATCCGTCGAGTTGGGGGGGCTCGCTGCGGCGCCTGCCGCCGCAGCCGAAGCGCCGCCGGCAGCGGCCGATGCTCCACTTTGGTTGTCTGAAGATGAGCGCTCCCTGCTCGCCACTGCGGTTGCCGAACAGCTGTTGCCACTGCTGACCGATCTGCAGTCGATCGAGTCGCCCGAGGCGCAACAGGCACAGGTGCAGGAATATGTCTTTCAACTCGCGCTGGTCGGCAATGCGTTCGAACATTGCGGTCTGCACGAGGTGTTGGCGACGATCAATGTCATCGTGGCTGATGCCAGCACCTGCGAGGATGACGCAGTGCATCGCGCCATTCCGTGGCTGAACTGGCAACTCGCCGTGGTCGACTGGCTGGAATCGCCGCAGGATCAGGCCCGGCAGCAGGCACTGCTGGATGCAGTCTGCGACCCGCAATGGCCGCTGTCCTTTCAAATCGATGAAATCGAACCGCTGCGCGCCGAATTGGCACGCCTGCATATCGGCACCGATCCGGCGCTCAAGCAGCTGCGCAAGTCGCTGGCGCAGTGGCAGGACGTTGCACTGGACATCGCGCCCGATGTACTGCCTGCGGTGCTCGATGGCATGTTGCGTCAGCTGCCGCTGAATGTGGCCCAGCTCAGCGCCAGCATCCAGCGCCTGACGCAGACCGGCGAGGCAGACGACATCGATGCCGCGCGTCGTGCCGCGCATGCGTTGAAAGGCGATGCCAATCTGGTCGGGTTGACCGGTCTGGCGCAGATGACGCATGCGTTGGAGGATATCCTGGTGCAGCTTGCACGCGCACCGGCGCCTCCAGGCGCCGCGCTTGCTGGAGTGCTCAGCGAGGCCGGCGACTGCGTTGAAACCATGGCCGAATATGTCATGCGCCAGGGGCCGCCGCCGGATGACGCGCTGGATGTGTTGCAAAGTTTGTTGAACTGGTCCAACGCCCTGTTGGATGGCGAAGTTCCTGGCGAGCCCGCAGCCGAAGTCCGTGTCGAAACCCTTGTTGCGTCCGAATCTGTCGCAGCAGCCCCGGTCGATGGCGAGCGCGATGTCGGCGAAGCCCAGCGCACTCTGGTCGTCGCAGTCCCGTTGCTCGACGAACTGCTCAGGCTTTCATCCGAGACTATCGTGTTGACCCAGCAGGTTGCCGAGCAACTGCGCAGCATCAACAAGGACCACGGCGAAAGCGCTGAACAGACGCGACGCGCGCAACTTCTGGTCAATGAGCTCGACGATCTGGTCAGCCTGCGCGGTGCAGCGCTATCGTCGGCGCGATTGCAGGGCGCCAGCGTCGACCCGCTGGAACTCGATCAGTACAACGAGCTGCATGTGCTGGCGCGTCGCCTGCAGGAAACCAACACCGACGAGCGCGCCTTTGTCGGCAATATCGATAGCGCACTGAGTCGTCTGGAAGACCTGATGGCGGCGCAGGAGCGCATGCAGGATGACCTGCAGGGCTCGGTGTTGCGCACACGCATGGTGCCGGTCAGTCAGGTGCTGCCTCGCTTCCAGCGCGCGGTGCGCATCGCGTCGCGCAACCTGCTCAAGGAACTTGACCTGCACGTGATCGGTGCCGATACCCAGGTCGACAGTGATGTCATCGAAACCATTGTCGATCCGCTGATGCATGCGTTGCGCAACGCCGCCGATCACGGCATTGAAGACCCGGAGCAGCGTCAGCGCCTGGGCAAGCCAAGCGTCGGCCAACTCACGCTGAGCTTCGCGCAGGCCAGCGGCAGCATCCAGATCAGTTTGCAGGATGATGGACGCGGGCTCGACTACACCGCGATTCAAAACAAGGCAGTCGCGCTCGGTATGCTCGCCGGCGATGCCCAGCCCGATCGCGCCTTGCTCAATCGTCTGATTCTCACGCCGGGCTTCTCGACTCGATCCGAGGCCACGCAGATGTCCGGTCGCGGCATTGGCATGGACGTGATCGCCACCCGTGTGCGCGAGCTCAAGGGTCGTCTGCGTCTGCATTCGGAAGACGATCGTGGTACCCGCGTCGAGATCGTATTGCCGAGCACCCTGGTGTCCGCCCACGTCGCGGTCGCCTGGACCGGCGCGACGCCGGCGGCCTGGGTATCGGCATCGTTCAACCGATTTGTCGCAGTGCGTGGCGATGAGATTCTTATGGGTGTCGATGGCTGGCGCGTGCATCGCGATGACGGCGAAGTTGGTGTGATTCCGCTCGCAGCCCTGCTCGAAATCGAGCTGTCCGCAGCCATCGACCGCAATGTCACCTATATCGCCGCCGAATGCGAATCTGCTGCCGGCACAGTGCTGGTCCTCGCCGATCGCATCTCGGAAATGCGCAGCGTCATCGTCAAATCCACCGGCCCCTATATGCCTGCGCTGACCGGTGTGCGTGGCGCGGCGGTACTCGGCAACGGCGGCATCGCGCCAGTCATCGATCTGACCGAACTGGTACAGACGACGCTGGAGTCGCAGCATCGCCTGGATTTCTCGGCGATGCTGAACAATGCCTCGATACGGTCGCGGCATGCAATGGTTATTGACGACTCGCTCAGCGTGCGTCGATCGCTGTCGACGTTGCTGGTCGACGCCGGTTTCGAGGCGACAACCGCCATCGATGGCCTGGATGCCATGCGTCTGATCGAACAGCGCCTGCCCGACGTGCTGCTGGTGGACATGGAAATGCCGCGCATGAACGGACTGGAATTGACCAGCTATCTGCGCAGTCGCGCGGAGACACAAAATCTGCCCGTCATCATGATTACCTCGCGCAGCACCGAGCGCCATCGCGAAATGGCCGAGACTGCCGGTGTCGACGGATTTCTGGTCAAGCCCTATCTGGACGATGAAGTTCTGGCACTGGTGGCAGCGACGATGGCGGCGCGCGCAGCCGCCGCCGCCAACCGAGCCTGACGCTCAGCCTGGATTCAAACCCTTTCCGTCACCGTGGCATCTCGTAGGGATTCGATGGCGAGGTTGCGAAGATGCGGCATGCCCTGTTGATGTCGTTGCTGCTGTTGATGTGCTTGCCGCTTCCGGCATCGGAAATCGCCACGCTTGCACGCGAAGTCAGCAGTGGCGAGCACGCCGGCATTCAAGGCTTCGTGCTGCTGCGCGATGCTACCGTTGTCCAGCAGGTCTCAGCAAAATCCTTCCAGCGCCGACCACCGGATATCCGTTCCGCAACCAAGTCGATCACCGCCATTCTGGTCGGTATCGCCCTCGATCGCGGACTGCTCCGATCAGTGGATGAGCGTGTCGTCGCGCTGCTGCCGGAATACGCCAAAATGCTCTCCGCCGATCCGCTCAAGGCGCGCATCACCGTGCGCGATCTTCTGACCATGCGCAGCGGACTTGAATGCGACGACTGGAACCCGGAGTCCATCGGCCACGAAGATCGCATGTACCGGACCCGCGACTGGATCGGCTTCTGGGCATCGGCACCGATCAACGCGTCGCCGGGTGAGAAATTCTCCTATTGCACCGGCAACGTGATTGCTCTGGGGCGTATCCTGGACAGGACCACCGGCATGCCGGTAAGTGCGTTTGCCGAACGCGAACTGTTTGTTCCGCTCGGCATCAAGAACGCGCGCTTCGCAACATGGAATCGCGGCAACGACACTGACAGCGGTGGGCATCTGCGCATTCAACCAGGTGATCTCGCCAGGATTGGACAACTGCTGCTGGACGGCGGCCGTCATGGCGACACGCAACTGGTCTCAGGCGCATGGATCGAGGCGATGACCACCGCGCATACCGATATTCCCGGCCGCCCGCAGCAGTATGGCTACCTGTGGTGGATCGACCGCATTCGAAGCCCGCAACTGCCTCAGGGCCGCATCTGGATGGCCTGGGGCAATGGCGGTAATTTTCTGGTGGTGATGCCGGAACAGCGTGCCGTTGCGGTGTTTTCCGGCACGCGTTTCAATCGCCCCGAGGCGCTGGAACCATTGTTCTGGCTGCGTGATCGCATTCTGCCGGAATTGAAGTCGGCTCCCTGACTCGAGGTGCCGTCGTGGGAGCGGCGTCTCGCCGCGAAACTCTTGCCCTGAAATGTAGGAGCGGCGTGAGCCGCGATGCTCTTGCTCTGACT
>JANMUE010000517.1:0-10794 GCA_031391205.1 Lysobacterales bacterium | reverse complement strand
TCGCGGCTGAAGCCGCTCCCACGCGCAACCCCGACAATGCCGCACATTCGTTGTACCGTTCACCCATTGCCGGAACGGAGCCTGCCATGACGCATTACTTCAGAAAGTCCAGATTGCAGGGTTTGGTGCGTGCATCCAGCTGCGCATGAAGAATCTTCTCCCAGGCCAGACGGCATGCGCCGGTCGAGCCAGGAAGGCAGAACACGAAGCAACTGTTGGCCAGACCGGCGAAGGCGCGCGATTGCAGTGCCGACGTGCCGATGTCATCTATGCTCAATGCGCGGAACATTTCGCCAAAGCCCGGCATTTCCTTGTCGAGTAGCGGCAGGATTGCCTCAGGTGTGGAGTCGCGCCCTGTGAAGCCGGTACCGCCGGTAATCAAGATGCCGTCGATGCGATCGTCGGCGACCCATGTCGACACAACCGCCCGCATTCGATAGCGATCGTCAAGCTCGATGCGCCGATCCGCGAGTACGTGTCCGGCCGCGCCCAAAGCTTCGACGAGATAGTTGCCTGAGGTATCAGAATCCAGCGTGCGTGAGTCCGACACGGTTAGTACCGCGATGCGAAGAGGAACGAATTCAGTGCCCGCTGTCATATCCGTCTGTTCCTGGCTTTCGTGGTTGCGGCCTCCGGCCGCGATTGAGCTAGCGACAGTCTTTGTTCGCGGCCAGAGGCCGCTCCCACAAACCGTCAATAACGCTCACGCAGCATCCGTCATCAGCTTCAACTCATCCGCCTGATGCTCCAGGGTCAACGGTTCGACCACGGGATCGAGATCGCCGGCGATGATGGTTTCCAGCGAGTACAGGGTGAGATTGATGCGGTGATCGGTCAGCCGGCCCTGCGGGAAATTATAGGTGCGAATACGTTGCGAACGATCGCCGGAACCCACCTGGGTTCTCCGCAAATCCGACTGCGCCTGGTTCTGCTTGCGCTGCTGTTCGTCGAGCAGCCGTGCTGCCAGCAGGCTCATCGCACGAGCGCGATTCTTGTGCTGAGAACGTTCATCCTGGCATTCGACCACGGTGCCCGTTGGCAAGTGGGTGATGCGAATTGCCGAGTCGGTCTTGTTGACGTGCTGGCCGCCAGCGCCCGAAGCACGAAAAGTATCGACTTTCAGATCCGCTGGGTTCAGATCGATGGCGGTAATTTCGTCGAGTTCGGGCAAGACAGCAACTGTGGCTGCTGAGGTATGGATCCGGCCCTGGGATTCGGTGGCAGGAACGCGCTGCACGCGATGCGTCCCCGATTCAAATTTGAGGCGGGCAAAGGCGCCCGCACCTTCGACACGCGCAATAATTTCCTTGAAACCACCATGTTCACCCGGGCTGTTCGAAAGAACCTCGATCTGCCATCGACGGCGCTCCGCGTAGCGCGCATACATACGGAACAGATCGCCAGCGAAAATGGCGGCTTCGTCGCCACCGGTGCCGGCGCGGATCTCAAGGAATATGTTGGCATCGTCACGGGGATCCTTGGGCACCAGCAATCGCCCCAGGTCGTCATCCAGCGCAGTCAACCTGGCTTCAAGCTCGTGCACTTCCTCCTGCGCCAGATCGCGAAGGTCCAGGTCACCGCCAACAGCCATCGCGCGTGCCGAGGCAAGCGCACCTTCGCTGTGATCGAACTCTGCGAGTTTGATCGCAACCGGTTCGATTTCAGCGTATTCCCGCGACAGCTCGCGAAAGCGCTGGTTGTTGGACAGCACCTCGGGTTCCGAAAGCAGGCGTTCGACTTCTTCCTTGCGCTCGGACAGTGCTTCGAGTTTGCGGCGAATCGATGGAGTCATGATTTCCTGGTTTCTTCTGACAGCGGCGCGAACAGGCGCTCGCCGGCACGCAGCAAGTCCATATCGCCGCGTAACGCGGCTTCGCGCAGCTGGCTGCTGGGTACGTGCAGCAGTTTGTTGGTCAAGGTGTGCGCAAGATACTGTAGCGCCTCGTCTGCAGAGTGTCCGTTGCGCAGCATGTGCCGGGTCTTTTCCAGCACTTCGTCACGCTGCAGCTCGCCAGTCGCGCGCAGCATGCGTAGCGTGCTCTGATGCGCCTGCGCCTTGCGCCAGGCCATGAAATGATCAACTTGCAAGTCGATGATCGCTTCGGCTTCAAGGGCAGCTTCCTGCCGCGATCGCAAGGACTCGTCGATCACCTTGCCGATGTCGTCAACGGTATACAGATACACGTCTTCGAGCTGACCGACACCTTCTTCAATGTCGCGTGGAACGGCAAGATCGAGCATGAACATGGGGCGACGCTTGCGGATTTTGAGCGCCGCCTTGACCTCGGCCAATCGCAAGACCGGCTCGCGACTGGCGGTGGAGGCGATGACAATATCGACATCGGGCAGATATGCCGGAATTTCGCTGAGGGATAACGCCTGGGCGCCATAGGACTCGGCCAGGGACTGTGCGTTTCCCAGCGTACGATTTGCCACCAGTATGCGATGTGCGCCGGCTTCGATCACATGCCTGGCGGTGAGTTCAATCGTTTCGCCGGCACCGATCAACAATACGCAGGCCTTGCGCAGATCGGCGAAAATCTGGCCGGCAAGGCGCACCGCGGCAAAGGCTACAGAAACCGGGCTGGCGCCGATCCGCGTCTCGGTACGTGCGCGCTTGGCGACCGCAAAAGCGTTCTGAAACAATCGGTTGAGATTGGTATCCAGGGTTCCTGCCCGCACGGCATCCTGGTAGGCCAGCTTGATTTGCCCGAGAATCTGTGGCTCGCCCAGCACCATTGAATCCAGGCCGGTCGCAACCCGGAACACGTGGCGTGCGGCTTCGGCTTCGGTGTATTGGTACAGAAACCCGTCCAGGCGATTGTTGTCCAACCCGAAATGGCGGTGTAACCAGTCTATCGGGGCCTTTTCCTGGCCTTCATCCACATTGCAGTACAGTTCTGTTCGGTTGCAGGTTGAAAGAATCGCGGCTTCGCGCACTCCGTCAACACGTGTCAGCGCAAGTAGCGCGGCCGTAGTCGACTCAGGCAGGAACGCTACCTGCTCGCGCAGGGCGAGCGGAGCGGTCTGATGATTGAGTCCAAACGCGATAATGGGCATGACATGGCAAAATGCTGAGGTCGTGCATTCTCGGTGCGATGGCTAGAACGATCAAGGAAGGTTCATTTGAAGCGCAGTCTACTACTGGTGATTTTCGCGATATTGGCGGCCTGCGCCGGCAATAAGCCGTATTCGGGCGTTCCTGATTCTGCAGCGACAATGGATCGTGATGGCGAGGAATCGGTATTGAGCGAGCGAATGGCGGCTGAATTCGCCCGCCAGGGAGCCGATGAACCGGGGCGTCTGAATCATCTGGTCAATGCAGCCGCTGTCTCTGCCGACCCGGCGATGGCCAAGTCGGCGCTGCGCGCTGCGCTTGCGGCCTCTGAAACATCGGTGGCTGAAGCCATGCTGGCGCGTTTTCGCGAGCTCTCGCCGGATTCAGCTGAACCCAGGGCCTGGGCGATTGCGCTGGCCCTGCATATGGGCAAGTCCGACGACGCGTGGGCGTTGTCGCGCAGCGAACATCAGCCGGCGATCGAGAATCGGCAATTGGGCGAGGCCTTGGCCGCGGTTCCGGTACGCGAGCGCGTGCTGCCGTTCATCGAGAAAACCATCGGTGCCACGGACGATCTCACAACGGCGTTGCGCTGGTGTGCTTTCGTGCGCCGATTGAACGAGTCGGATCTAGCGTTGATCCTGGTATCGCAACTGGTTGAGCGTTTTCCCGACGAATCCGCAGCGTTGGCGTGGCGTGCGCAACTCAAGCGCGATCAGAAGGACGACGCTGGTGCGATGGCGGATTTCGCCGCTGCTTTGGTGCTGGATCCCGAATCACGATTTTTGAAGCTTTCTCTGGCGCAACTCGAAGACAGCGCCGGTCAGTCGAAGGCCGCCGCACGACGAGTGGCCGGAATTCAACCAACGGATGATCTGGTCGTACAGGCTCAGGTTGCCTACGCCGCACGCTCGGAGTCAGTTGACGAGCTGAATGCGGCCTACATCGCGCTGAAAGGCTTGCCTAAACCGGCGACCGCCCTGCGATTGAAGTTGCTGGGCACGGTGGCCGAGTTGCTGGGTGATCGCGATGCAGCAATCGAATGGCTGCGTTCCGTGGCCGATGGTCCGGAGCAGGCTGAAGCCTGGTTGCGCGCAGCCGTTCTGTTGAATGAGTCGGGGCAGGTTGACAAGTCGTTGAGCCTCCTGCGCTCGGTGCGAAGCAAGGGCCGGGCAGGCCGCACCGAGCTGGTCAGTAGCTACCTGATCGAGGGCCATATTCTGACCACGACGCAACCCGGCGATGCGGCGAGAGATTTGTATTCTGCGGGTTTGAGCCTGTTGCCGGACGATCCGCAATTGCTCTATGCGCGTGCACTGGAGTATGCGAACGCGGGTGACACGGTGGCGGCAGAGGTTGACCTGCGGCGCGTGCTGACCTTGGAGCCCGACAACGCGGATGCCATGAATGCCTTGGGTTATACGCTTGCAGATCGCACCGACCGCTTTACTGAGGCGCTCGATCTGATCGAAAAGGCGATGAAACTCAAGCCTGATGATGGCGCCATTCTCGACAGCATGGGCTGGGTTCGATTTCGCATGGGGCGGGCAGAGGAGGCCGTAGGCTTTCTGCGGGCGGCGCACGCCAAGCAGCAGGACGTGGAAATTGCCGCACATTTGGGCGAAGCATTGTGGGCCAGCGAGCAACGTGACGAAGCGCGCCGAGTCTGGGGTCAGGCGCGCAAACTCGATCCGAAAAACGCGGTGCTCCGCGACACGCTGCGCAGGCACGGTCTGTGATTCACCCCTGCCGTTGGCTGTGCTGGGTCGCGATCGTCGCGCTCGGTGGCTGCGCCCATCAGGTGCCACGCCAGACGGGACATGCCGGGTCTTGGGTTGCGCCACAGAGTGTCCCCAGGAATTGGTCCATTGACGCGCGACTCGCCATCTCCAATGGCAAGGATGGCGGCAGCGGACGTCTGCATTGGGAACAGCAGGGCGAGTTCTACACCATCAGTCTGCGCGCGCCCATCAGCGGCCAGAGCTGGCAGTTGTCGGGTGACCGCAGTCACGCGCGCCTGGAAGGTGTGCGCCCGTATGCGGTGATGGGTACGTCCGCTCAGGAACTTCTGCGGCGTGAACTGGGCTGGGAGCTTCCGGTCGGCGAGATGAAATCGTGGCTGTTTGGCGTCGGGTTCACCACGGCCGCTGTCATCGAGGCGGACGCTTCTGGCAAACCAGCGTCGGTGATCGATGGCCCCTGGCAGCTGAACTATCGGGATTGGAGCGACGTTTCCGGTGTCAGCGTGCCGTCGCGCATCATTGCGAAGAAACCGCCCTATCAACTGCGCCTGGCAATCCAGCGTTGGGTGACGTCGCCGGACGGAGGCGACGGTGCCGACAACTGATGTCTGGGCATGGCCGGCACCGGCCAAGCTCAACTTGTTTCTGCACGTCACCGGGCGTCGTGCCGACGGTTATCACTTGTTGCAGACTGTGTTCCAGTTGCTCGACTTTGCTGATGAGATCCGGATACGGATCGATCAGACCGGATCGATTTCACGGCTGAAAGGCCTGCATGGCTTGCCTGCCGAGGTGGATCTGGCGGTGCGGGCCGCCCGCCTGTTGCAGAGCGCTTCACGATGCAGCCTGGGCGCCGTCATTGAAGTCGACAAGCGCATTCCAGCAGGAGCTGGGCTTGGCGGCGGAAGCTCAGATGCAGCCACGGTCCTGGTGGCGTTGAATGCGATGTGGAGCACCGGCCTGAGCATCGACGAGCTGGCGCATCTGGGGCTTGAGCTTGGTGCCGATGTGCCGGTGTTTGTGCGAGGTCATAGTGCCTGGGCTGAAGGAGTGGGCGATCAACTGACGCCGGTGGAGCTGTCCGGGGATTGGTACGTCGTTATTTTTCCTGAGGAATTTGTATCGACGTCGCTGGTGTTTTCAGACCTGGCATTGACACGCGACACGCCGCGAACGACAATCCCGCGCTTGCTTTCGGGCGCGCGTGCGCTGCTGGCAGATTCGCGGTTTCGCAATGACCTCCAACCCGTTGTTGCAACACGCTATCCGCGTGTAGCAGCAGCTTTGGAATGGTTGGGCCGGTTCCGCGTGGCGCGCATGAGTGGAAGCGGAGCATCGGTGTTTGCAGCCGCTGTTGATCGTGAAGAGGCGAATGGCATTGCCTCGCAGTGCCCGAAGGAATGGAGTGTTTTTGTAACAAGGGGCTTGCTGCGTTCACCGTTGCTTGATGCCGCTGAGGCTTGGCGCAACGGAGCAAGGCAGTCCGAGCAAACGTAAGTACGGAACAACTGGGACGTCGCCAAGTCGGTAAGGCACGGGATTTTGATTCCCGCATTCGAAGGTTCGAGTCCTTCCGTCCCAGCCAACATTTATCGGTTCGTTTACTTGCGCAGCGCGGGGCCAGAACTATGTTGAAGACGGACGGAATCCTTGTGTTCTCCGGCAATGCGAACCGCGCGCTCGCGCTCGCGGTCTGCAAGCAGCTCGGTGCGCCACTCGGAAAGGCCCTGGTGGGCAAGTTTTCCGATGGCGAGGTGCAGGTCGAGATTGAAGAGAACGTGCGTCGTCAGGAAGTGTTCGTGGTGCAGCCGACTTGTGCGCCCGCAGCCGAAAACCTGATGGAATTGCTGGTTCTGATCGATGCGCTAAAGCGTGCATCGGTGGCTTCGGTGACCGCAGTGGTGCCGTATTTCGGCTACGCCCGTCAGGATCGTCGCCCGCGTTCGGCGCGCGTGCCGATCACGGCGAAAGTGGCTGCGAAGATGATTCAATCGGTGGGCACGGACCGGGTTTTGACCGTGGATGTGCATGCCGATCAGATTCAGGGTTTCTTCGATATCGCGCTGGACAACGTGTATTCGTCGCCGGTGTTGCTGGCGGATGTGTGGCGCAATCATGGAACCGACGGGATTATCGTAGTTTCTCCGGATGTCGGCGGCGTGGTGCGTGCCCGCGCCATCGCCAAACGTCTGGACGATGCCGATCTCGCCATCATCGACAAACGGCGTCCGCGTGCGAACGAAGTTGCGGTAATGAATATTATCGGTGATGTTGAAGGCAAGACCTGTGTATTGGTGGATGACATCGTGGATACCGCAGGCACGTTGTGTGCGGCGGCCGCAGCTTTAAAGAATCGTGGCGCGAAAAAAGTGGTGGCTTACTGTACGCATCCAGTGTTGTCGGGTCCGGCGGTAGGCAATGTGATGGGATCGGCTCTGGATGAGCTGGTGGTGACCGACACCATTCCGTTGTCGGAAGCGGCGCGCGGCTGCAATCGCATCCGCCAGTTGTCGGTGGCGCAGTTGCTGGCTGAGACCATGCGGCGCGTCGCCTTTGGTGAATCGGTAAGTTCGTTGTACGTGGATTGAATTCGAGGGTTTTACGACCGCTTGCCTTGGTGCTCGCGTTCGCAATGCTCTCTTTACCTGGCTCTTTTGGTCGCGAAAGAGTCTCAACTTTGAGGAAGCAACAATGGCAACTGTTCATGAAATTCAGGCCGATCGCCGCGAGCTAGAGGGGAAGGGTGCGAGCCGCCGCCTCCGTCTTGCGGACAAGGTTCCGGCCGTGCTTTACGGCGCCAAGCAGGCCCCAGCCAGCATCCAGCTCGATCACAAGCTGGCCCTGCTGTACTCGCAAAATGAGTGGTTTTACTCTTCGATTCTGTTGATGAAAATCGGTGGCGAAAGTCAGAAGGTGCTGCTGCGTGATATCCAGCGTCATGCCTTCAAGCTACGCATTACCCATCTCGATTTCCAGCGTGTATCGGAAACCGAGAAGCTGCGTTTGAGTGTGCCGCTGCACTTTGTGAAGCAGGAAATCTCGCCCGCCGGCAAGACCGCTGGCGTGACCATCACCCACGAGTTGAACGAAGTCGAAATCTACTGCCTGCCCAAGGACATTCCGGAGTTCATCGAGGTCGATCTCTCCGAGCTGAAAGTCGGCGATATCGTGCATTTGTCCAGCCTCAAGCTCGATGCTGGCGTGAGCATTCCGGCGCTGAAACTCGGCAAAGAGCATGACCACGCCGTTGCGCTTGCACGTCTGGCCCGTGAAGAAGTCGAAGCGGTTCCGGCGGCAGACGCGGCAGCCGCTGCAGCAGCGCCTGCGAAGGGTGCGGCTCCTGCAAAGGGTGCAGCACCTGCGAAGGGCGCTGCTCCTGCAAAGGGTGCGGCACCTGCCAAGGGCGCGGCACCCGCGAAGGGCGCAGCTCCTGCCAAGGCAGCGGCTCCCGCCAAGAAGAAGTAATGCCGAAGGCATCCCGATCCTGGATCGGGATGCCGTTTCGAGGTTGCCCCGGCGGGCTTCTTCCGTCGCAGGCGCCACGATCGCTTCAGGTGCGAACTTCATATGGCAGGTATCCGTCTCTTCGTCGGCCTGGGAAACCCGGGCAACGAGTACGCCAAGACCCGGCACAATGCCGGGTTTTGGTTCTTGGATGCGTTGGCTGAACGGCTCAGCGTCCGTCTCGGCAACGACAGCAAGTTGCACTCGGAGAATGGTAAGGGCAGCGCAGCTGGCGCATCGGTATGGTTACTCAAGCCCTCCACATTCATGAACAAAAGTGGGTTGGCGATCGTCGCGGCGCAGCGCTATTTCAAGATCGAACCTGAGGAAACTTTGATCGCTCACGACGATCTTGATCTTCCGGTCGGATCGGCGCGCCTCAAGTTCGACGGTGGGCACGGTGGTCAAAACGGATTGCGCGACACCATGGCGCATCTTGGACACGGCAAGTTTCATCGCTTGCGCCTTGGTATTGGCCATCCCGGCCATAAAGACCAGGTGACGCCTTGGGTGCTCGGACGGCCTGGTCGAGAGGATGAAGAACAGATCAGGTCAGCGGTGGCGCGGTCGCTGGAAGTGATAGACGACTTGGCCAATGGTGATTATGAGCGGGCGATGCGCCAGCTGCACACGGTAAAGTGACGAGATTTTGGGTTTGGTGCGAGTGGTGCCTGCGTCGGCGGATCGATCGACGCGGCCCCCGCGCCAAACCCAAGAACTCTTCTCTGAGGATGCAAAATGGGTATCAAATGCGGCATCGTGGGCTTGCCCAATGTCGGTAAATCGACGTTGTTCAATGCCTTGACCAAGGCCGGCATCCCCGCTGCAAACTACCCGTTTTGCACTATCGACCCGAATGTTGGAGTTGTGGCGGTGCCGGACCTGCGGTTGAAAGCGCTTTCAGCGATTGCCAAGCCTTTGAAGATCATTCCGACCGTCATTGAGTTCGTCGATATCGCGGGACTCGTGGCCGGCGCGTCTAAAGGTGAAGGCCTGGGAAATCAGTTCCTTGCGCACATTCGCGAAGTTGACGCCATCGCCCACGTGGTGCGCTGCTTCGAGAATGGCGACATCGTGCATGTAGCTGGCAAGATTGACCCGATTGCCGACATCGAGACAATTGACACCGAGCTTGCGCTGGCTGATCTGGATTCAGTAGATAAAGCGCTGAATCGCGCCGAACGGGCTGCTAAATCCGGCGATAAGGACGCAATTGCCCGAAAACCCGTACTGGAAAAGTTGACCAAGGTGCTTAACGACGGCCGGCCCGCCCGTAGCGCAGGACTGGACCCGGACGAGCGTCTTCTGGTGCGTGAACTGTTCTTGCTGACAATGAAACCGCTTCTCTACATTGCCAACGTGCGCGAGGACGGATTTCAGAACAATCCCTTTCTCGACAAGGTCTTGGAGCGCGCTGCGGCCGAGGGAGCGGAGGTGGTTCCGGTGTGTGCAGCAATCGAAGAAGAGCTATCGCAGTTGGAGGATGAAGACAAGGGCGTGTTTCTGGCCGATATGGGTCTGACTGAGCCAGGACTTGATCGCGTCATCCGCGCCGCCTACAGGCTGCTTGGTCTGCAAACCTATTTCACTGCGGGCGAGAAGGAAGTGCGCGCCTGGACGGTGAAGAAAGGTTCGACTGCACCGCAGGCCGCCGGGGTGATTCATACCGATTTTGAGCGCGGCTTCATTCGCGCTGAAACCATTGCCTACGACGACTACATCAGGCTCAAGGGTGAGTCGGGTGCGCGTGAAGTCGGTCGTTTACGCCTCGAAGGCAAGGAATACATCGTGCAAGAGGGCGATGTGCTCCATTTCAGGTTCAATGTCTGATGGTGGGTCACGATTGACACGATGCGGGCCGAAACGCCGCGTGAATATCCCATTCAAATGCTTGACATATCGGCAGTCGATGGCCAGAATGCGCGGCTCCGTGGAGGGATACCCAAGCGGCCAACGGGGGCAGACTGTAAATCTGCTGGCTCATGCCTTCGGTGGTTCGAATCCACCTCCCTCCACCAGAAATTCGTAGTGCGGCATCGTGGTTGCGGAGGGTTCGCTTTCAGGTGCCGAGTGCAGTTGTTCCCCTACGCGGGAGTAGTTCAATGGTAGAACCTCAGCCTTCCAAGCTGATGGTGCGGGTTCGATTCCCGCTTCCCGCTCCATTGAGGTGCTTTGTGGCAGGTAATAGCAGGTCGCGACAAGGCGGCAGTTAAAAAGTTTCGCTCACGTAGCTCAGTCGGTAGAGCACCTCCTTGGTAAGGAGGAGGTCGATGGTTCGATTCCATTCGTGAGCACCACCCCTTCAATACCAATCAGCTTTCGGAGTTAGCCGTCATGGCCAAGGAAAAGTTCGAGCGCAAGAAGCCGCACGTGAACGTGGGAACGATCGGACACGTGGATCACGGCAAGACGACGTTGACGGCAGCGCTGACGAAGCTTGGCGCGGAGCGATTTGGGGGTACGTTCAAGGCGTACGACCAGATTGACGCG
>JANMUE010000514.1:0-8109 GCA_031391205.1 Lysobacterales bacterium | reverse complement strand
TGCACAATCAAGTCGGCCAGTACGACTTGAGTCTCGAGTATTCGGATCGCATGCTAAATGAGAGTGCAACGCCATGGGTTCTCTGCGGAGCTGCACAGTTCAAATTTGACTCCTTGCTGAAGAGCGGACGACTCAAGGATGTAAACGCGGAACTGGAGTCATGGGTGCAGCGATGTTTAGATGCCAGCGAGTATGGTTTTGCAAATTTTATGCGTACCTATTTAGCGCGACTCCACGTCGCGAATGATCGTTATGACGAAGCGATCAAACTGCTACTCGACAATCGCGGCGAAGCTGAACGAACACGTTATCCTAGGCTGATATCGGAGTTCGACTCCCTGCTCGCGAGCACGTACTGGCTCAAGAGGGATGCCGCTAACGCAAGGCTTTATGCATTGAGCGCAGTTCAAAACGGTGCAGCAAATGAATTTACACCACCTCTTGTCGATGCATACCGAGTGCTCTCACAGCTCTCCGAACAGCAAGGAAGTACCAAAGAAGCCCTCGACTTCCACAAAAAATACATGGCCGCCGACAAAGCCTACCTGGACGACGTCAGCGCCCGCCAACTAGCGTTCCAGATGGCCCAGCACCAGGCGGTATCCAGCAAGCTGCAGATCGAGACGCTGAATCAGCAGAACCAGGTGTTGAAGTTGAAGGAGGATCTGGCTGCGAAGGCGGTGCAGAACTTCCGGCTGAGCATTGCGTTGCTGCTGGCGTTCCTTGCGTTCATCGCACTGTGGGCGTACAAGACCAAGCGTTCGCAGCTGCATTTCATGCGCCAGGCGCAGCATGATTCGTTGACCGGGATTTTCAACCGGCACCACTTCATCCAGCTGTCCGAGATCGCGCTGGACAGCGCGCGGCGCAACCATGGCAGCTGCAGTGTGGTGATCATCGATCTGGACCATTTCAAGATCATCAACGATGCGCATGGCCATGCCGCGGGCGATACGGTGCTGAAGCAGGCGGTGACGGCGTGCCGGCAATTGCTGGGTGCCAACGATGTCTTCGGCCGCCTGGGCGGTGAGGAGTTCGGCTTGATGCTGCCGGATCGAGATGCCGCGGCGGCGATGCAATTGGCCGAGAAATGCCGGCTGGCGATTGCCGAAGCCGACACCGGCGATGGCCGCGACGAGTTTCCGATCTCGGCCAGTTTTGGTGTAACCAGCACCGCGGTGTCGGGCTTCAAGCTGCAGCAGATGCTGGCGCATGCCGATTCGGCGCTGTATTTGGCTAAACGCCAGGGCCGCAATCGTGTCGAGCTGTACAAGGGCGGCCCGATACACCCGGGATCGGCCTCGAAGGAATTCAGCGCGGCGCACTGAGCGCGGTGACGCGCCCAGTGCTGTATGCCGGAAGTTACAGAAGTGTGGCGGTGCCAGTCGGGGCGCCGTTCACACCATTGCCGATTACCACGTTGCTGCTGAAAGAAACGATCTGGCCGACATTAGTGGAAGCCATCCCCGTGCCGTTGCCGGCAATCACATTGCGATTGAGGCGCACCACAGCATTGGCGCCATTGGACAATATGCCGTTGACGCTGTTCTCCAGAATGCTGGAATTGTCTACCAGCATCGACGCGGCGGATACGCTGCCGTCGAGTCGAAGCGCCGTTCCGGTAATGTCAGAAATGATGCTGTCGCGCACATGCACGCGCACCGAGCCAACGGCATTGATGCCGAATTGATTGCTGCCCAGGATGCGTACCCGATCGAATACGGCACGTACTGCAGCGACACCGGTAACGATCGAGACAGCGCCATCATTGGCATTGCTGCTGCCACCGGTCGCCAGGATATTCCGGAACGTCGTATCGCGCACGGTCAGCCGCAAATTGCTGGTACTGGCCACTTCGATGCCGCTTTCGAGAAAGTTGGCGATGACGCAGTCTTCGATGCGAACGGACCCGGCCTGCAGGATGCGCACACCGTTGAGTCCGTTGCTGCTGCCGCCACCGCTGCCGTTGATCGACAGGCCGCGCAATATCACGTTGTCAGTCGCCGCAGCATTGATGATGATGCCATTGGTCGCCGACGCCAACACGCCGGCAAACTCGTCGTCCATCTCGATGGTGATCGACTTGGTGATGGTAACGGCACCGACGGCAGCGTCATCGATCAGGTTGATGATACCGTTAGCCGCTGTTTTGCTGATTGCTCCGGCCAGAGTCTTGCATGGCGCGGTGCGGCTGCAGGGATTGGCGTCGTCACCCACACCCGACACCCAGGTACGCGTTGCCTGGGCGTGGCCCACGGCCGGAATAAACGCCAGTCCAAACAGTACAAAAATAAAAGTCAGTTTTGCCAATTGAATTTGCATATCGGTTCCCCCTTAAGGAAGCAAAATGCTACACCCGGACACGGCGAGATTGAAGACCCCGACCGGGGGCAGCGGGAAAAGCGCAACGATCGCAGCATTCAGGTTCAATGCCCACGCGTCTGGGTATTCTCCAAACAAGTCCGGAACCGCGACAACCCCTGAATCGGGGTGTGAAAACGCAGGTTTAATCCGCTTCGCGGTAGCGAGCGACCCGCTCCGCCGATTGGAAACTGCGCTGTGGCAGGAACGCGCCGTTTAGTGAAGACGATGTGATGAGTTATTCAGAATTCGTTAGAGGTTGAATTTGTTCGAGAATCCGTCGCGTCACCGGTTTTCCAAAAGAATCGCCCATGCCTGCGCAATGGCTTTGGGGCTCTTATTGTCTTTGCCTGCAATGGCACAAACGATATCGCGCAGCGCACAAGACGAAATGCGGTTGCTGGTGAGCGAGAAACACGACCAGACGGATGCCAGTCGAAAACTGGAATCACGACTGCGACTTGCATGGCAACGACTGAGTGGGCAGGGTGCCGGCGCACGCCTGACCCGGTTGCGTGTGCAAGCCCCGGATGCTCTCGGCCGGTTTCAGCTGGACATCGTGTTGCGCGATGAGACGGCGCTACCAACGGTGAAGCATTGGCTGCGGGCACGCGCCGATATGCAGCTGGTATCGGCAGTCGGCAGTGAATTGCGTGTCTGGCTGCGTTGGCAGGATATCGACGCACTGGCCGCGATGGATGAGGTACATCGCCTGCGCATGGCCGTACCTGCGATCACCTCCCGCATGTCACCCATTGGCACGCAAGCGCTGCTGGCACCTACGCTGATCAATATCAGCCAGGGCGTGGTTGCACATCGCGTCGATGTGGCGCGAACCAATCTTGGCATGACCGGACTCGGACAGAAAATCTGTGTGCTTTCCGACAGCATCGACCATCTCGGGCTGGTGCAATCCAGTGGCGACCTTCCCCTGGGTATCGAGGTACTGCCTGGACAATCGGGTCTTGGACTGGGGGCTGTCGGCGAAGGCACAGCCATGCTGGAAATCGTCCACGATATTGCACCGGATGCGCAATTGGGCTTCGCCACCGCCCTCACTGGCGTGGCGGCATTTGCGCAGAATGTGCGCGACCAGCGTTTCATCGCCGGCTGCGACGTCCTGGTCGATGACATTTTTTATTTCAACGAGTCGCCGTTTCAGGATGGGCCGATCGCGCAGGCGGTCAATGACGTGACCGCCGATGGCGCGCTCTATTTCGCGTCAGCGGGCAATGGCGGCAATGTGTTGAACGGGACTTCCGGCGTCTATGAGGGTGACTTCATTGATGCCGGCGCGCTGCCGGCCCTGTCCGGCGGCAGCGTCAACCTGTTCAGCGTCGAAGGGATCGGCAGCAGCAACCAGATGCTGGTGCTTCAGTCCGGTTTTGCCGCCAGTCTGCATTGGACCGACCCTGCTGGCGCATCCGGCAACGATTACGATGTGTTCGTGATGAGTCCTGACCTGCAGCATGTCCTGGATGCCGGTATCGATCTGCAGGATGGCGACGACGATCCCTTCGAGATCACCGGACGTACTTTCCCGAATGACCGTATCGTGGTCTGGAAGGCGACCGGCGCTGCACCGCGCTTGCTGCATTTGAACGCACTACGCGGACGCTTCAACCTGGGCACAGCAGGGCAGACAGCGGGTCATTCGGCCGCGGTGGCGGCGTTCAGCGCGGCGGCTGTGGATGTATTCTTGGCTGGCGGCAGCGCCTTTGTCGGCGGCAACGCCAATCCGGCTGAACGCTTCAGTTCCGACGGTCCACGGCGTATGTTCTATTCGAGCAACGGCACTCTGCTCAACTCGCTCAATCCCAGCCTGCTGTCGGACGGTGGCGTGGTGTTCGCCAAGCCCGATATTGCCGCCGCCGATGGCGTGAGTACAGCGACGCCGGGATTTGGGCAGTTCTTCGGCACCTCAGCTGCAGCACCGCATGCGGCAGCCATATCGACGCTGCTGCGCCAGGCAGCGCCCACCGCAACACCGGCGCAGATCCGCTTGGCGCTGGTCAGCAGCGCACTCGATATCGAAACCCCGGGCCCCGATGCGCTCAGCGGCGCCGGCATTGTAATGGCCGACACAGCCCTGTCCGCCATCGGGGCGGTTCCTGCGGCGCGATTGCAGCGCGAAGCCTTCAGCCTCAGCAATATCGATGGCGATGGTGATGCACTGGCGGAACCCGGCGAAACGCTGGAGCTCGCCATCAGCATGAAAAACCTTGGCGCCGCAACCGCAACGGATATTTCGCTGGCGCTGACGTCAATCACTCCAGGTGTCGAGCTGCTGCGCGCCGACGCCGACTTCCCTGCGCTGGCACCCAATGCCTCAGCATTCGGACTGCAGCCGTTTCGGTTGCGTTTGGCCCCGGACTACGCCTGCGGCAGGGGTATCGAGCTGCAATTGCTGGCGAGTTTCTCCGGCGGCTCACCCGGTGTGACGGCGCAGTATCTGGCCCGGATCGAGATCGCGGTCGGTACGCTGGGCAGCGCCGTCGTGACCAGCTTCTCCGGCCCTGCTCAGTCCATACCCGATGGCAATCCGTTGGGATTGACGCTGCCGATGCCAATGACCGGCACCGGCCTGAATGTGGGGGATATCGATATCTCCTTTGAGGGCGCCGAATGCAGCAGCGATTTTTTTGCCACCGGCGTTGGCCTGCAGCACACGTTTATCGGCGACCTTGAAGTGACCGTTTCATCGCCCGGCAACACTTCGACGCGACTGATCGACCGGCCACGTCAGGGCGTTGGCGACAACAGCGGCAATCACCTGTGCCAGACCGTCTTCGACGACGATGCCGCCCAGGGGCTGGCCGATGTCACGGCGTTGCTGTCACCGTTCAGCAACAGCTTCCGGCCGGCCCAGCCCCTGAGCAGACTCAATGGCCAGGCCATCGATGGCAGTTGGCAGCTGCATTTCGTCGATTCGGTCATGGGTGACAACGGCCAGGTGCGGGCCTTACGGATGTCGCTGAGGCCCGCGCTCTGCGACGCGCACGCGCCGCTGTTGCTGCATTCCGATGGGTTCGAATAGAACGCGGATAAACGGGAGCAACGTCATGCACCGCCAGGGTCTAATCCGGATAAGCTCGCGCCAATCGAATACCGACCACGTTGGACTATGGCTGCCCTCAACCCCGATCTGCAGACGAATCTGACCCAGCTGCAGCAACGCCTGGAAAAATGCAGCGCCGCGCGTGAGTGCGCCTGGGCGCTGACCGACGCCGCCATCAGTGCATTTGCGCTGCCCGACTGTGTCAGCTATCTGCTGAACGACGACGGCCAAACCCTGACCCAGGTCGCCGCGTTTGGTCCCAAGATGAAACTCGGACAGATGCTGGAACACGCCATTACCCTGCGGCTCGGCCAGGGCATCGTCGGCAGCGTGGCGGCCACACAGACGCCGATTCGCATTGACGACACGCGGCTGGACAAGCGCTACGTGCGGGACGATGCGGTACGTCTGTCCGAACTCGCCATTCCCATTCAGCACAATGGCCATCTGTTCGGCGTATTGGATATGGAGCATGAACTGCCGGCGTTCTACGATACGCAACACGAGATGATTCTGACGCGTATGGCACAACTGGCTGCGGCGCGTATGGCGACCTTGGGTTGCGCATATCGCTCGGTTGGTTTTTCCGAATCGAATTGACTGGAGAACTGCAATGCGCTGGTTGTTCCTGTTACTCACGGTGGGCTCGGTCGTCATGTTCTTTTCCACGGAAAGTTCCAGCACCATGGGGTGGTCGATGCTGGCATTTTTCGTATTCGGCTTTGGTGCCGTGCTGACTTTTGCTCAGGCACGCATCGAAACCACGTCGCAACCGCATGCCAGCATGCTGACGTCGCGCGATGTGCAGACCCTGCGTCAGCAAGGCCTGCAGAAGAAGGTCGCCAACAGCAAATCGCGACAGCATGGCGCGGTCGGCGACATGGGCGCGGGGTACGCTGATTCCGGCATGTCGCGCAAATCATCGAACTTCGATCACGATGCCGATGCCGGTAGCGGTGGCTCGGGTGGCGATGGCGGCAGCGATTGATCGAGTCGCGCTAAAAAAATGGATCGGGCACCGATGACGCCCCTGATTGCCCGACACTTCGACGATCGCTTCGCACGCAGCCTGCGCGGCGACGAAAGTGGCGTCAACGTCTCGCGTGAAGTGCGCGACGCGGCGTACAGCCTGGTGCAGCCGACGCCCGTTGCGGCGCCCAGGCTGCTGGCCTGGTCGGACGAACTGGCCGTGGACCTCGGCGTCGCCAAGCCCGATGCGATCGACGACATCAATGTGCAAGTGCTCGCAGGCAACGCACTGGCGCCCGGCATGCGTCCGTTTGCGGCTCGCTACGGCGGCCATCAGTTCGGCAACTGGGCCGGTCAACTGGGCGACGGTCGCGCGATCACGCTGGGCGAGTTGATCGGCGCGGACGGCCAGCGCCACGAACTGCAACTCAAGGGGGCCGGCCCCACGCCGTATTCGCGCCGCGCCGACGGGCGTGCGGTGTTGCGGTCGTCTCTGCGCGAGTTTCTGTGCAGCGAGGCGATGCATCATCTGGGTGTGCCGACGACACGCGCATTGAGCCTGATCGCCACTGGCGATGCCGTGGTCCGCGACATGCTCTATGACGGCAACGCGCGTGCCGAACCAGGCGCCATCGTCTGCCGCGTGGCGCCTACATTTTTGCGCTTCGGAAATTTTGAAATTCTTGCGGCCAATGCCGAACTCGATCTCATGCGTGCGCTGCTCGACGATCTGATCAACACCCATCATCCCGAGCTGGCCCCGGCAAGGCAGGAGGTCTACGCACTATGGTTCGAAACCCTGTGTCGGCGCACTGCGCAGATGCTGGCGCATTGGATGCGGGTCGGCTTCGTGCACGGCGTGATGAACACAGACAATATGTCGGTGCTCGGTCTGACCATCGACTACGGCCCCTACGGCTGGCTGGAGGGCTTTGATCCGGACTGGACCCCCAACACCACCGATGCAGGCGGGCGGCGCTACGCATTCGGCAAGCAACCACAAGTCGCGTTATGGAATCTGTCGCGCCTTGCCGGCGCGCTGCTGCCGCTGATCGATCGCGAGTCACTGGAGGCCGGACTGGATGTTTATCGCAGCGAGTACGACCGCCTGCACCGCGAAATCTATGCTGCCAAGCTCGGGCTGAGCGCACTGGCCGATGCCGAAGACGAAGTCTTGCTCAGCGATCTGTTGGCGCTGTTGGGCACGGTAGAAACCGACTACACCCTCTTCTTTCGCGGTCTGGGCAAGGTGCGTATGGATGCGCGCATGGATGACGTATCGCTGCTGCAGCCGCTGGACGCTGCCTTCTACACCGCCCAGGGCCGCTCCGCCGAACATCACGCGCGCCTGCTGGATTGGCTGCAACGCTACCAACGGCGATTACGCATACAGGCCGTGGATGAAACCCATCGCGGCCTGCGCATGAATGCGGTCAATCCTAAATACGTGCCGCGCAACTATCTGGCCCAGCTCGCCATCAATGCCGCCGAACAGGGTGATGCCTCGGTGCTGGAGCGCCTGCTCACGGTGCTCAAGCGCCCTTATGACGAACAGCCCGAGCATGAGGATCTGGCCGCGCGTCGACCCGAATGGGCGCGGCATCGGGTGGGGTGTTCGGCACTGTCCTGCAGTTCGTAGACCAAATCTGTGGGAGCGGCGTCCCGCCGCGATGCTCTCGCGCTGAAAATGTAGGAGCGGCGTGAGCCGCGAAGCTCTTGCT
>JANMUE010000313.1:0-2413 GCA_031391205.1 Lysobacterales bacterium | reverse complement strand
CGCTCCTACATTCCAGATCAGAGCAAGAGCATCACGGCGGGACGCCGCTCCCACTACACCGCTCCCACATTGTCAGATGCTATCGAAATAGCCGATCGTTGAATGCACGCTCCAAGCCTATGCCGCTAACCTTGCAGTATGAAACTCGCCGATTCGCATCCCAATCTGGCGTCCTGGCTTGCCGATCAGGCGCAACGCGGGATTCTGGCCGCCGGTGTACGCGCGGCGGGCGAGCGCGTGGTGGCGGCCGGGCTGACGCCGGAGCGCGACGTTGAACTGACGGCCACTCTGGATTTGCTGGCCTGGTTGCGCGTCGACAACGACACGCTGGCGGCGACGATCCTGCATGCGGCCGGACTGGATGACGCGGCGCCGACCTTGCACACCCTGATCGAAGGCCAGCGCGAAGCCGCCAAGGTGTGGACGCTGTACGCCACCCGTGGCACCAGCGGCAGCGCCGAGGGGCTGCGTCGTCTGCTGCTGTCGATCATCAAGGACCTGCGCGTGGTGTTTATTCTGCTGGCAACGCAGCTGGTGCGGCTGCGTCAGGCGGCGAATCTGGCTGACGAAGAGCGTCGTGCACTGGCGCAGCTGACGGCCGATATCCACGCGCCGCTGGCCAACCGTCTCGGCGTCTGGCAGTTGAAATGGGAGCTGGAGGATCTGAGCTTCCGCCATCTGCAGCCGGAAAACTATCGGCGTATCGCCAAGGCCCTGGATGAACGACGTGGCGATCGCGAAGGCTTCATCGATCAGGCCAAGCGCGAATTGCTGCACACCCTGCAGGCAGCGGGCATCGAAGCCGAAGTCGCCGGCCGGCCGAAACACATCTATTCGATATGGCGCAAGATGAGCCGCAAGGATGTGGATATCGACGGGCTTTACGACATCCGTGCGGTGCGTCTGCTGGTCAAGGACATCCCCAATTGCTACGCCGCGCTGGGCGTGGTGCATGCGACCTGGCCGCCGGTGCCGGGCGAGTTCGACGATTACATCGCCAGGCCCAAGGGCAACAATTATCAGTCGCTGCACACGGCGGTGATCGGGCCTCAGGGCAAGACGCTGGAAATCCAGATCCGCACCCACGAGATGCACGAGCATGCCGAACTCGGCGTCGCCGCGCACTGGCGCTACAAGGAAGGTGGCGGTGCCGATTCCGCATTCGAGCGCCGTATCGCCGGCCTGCGCCAGATGCTGGAGGCCAAGGCCGATACCGAATCCGATGCGGCCCTGTTGGCGGGTATGCAGACCGAGGTCATCGACGATCGCGTTTACCTCCTGACACCGCAGGGCAAGGTGCTGGAGATGCCACGCGGTGCCACCGTGCTGGATTTTGCCTATCACGTGCATACCGACGTCGGCCATCGCTGCCGCGGCGCCAAGCTCAACGGGCGGCTGGTGCCGCTTGACGTGGTACCGGCCAGCGGCGACGTGATCGAGATCGTGACCGGCAAAGTGTCGGAGCCGCGCCGCGACTGGCTGATGGCGTCGCGCCAGTTTCTGATCACGCCGCGCGCGAAGGAAAAGGTGCGTGCCTGGTTTCGCAAACTCGATCACGATCGCAATGTCATCGCTGGCAAGGAGGTTCTGGACAAGGAACTCAAGCGCGTGGCATTGCACGATGCCGATCTGGCATTGGTGCCGGTGCGTTTCAATCTGAAGAACATCGACGATCTGCTGGTTGCCGTCGGTATTGGCGAGGTGTCGCCTGGTCAGGTCGCACGCGCGCTGCATGAGATCGCTCAACCTAAAACGGAAAAACCTGAACATAGCGCCGAACCGCCGCGTGCCAAGCCGCGCGACAAGGATGCCATCGTCATCGAAGGCGTGGGCAATCTGCTGACGGTGGTCGCGCGTTGCTGTCAGCCGGTGCCGGGTGATGCCATTACCGGCTATCTGACCAAGGGCCGCGGCGTCAGCATCCACCGCAGCAACTGCAAGAGCCTGGAAAACCTGACCTTGCGCGATCCGGACCGGGTCATACATGTCGAGTGGGGTGGCCGCGGCGGTCAGGCCTATGAGGTCGATATCTTCGTTCGCGGCTACGACCGCAAGGGCCTGCTCAAGGACGTCTCCAGCGCGATTTCGGCCGCCGATGCGCATGTTTTGGCTGCCAGCACACGGCTGGATCGCGATCACGGCCTGGCCGAGATGAATTTCGCGGTGCGCGTCAGCGATTTTGGCCAGTTGACCGGCCTGCTCAATCGGGTGGCGGCGCTGCCAAATGTGATCGAGGCGAGGCGGCAGATGGGGAAGCGGACCTAAACCGTGGGAGCGGCTTCATGTGGGAGCGGGGTGAGCCCCGGTTAACAACCCGGCGGCATGTTGGGGAATCCCGGCTGTAGCCGCACCAACTCGCAAAAGCCCGGGTTTAAATTGGCCAACCCCCCCCTAGAGAGGGGGTATCGACAGG
>JANMUE010000267.1:0-1994 GCA_031391205.1 Lysobacterales bacterium | reverse complement strand
GGTCGCTTATTAACTTACGATGCCTTGGAGATGCGCTTCGGCGAGTTTGAATTCAAGGCGCGTACCGACTGTGCCGTGTGTGGCACGCAGCCCAGCATCACCTCGCCGCAAGAAGTAGCAGCGGTCTGTACCAGCGAGCCGGCAACGATTCGTAGCCTCTCGGCTGCGGAACTACATACCTTGATGAGCGGCTCGCAGCCCTTGCAGGTGGTGGATGTGCGAGAAGCATACGAATACTCGGCCGGACACATCGACGGTGTGTTGCATATTCCATTGGCTGAACTACCCACTGCATCGACGAAGCTGGATCGCTCCGCTGCGATCGTTTTTTTATGCCGAGGTGGTGGCCGCAGTGCCCAGGCTTGTGCCTGGGCTAGTGCACAAGGGTTTACTCAAACACTGAATTTGCAAGGCGGCATGTTGGCGTGGCAACAAACAGTCGATCCGCAGATTGTGGTGGCGTGACTTGGTGCTAAGAAAAGTTGACGATATAGCAAAGCGCGTCCCTTCCCCTGCGACAGCGGGGGCAGCTCCTGCGCATCCATGCACTCGCTGCATTTGCATGTCCTATGCATCAGAAGACAGGATGGGGGCGCGCAGTATCAGCGCTTAATTCAAGATGCCCCCTCCCTAACCCTCGGATGCATAGGACATGCGAATGCAGTGGGTGCATGGATGCACAGGAGCTGCCCCCGCTTGCGGGGGAGGGGATTTGAATACAAGCACGGTGGATGTTCAGGCTCCCATAACCACATGTCCCACTTGTTCCTTCACGCGCTGTAGCCAGGTGCGAATCTTGGGATAGTTGCCGAGATCGAAACCACCTTCGTGTGCGACATGCGTGTAGGCGTACAGCGCAATATCGGCAATGGTGTAACGATCCGCCACAAAGAAGCTGTGGATGCTGAGATGTTTTTCCATGACATCCAGCGCTTTGTAGCCCGGCGCCGCTTTGGATTGTAGCAAGGCTTCTTGCTCGGCCGAGCGATCAGACCTTCGCTTGATGGAGCGCGAGGTGGCAATGTACGGCTCATGGCTGTACTGCTCAAAAAACAGCCATTGCAGTACTTGCGCGTGTTGAAATTTGCCGTGCGGTAACAGCGGCGAGCCGTCTGCAAAGTAATGCAGAATGGCGTTGGACTCCGCCAGGAACAAACCGTTGGTGAGCTCCACCAGCGGCACCTTGCCATTGGGATTCTTGGCGAGAAATTCCGGTGTGCGGGTTTCTTGTTTGGTCAGATCAACAGGAATCCATTCGTGCTTCATGCTGAGCTGGTGTAGCACCAGCTTGAGTTTGTAACAGTTGCCGGAACTTACATCGCCGTAAACGCGCAGCATGGATCCTCCGGGAAATTAATCGCTGGCGGGAGTGGAAACTAGACAGGGGTAGTAGAAAGCAATTCAGCGGCCGCAGGCAAGAATGCCGCAGCAAGCCAACAGGCGCAGTGCCACCAATGGCAACAGAGTCACGTTTGGGTTGTTCTGCAAAAGACATGGCGCAACCGGCGTCTGGACTGCGTCCGACTCTACTCAGGATCGCGAATTATCGCAATGCGGGCGCAGTCGGCGTGCGGGTGGTGGCCGAAGGAACTCCCGGTGGGACACCTTGCTTGAGTACCCAAGTTATCACGGTGGGTACGCCGCGCTCGGTGTGCCGCGCCCTTTGAACAGGTTCTAAGTCCTGCTGACCTCCATCGCAGCGATGGAATAATTTGACGACAGGCTCTAGGATGCAGCGCTGTGCTGACTACGGAACAACAAGCCGACACGTTGTTACTGTGCCTCTCGAGCCGCTGGACGGTGCGACGTCTGGCGGAGATCGAGCAGGCGCTGGCGTCGTTGCAGCTCACCGACGTCAAACAACTGCAAGTTGATTGCACTGCACTAGAGCAAGCCGACTTGAGCGCCATGTGGTTGTTGCGCTCGGCGCTACGACGCAGCGAGCAAGCTGGCGCCACCCTGAGTTTCACGCCCGGCGAGCCGGAACACTTCAC
>JANMUE010000247.1:0-10557 GCA_031391205.1 Lysobacterales bacterium | reverse complement strand
TGGGGTTCACTGCGTTCACCCCAGCCTACGTGCAATCCCAGCCTACAGCGACTTCAGCATCACCGCAGCGCGACCACTGGCCAACAAAGTATCGCCATGATGCACCTGAAAACTGTATTGCCAGCTGCTGCCATCGCCGTGCAGACGCTCGGCGCTGGTGATCAGATCGCCCCGCAATGTATCTACACGTGCGCAGCGCAACTCGACCTGACGCAGCGACACCAGCAATCCGGGGGCCGCGATCTCACCACGCTGCTGTGCCAGCAAACCCCCATGTACCGCCATCGCCTGAGCACCGTATTCGCACAAGTGCAAGGCGGCAAGCTGGCCACTGCTGCGCAGCGGATGCGTGAGGCTGCGATGTCCACCGCTGCGCAGGCGCAGGCTATCGGCGTTCCAATCCAGCACTTCATCATGCAGGCACATGCTGCCCTGATGCGGGATCAGCGCCATGATCTGCGCGCGCTCAATCATGAGCGCTCACCGCCGGTCGACGTGTGAACAACGCCGCCAGAACGAAATTGCTGATGACCCCAAGGGTGACTGTCAAACCGATCGCCCGCAGCACCGGAATACTGGCGGTCGCCAGCAGTGCAAATACCATCAAGGTCGACGCAGCGCAGACCAGCAGACCATGCAAGGTGCGCTGCTGATCCGCTACATCTGTGTCGGCATGCTCGAAGAACAGGGCGTAGTCCAGCCCCAGTCCGGCCGCCAGCACCAAGGCGATCAGATGAAACAGGCTGAGCGGAATGCCCAAGAGCTGCAACAACGCCGGCACCAGCAGGCTGCTCAGAAGCATAGGCAGCAGCACTCGTGCCGCGCGACGCGCACTGCCCAGGCTGAACAGCACGACGATCATAAGCAACACGGCCGAAGCCAGCAGGCTCATGAGAATGCGCTGGCGATACTCCACGACCAATTGCTCGGAAGTGGTTTTCAGATCCAGCCATTGCAGTCCATCGCCATGCTCCTTGACCAGGATCGCCAATGCATTGGGATCGCGCACTCCGCTCAATGCCACCAGGGCGACATGTGCGTCGGCGCGCGACAGCAACAGACTGCCGACACGCAGTTCCAGTGGCGTGCCTTTCAAATCGTCGGCCCGCAGCGGTGCTGCCTCGCGCGCCTGCTGCACGTCATCGACGAATGTCTCAAAAATGCCGGGCCGAAATGGCAGGCCGCGCGTCGCCTGAGCCAGCAGATTCGACATTGCCGAGGCATCTGGCAGCCGCGACTGACGACGCAGCTGCGTTTGCGTACTCGGCAGATAGCGCGCAGCCAGATCGAAACCCTGTATCGCTCCCGCATCGACCAGGCGCTGCAACGCCGGGATCAGCGCCTCACCGCGCGCCAGGAGACGATCCTTATCGGCATCGCGCATCACCAGCATATGGCGCACATCGGGCGCGGCCAGTTGCTGTCGCAACTCCGAGTCGCGTTTCAAGAGGTCGGCGGGAATGGGTGTCAATGCCGCGAGGTTGTTTTCGAACAAGGGGCTGCGCGGCAGTGCCAACACCAGCACGGCGCCAAGCGCCATCACGGGCAACAGCCACAGCGGCCTGGGGAGGCGTTCAATGATTCGCAGGCACTGTCGCAGTCGGGGCGATTCGGCTGCACCCGCGTCGAAATCCTGCAATAGCGATGGCATCAGATAGCGCGTGGACAGCGCGGCGGCAGCCAGCCCGGCAATCGAGAAACAGGCGAGCTGCGCCAGCCCGGTGACGCCCGAGAACAGGAAGGCCAGATAGGCGATGCAGGTACTGGCGACGCCGGTCGCCAGTGTCGGCCACAGCGCACGCGCATTGGCCTGCGGATCGATGTGGCGATGCTGATGGCTGAAGAGATGCATCGGGTAATCCTGCGCTACACCAATCAACGTGAAGCCAAACGCCAGTGTGATGCCGTGGATGCTGCCAAAGAACGCCGTCACCGCGGCCATGCCGGCAAGCCCGGCGGAGAGCATCGGCAGCGCACCCAGCAACATCGCGCGCGGACTGCGATAGGCAAACCACATGATCAGCAGCATCGCGAGCGTCGCCCAGATGCCAAGACGACCGGCTTCGCCTGAAGTCTTCTGCTGCATCAGGGTGGCAAAGGCGCCGGGACCACTGATGACAAGATGCTGTTCGGCATTGCTGCGCACTTCGACAAAGGTCTGCTCGATGCGCCGTACCGCCTCGGCCTGGCCCTTGGGATCGAAGCCGGCGGCGCGGGTTTCCGCCACCAGCAACGCGCGCTGATGATCGGGACTCATCCATACATCGAATACGCGCTCGGGCTCCTGCGCCGGACGCCAGCGTTCGGCGAGCTGCAGAATCTCCAACGTCGGATCGCGTTTCAGCCAGGGTTTGAGCAGGCTGGCGGCGGGCGAGTTCAGGTCCTGGATGCGCTGCTGCAATTGGGCACGCAGATAGGCCGCATCGAGCGCAGTTTCATCGAACGTCGGTGACAACAGATAACGATAGGCGAGCAAGGTTTCCGGCACCGCATCAAGATCGCTGCTGCCGTTCACGACCTGCAGAAACGTTTTGTCTTCGCCGAGTCGGCCGCGTAGCGACGATGAGATTTCTGCCAACGCCTCCGTCGTATCGCCCTCGATCGCCAACAGCAGCAGACGCGAGCCCGGCCCTTCGCCGATCTCTTCGATCAACAGATGCTGCTCGGGCGTCTGCGGCGCCGGCATGAACAGACGCAGATCCGAACCGATCTGCAGATGTCCGTGCACGAACCCACCCAGCGCAGCCAGCATCCCCAACCAGATCAGCAGCGCGAGCAGCCCCTTGCGCATGCTTCAGGGCTTTGCCGGCTGGCACAGGTCGAGCAACGCCGGCAGTGTCAGCGGCTGCGGCAAAACCTTCATCGCAGCAGCGTCGACCAGCATGACACTGACATCGCCATCGACTTCTTCGATGCGAAAGCACTGCGGTGCATTGTCGGTACCGAACACCTCGACCACATTGATGCGCTTGCGCATACGTGCCTCGCTCGGCGACAGTGCGATGCGCCAACGCGCCTCGTCACCGCTAACGTCAACTTTGAAATGACGCTGCAGCGCGGCCAGATTGCCGGCCAATAGTCCGGAGAACCCCGCCAGCAGCGCGCGCAATTCGGGGGCGCGCTTCAAATTGAACTGCATCGGTTTGCGCCCTTCGCGTTCGACGCGGACGCTCTCGCCCTGCACCGTGGTGTTTTCGCGAAAAGGCGCGTCGACGCGCTTGCCCAGGCGATCGGCGGCATCGAACCGCAGCTCGCCACGGCTCACCAGGGGTTCGGTGAGCAGATCGGAAAAACGCACATCGACGAAACGTGTCGTCGCGGGCGCCGGACGCACCAGGCGCATGAGCAGTTGCTCAGCGTTTGGCTGCGCTTGAGTCGGTAACGCCAGCAGGCTCAGCAGCGGCATCCACCACAGGCTCGATTTTCCAGAAGTCATAGAAGTTGAACCAGTTGTAGGGCGCAATACGCAGGTAATGTTCGATGCGGTTGGCATAGTGTTGCACCCATTGCGCCAATTGCTGTTTGCGCTGGCGGCGATCGATGTGCAGCGCCTCGGTCACCACCTCGAAGTGCAGATCGTAACGGTTGCCGCCGAGAAACAGTCCAAAACACAGTGCCACCGGTATTTTCAGCACTGAAGCGATCAACCAGGGCGATGCCGGAAACTCTGCCGCACTGCCCAGAAACTGTGCCTGAACACTGTGTTCTGCGGGATGCGCGCGATCGGCGAGCAAGGTCACCAGCGCGCCTTCGTCGATGGCCTCCTTGATCGCCAGCACGATCGCTGTGCCATCCTGGCCGGCATCAATGACGGTGCGCGCCACTTCGGGATTGAGCGCATGGAGCAACGACGTGAGCGCCGGATTGTGACCGACATCCAGCACCACCCGCACCTTGGTATTCGGCCGCAGCAGGCTGAGCACACGCAGCGCCTCGAAACTGCCTAGATGCGAACCGAGCAGAAGTACGCCCTGACCACGATCCATCAGCGCATGCAAAGGCTCCAGGCCATGCGCCTGCATCTCGAAGCGGCGAAAGCGCTCGGACAGCAGAAAGACCCGATCGATGATCGTCGATGCGAAGCAATGGATGTGCCTCGCCACCTCGATCAGCCGCGCCGGACGGCCGAACAACCGCGTCAGATAGGCGCGCGAGGCACGCCGCTCGGGGCCGCGGCGGATCAGGAAATACAGGGTGATAGGCAGCAGCATCAGCCGCGCCAGCCCGCGGCCGCAGTACATCGCGATGCCGCGGATCAGCCAGATAGCGAATTTGCCGCCACCTTCAGGGCGTTGCTTCCATTGCGTGGCGGTCATGACGGCTGGCGCCAGTGCAGGCTGCCATTGGCGATGACGGCATCATCGCGGAGTACACGAAACCGTGCGCGGTCCGCATCAATGGCGATTTCGACGCGCGCCAGCTCACCGGGCGACAAAGGTTCGGCGAACTTCACCTGCGGCAGATCCAGCCAGCTCGAATCGACGCCCGCAGCATGGACCAGAAGCGTCAGCACCTGATCGAGCACCACCACACCAGGAACCACCGGTCGCCCCGGAAAATGCCCCGGCAACGCGGGATGCTGATGACCGATCACAAACAGGGATTCGAAGCGGGACATGAGGATGGGCTCGCCCGAGTCGGCGCGTCAGCGCAGGCTCAGACAGTACGGTTCTGTTCGACGTGAGCCGACAACGAACGCAACGAGGCAAAAATACGCTTGTTGTCTTCGTTGTCGGAACGCAGTTGAAACCCGTAGCGCTTGGAGATCGCCAGCGACATTTCCAGTGCATCAATCGAATCCAGACCCAGGTCATCGCCAAACAGCGCGGCATCGGGTTTGATGTCGGTGGCGCCGACAGTCTCCAGATTGAGGGACTGGACAATCAATTGCGCGAGTTCCTGCTCGGCGGGGGTTTGTACATCGGACATGATCGGATTCCGCAGAAAAGAACGCCTCCGGGAACGGAGGCGATGGGCCGCATTGTATCATGGCGGCTTGAGCACGCCGGAAGGATGGTCAAACTGCTGGGTACAACGGCCCTGCAGGATGACCTGCCAAGGCATAGAGTCTCCCAACCACTCCCCGGTCCTGCTGCGAACATCGAGCAGGGCGTAAAAACCTTTGGCCTCCCTTTTGAATCTCAAGCAAATCCATAGACAGAGCCCCTAATGACCCCGGAAACCTACCATTGCGATGTATTGGTGGCCGGCGGCGGCCCCGCGGGCTCGACCATCGCCACCCTGTTGGCCCGCCAGGGATTGCGGGTTCAGTTGATCGAACGCGATCACCACCCACGCTTCCATATCGGTGAGTCGTTGCTGCCGATGAATCGACCGATTCTGGAGCGGCTGGGTGCACTGGAAAAAGTCGAGGCGATGGGTGTACGCAAACTTGGCGCCGACTTCCCCAACAAGGATGGGCAGAGCTACACCACCTTCCTGTTTGCCCGCTCGCTGCGACCCACGGCTCCCTATGCCTGGCAGGTGCGCCGCGATCAGTTCGACGAAATGCTGTTTCGTCACGCCGCAGAAAATGGCGCGCAGACCCGTGAGGGCATACGCGTTCAGAACGTGCGCTTTGAAAACCAGGGCGTACAGGCCGATCTGACCGATGCCGAGGGCAAGGTAGAAACCGTACACACACGCTATTTCGTCGACGCCAGTGGTCGCGATACGCTGCTTGGCAACCAGCTCGGACTCAAGCGTAAGCACAGCCGACATCAAAGTGCGGCGATCTTCGCGCATTTTCGCGGCGCTCAGCGGCGTGCTGACGAGAACCAGGGCAATATCAGCGTGTATCGCTTCGGCCATGGCTGGGTGTGGATGATCCCGCTGCCCGATGGCCTGATGAGCGTGGGCGCGGTGTGCTGGCCGGAATACCTGAAGCAACGTCGCGGCCGTGGCGCTGAATTCCTGATCGAGACCTTGCAGGGCATTCCCGGAGTCCGGGAGCGCTTGCAGGATGCCGAGATCGTCGGCAATTTTCACGTCACCGGCAACTATTCCTACGCCTGCGATCAGGTCGGCGGTGCACGCTGGTTGCTGGCCGGTGATGCCATAGCGTTCGTCGATCCAATCTTTTCCAGTGGCGTCTATCTGGCCATGAACAGTGCCGAGCGCGCCGCCGATGTGGTGGCTGGCGCATTACGCGATCCGGCCGCCGAGAAGAAACTTCAGAAACAGTACGCCAAGCATGTGGCAAAAGGCTTGCGCATGTTTTCGTGGTTCATCTTCCGCTTCACCTCACCGGCGATGGCGCAGATGTTTGCCAACCCGCGCAATGCCTGGAGATTGGAGGAAGCCGTCATTTCGATGTTGGCCGGCGATGTATTCCGTGACGATGGCGTGCGCTGGCGTCTCTTCCTGTTTCGCATGGCGTACCGTCTCACCAGCCTGGGCATGCTCGGCAAGCAATGGGCTGCCGCGGCATTACGTCGCCGCCAAACCAGTCAATCCTTCAGTGGCGGCACCACGTCGCAAGATCATGACTGAACTGGCAGCGAAACCCCTGATCGGCAATCGTCTTGCGGCGCACTACAGCAGTGCGCCCTGCACTCCCGCGCCCGAAGCCGATGTGCTCGCCGAGATCGTATTCAGCACACAGACGCCGAGCGCGCCGCATCCACGCCGGCTGCACGTCGGACTGGAGCCTCTGCATGGCGTCGGACTGCGCGAAATCTGGCGCAGCGCAGGCAGCATTCGAACCGGTGCTGAGGGTGCTGTTCGCTACAGCGAAGACGAGCAGCATCTTTTTGGAATTGTCGAACTCGACGAGCGTGAGTACGCCGACATCGGGGCCACTGCAGCAGCGGCATACACTCAAATCCGTCGATTTCAGACCGCATCGACGAAGCCGCATCTGCTGCGCATGTGGAATTATTTCAATGCCATCACCGGCGGCGAAGGCGATGCGGAGCGCTACCAGATGTTCTGTGTCGGTCGTGCGGAAGGGCTGGACAACCACCAGCTCGGCGCATTGCCTGCCGCCACGGCCATCGGCCGCCGCGACGGATCGCCGATTCTGCAGGTGTATTGGTTGGCGGCGAAGAGCCCCGGCCATCCGATTGAAAACCCCCGCCAGATCAGTGCCTATCACTACCCACGCCAGTATGGACGGGTGTCGCCGCGATTCGCCCGCGCCATGTTGAACGCGAGCGGCGAGCTGCTGATTTCGGGCACTGCCAGCGTCGTCGGCCATGCCACCCACCATGACGGCGACGTACCCGCCCAACTGCGCGAGACCCTGCTCAATCTGGAAACTTTATTGCAGCAGGCGCATGCGCGCGACCCGCGCTGCCCGGTTCGATTTTCCAACGAAGTCGTGTTGAAGGTGTATCTGCGCGAAGCTCAGGCCTGCAATGCCGTGCTCGCCGAACTTCGGCAACACCTTCCGGCCGGTGCGTCGCTACTGGTGCTGGCGGCGGACATCTGCCGTGATGATCTGCTGATCGAAATCGACGGACTGCATACCTAGAACTTCTGCTGTGTAGGGCGGGGCTTGCTCCGCTGCTGTTGATGTTGATCTTGTAGAGCGGGGTTTGCTCCGCTGCTGTTGATGTTGATCTCGTAGAGCGGGGCTTTCTCCCCGGGGTTGGGTTTTTCTATGATACTAAAAAAAACAGCAAGAGCAGCGGAGCAAGCCCCGCCTATGACCGAAGGGGCTCTCAATAGCGAAGCTGGTCATCCCCTTGGGACAACGTCAGAGCGACGCGCGCCTTACTTCTTCGGCATTGTTGCGTGACGCAAACAATCCAGCACCGCTTGCCGCGGCAGCTTGCCCACCGCATTGCGTGGTAGCGCATCGAGCCGAACGATACGGCGCGGCACGAAGGCGGGATCGACGCTTTTACGCAGCTCGGCAATGATTTCGGCGACGCTGCGATCCGGCGCCACCACCAGCGCAGCCAGACGGCGCACACCGCTTTCCCCGTCTTCCTGCACCACCGCCGCATCCAGCACACCGTCTATGCCTTGCAGCCGGCGCGTCAGGTCGGCCAATGAGGCGCGCTTGCCGGCGATTTCGATCTGATCGCCGTGCCTGCCGCAGAGACGGAAGTGACGGTCGGGCAAACATTCAACCACATCCTGCAATAAGGTCGGCTGCAGAAACCAGGGCGCCTGCACCAAGGTGCCGTCCGGCTGCGGCGACAGCACCACATCGGGCATCAAGCGCCAGTCAGCCTCCTGGGCGGTGCGCCTCGTGGCGATGACACAGGTTTCGGTAGAGCCAAAAACTTCGAGCATCGTGGTGTTCAACAGCCTTTCCACTGCGATGGCCAGGGTCGACGACAATGGCGCAGTTGCCGATATCACGACGGCGATATCAGGCATGGGATGCGCTGCTTCAGTCAGTACGCGCAGGTGCACCGGCGTGGTCACCAACAGCCGCGGTGCCGGTAGTTCGGCCAGGCTGGCGGCAATATCCGCCGGAAACAGATCGCGGCGCGTGTACAGCGTGGCACCAGCGAGCAATGGCATCAGCACCGACATCTCAATGCCATACATGTGCTGCGGCGGCACCGTGGCCAGCACGCCAAAATGTTCAGCGTCGCCGATGATCGCGCGCAGTGCCAACACATTGTTCGCTGTACTGGCGGCAAAGCCCCCCCAGGTCTTGGGGTGCGGCCGGGGCTGACCGGTGCTGCCCGAGGTGAATCCAATCACCGCTACGTGCTCGGCATCGACCAGGGGTACGGAGAAGCGTTCATGGCGAATGGCTTGATGGATGGCCGCGGCAACGCGCCCGTCGTCAACGATATGGCTGCTTTCCCAGGATGCGACCACCTCGGTTACCACCTGCTCGGCACGGGACGCAGGCAGCAGATTGGTCTGTTCACGTATCAATGCGGCGCCGAAAGCGACCAGAAAGTGGTAGCTGCATTCGCATAGATTGATCAGATAACGCCGCTCAGGCAGCAGGCGTGCCAGCGACTTTGCGTCTTCCAGATATTCGCGCTGGGTGATGTCGCGACCCTGATGGCGCGCAAAACAGGCCTGGGGATCGGCGCGGATCAGCAGCGGAATCCGCGCTACCGGCGAGGCTGCAGTTTCCAGAACGGTCGACATGCGTTGGCGCGGTTCCGCAACAAAGAAGTGAGATTGCCCCGGCGGCGATCATCGGATGCCCCCGATGCAACGCCGCCCCCCGTACTGATACTGCGACCCGGAAATTTCAGGAAACTTCGGGGTTGCGGTACGGGCAAGGGTGGCGGAAGTAGGCGCCAAGCTCAAGCGCAGGGCCGGACGTGGCCCCAAGGCGGGCGCTTCGCACCCATCGCCGTCGGGGCTACACTCAGCGTGCGCCACCCCAGTTTCACCCCAGGTCATTGCAGGGAGCAGCTTCATGCCGGTCGACGTCAGTCAGCTCGCCAATTTCTATCCGCTCGACAAGCTGCGCCCGGAATGTCTGGAGCAGCTTGCCAAAGAAGCGCAGACCGTCGACGTCGGCAAGGGTACGGTGCTGTTCAAATCCGGTGATATGGATGATCACATGATCTATGTGGTCAGCGGGGTGGTGCGAGGCGACTATCCCGATGGCAAGATCAAGACCACTGACGGCAGTTCGCTGCAGGGACGTTACGCACTCGGCGATCTGCAACCGCGTCGCTTCACGGCCACTGTCGAGTCGCTGATTTCTGTACTTATCAAACTCGATCGCCGCTATACCGAAAAAATCATCATCTGGGATCAGCTCAGCCGCAGCGAGAATTTCCGCCATTACGACAACGATCCCAATGCCAATCGCTGGGTGTTCCGGGTATTGCACAACCGCGCCCTGCACAAATTGCCGACGGGTGCCGTCGAACGGCTCTTTCAGCGCCTGGAAGAAGTGCATGTGGTCAAAGGCCAGATGATTGTTCGCGAGGGCGATGAAGCCGATTATTTTTACGTCATCAAGGAAGGCTCGGCGTCGGTATCCAAGCAGAGTGGAGACGGCGAGGCGATCATCGCCTACCTGGTACGTGGCGATACCTTCGGGGAGGATGCACTGCTGACCAAAAGCGTGCGCAACGCCACTGTCACCATGATGTCGGATGGCAAGCTGATGCGGCTGTCGAGCAAGGATTTCGCCGAGATCCTGACGCCTCCTGTCGTGGACTGGGTCACCGCCGGGAAAGCCAGCATCCTGGCGCGCCAAGGTGCGCAGATTCTGGATGTGCGCACTGAAGAGGAATACGAGGAGCGTGCCATCAAAGGGGCGCTCAACATCCCACTGTTCAACCTGCGTGACCGTATCGACGAACTCGACCGCGCGCGCAAACTCATCGTCTACTGCAACACCGGTGAACGCAGCGCCGCAGCGGCCTTCATTCTCAGCAAGGTCGGGTTCGACTCTGTGGCGTTGCAGGGTGGGCTGACGGCGATGCTGAAGCAGGTCGAAAAATCGTAGTTGTAGGAGCGGCGTGAGCCGCGATGCTGTTGCTCTACTCTTGATAGTCAGAGCAAGAGCATCGCGGCTCACGCCGCCCCTACATGGTTTAACGATTTTTCGACCTGCTTCAGCATCGCCGTCAGCCCACCCTGCAACGCCACAGAGTCGAACCCGACCTTGCTGAG
>JANMUE010000500.1:0-9925 GCA_031391205.1 Lysobacterales bacterium | reverse complement strand
TGCACAATCTGCTGCGGCGGGCTGGCGCCCGCCGTAGGCGTGTCTCCAACGCCCCCACCGCCCCCTCGACTCGAGGGGGCCAAGGCGTCCTTCGTTTGGACGTCGATGATCGCCTTAGCTTCCTTCGTTTGAGAATTGCTTCCTGCGGATGTGATTGCGGCGTCGGCAAGTGCACGGGCTGTGATTGAAGTCGAGACCTCGGTATTTGGCGACTGCGTAGCAGTTCCTGTCAGCACGCTGGGCACGCCCTTGCGTCGCGAGCCGCGGGGTTCGCCACGGCGTTCGTCGTAGGCGATGATCAGGGTATTGCGGTCGAACATGGCGCCCTGGAAGCGGGCGTAGGGACACATGTACATGCATACCTGTTCGCGCAGATAGCCGGCATTGCCGTAGGTGGCGAGGCCGTAAAACAGAATCCAGAAAATTTCCCAGCCGCCGAGTTGCAGGATCAGCACGCCCTGCGCGAGTTCGCGAATGGGGGTGAAGAATCCGACGAAGGTGAAACCCGTCCACAGGGCGAAACTCACCCAGAGGAATTGCTTGGTCGACTTGCGCAGAATCTTGTCGCGCGACCACGGCGCAGCATCGAGCTTGATGCGTTGATTGCGCGAGCCTTCGGTCCAGCGCTCCATCCACAGGAACACTTCGGTCCACACCGTCTGCGGGCAGGCGTAGCCGCACCATAGCCGACCAGCGAGCGCCGTAAAGAAAAACAGCGTGAACGCCGCCATCATCAGCAACATGGACAGATAGAAGAAATCCTGAGGCCAGAACGACAGTCCGAAGATGTAGAACTTGCGCGCCGGCAAATCAAACAACACCATCTGCCTATCGCCCCAGGACAACCAGGGAAACACGTAAAACATGCCCAGCAGCCAGAACACCGCTGCCGTGCGCAATCGCTGCAGGCGCCCATCGATTTCGCGCGGATGGATTTTCGCGGAACTGGCATACATCGCGCCATCGTCGACGACTTTCAGCGGAATCAACTTGGACATTTCTATTCCCGCTCGATCGGCGCATTGAACCGACTGGACGGCCGCAGCAAGATCCAGGTGAACAGGCTGCTGGATGCCGTGCACAGCCAGAACATGAAGAATCCGACCGTGTAGCCCAGTTCACGCGAGATATGCCAGCGCGGAAAACTGATGTCGGCCAGCGCCAGCGGATCGATGTAGGCAAAAAACACCATCGTCGCGACGCCCGCAGCGAAGAAGGAGGGCCACAGGATCGCGCCGATGCGTTGCGCCATCGAACGCGGTGGATGGTCGAAGGGCTTTTCAGCTTCGACGTGGGTCCCGCCTTCCTGTGCGCCTTCGCTCATTGCATCGCTCACTTGCTGCCGTGATCGGATGCCGGTTGCCGGCTTTGCGCCAATACCCAGGCAGCGGCCAGCCTGGCGCGATCTTCGCCGATGATATCGAGGTGCGCCGGCATCATGCCATTGCGCCCCATGCGGATGCCCTGCGCGATGCTGTCGAAATCGCTGCCATACAACCAGATGTTGTCGGTGAGATTGGGCGCACCCAGCAGCTGATTGCCCTTGCCATCGACGCCATGACAGGCCACGCAGATGGTCTTGAAATGGGTCTCGCCCTTGGCTGCCAACTGCGCATCGGCAGCGGCGCCGGACAGACTCTGCACATAGACCGCGACTGCCGGCACGTTCTCGACACCGATCACCGCCTCCAGCGCCGGCATCACGGCCTGGCGTCCATTGATGATGGTGGCGAGCACCGTTTCCGGCGCGCCGCCCCAGAGCCAGTCCTGATCGACCAGGTTGGGAAAGCCCCTGGCGCCCTGCGCGTCCGATCCATGGCAGGTGGCGCAGTTGTTGGCGAACACCGAGCGCCCCAGACGTTGTGCGTTCTCATCGTGCACCAGCTGGTCCAGCGGCTTGTTGGCGAAGGCTTCGAACAGCGGCCGGATGCGTGCATCCGCCGCCTTGGCGTCGGCATCGTGTTGCGCTGCTGATGTCCATTTGCTGGTGCCGGCGAAGTTGCCCAAAGCGGGATACAGCACGAAGTACACGAATCCGAATGCGATGGTCAGATAGAACAGATTCAACCACCACTTCGGCAGCGGCTTGTTGTATTCCCTGATGCCATCCCATTCGTGACCTGTGGTCTCGACGGCAGCGTTTTCGGTCGGGCCGCTACGTTGCTTGGAGGTCCACCACAGCAGCCACAGACAGGCGAGCACGTTGACGATCGAGAAGATCGCGATATAGAGCGACCACGCGGAACTCATGACTGCACCTCGCGATCTGGCTTGACCTCACCATCTTCAAGCGGCAGGCGCGCTGCGCGCTCGAACTCCTGCTTGCGACCGCTGCTCCAGGCCCATACGACGACACCCAGAAAGCAGATCAGCAGCACCGCTGTCGCCACCCCTGAAATCCATCCGATGTTCATGGCTGCGCTCCTTTGGCCGTTTCATTGCCCGCACCACTGGCGTCGAGCTTGGGTCCGTTCTTGCCCAGGGCCTGCAGAAAGGCGACCAGCGCATCCAATTCGGACTTGCCATTGACGGCATCCGGTGCTGCCTGGATATCCGCAGCCGTGTACGGATCACCCAGCATGCGCAGCCGGGTCATCTTCTTCTGCACCAGTTCGCCATCGACGGCGTTCTCCGCCAGCCAAGGGAACCCCGGCATGTTGGATTCCGGCACAACCGCGCGCGGATCGATCAGATGCACACGCTGCCAGTCGTCGCTATAGCGGCCGCCGACCCGGGCCAGATCGGGACCGGTACGTTTGCTGCCCCATTGGAAGGGGCGGTCGTACACCGATTCGCCGGCCAGAGAGTAGTGGCCATAGCGTGCGGTTTCGAAGCGCAATGTGCGGATCATCTGCGAATGACAGTTGTAGCAACCCTCACGCACGTAGACATCGCGACCGGCAAGCTGCAGCGCCGGATACGGCACCACACCGGGAAGCGGCTGTACGACCTGGGCCTGATACATCAGCGGAATGATCTCGACCATTCCGCCCACGGCGACCACGATGGCGATCAACACACCCATCAGGCCGATATTCTTTTCAACTTTCTCATGATTCATGGCATCGGTCCTTGATCAGGCGTGCGCCGGTGCCGGAATGGCCACCGGTTCGACGTTGCGGGCCATAGCGAACGTCTTGATGACGTTCCAGGCCATGATGAACATGCCGCTCAGGCACAGCACGCCGCCGCCGAAGCGGGCCAGATAGTAGGGATAGGTCGCCTTCAACGATTCAACGAAGGTGTAAGTCAGCGTGCCGTCGTCATTGGTCGCACGCCACATCAGGCCCTGCATCACGCCCGCGATCCACATCGCGACGATGTACAGCACTACGCCCAGCGTATGCACCCAGAAGTGCGTCTCGATCAGACGCGTCGAATACATCGACTTCAGGTTCAGTATCCGCGGCAGCAGGCTGTAGATACAGCCCACAGTAATCATCGCCACCCAGCCCAGCGCGCCGGCATGCACATGACCGATCGTCCAGTCGGTGTAATGCGACAGCGAGTTGACCGTCTTGATCGACATCATCGGTCCCTCGAAGGTGCTCATGCCGTAGAACGACAGCGACACGATCATGAACTTGAGGATGGGATCAGTGCGCAGTTTGTCCCAGGCACCGTTCATCGTCATCATGCCGTTGATCATGCCGCCCCATGACGGTGCCAGCAGGATCAGCGAAAACACCATGCCCAGCGACTGCGCCCAATCCGGCAACGCTGTGTATTGCAGATGATGCGGGCCGGCCCACATGTAAATCGATATCAACGCCCAGAAGTGCACTACCGAAAGCCGGTACGAGTAGATCGGACGCTCGGCCTGCTTGGGCACGAAGTAATACATCATGCCGAGGAAGGCGGCGGTGAGGAAGAAACCTACGGCGTTGTGACCGTACCACCACTGCACCATCGCATCGACCGCGCCGGTGTAGACGCTGTAGGACTTGCCCGCCGTGATCGGCATCGACAGATTGTTGAAGATATGCAGGATGGCGATGGTGATGATGAAGGCGCCGAAGAACCAGTTGGCAACGAAGATATGTGCCATCTTGCGCTTGACGATGGTGCCGAAGAACACCACACCATAGGCCACCCAGACCAGGGTGATCAGGATGTCGATCGGCCATTCGAGTTCGGCGTATTCCTTGCCCTGGGTCATGCCCAGCGGCAGCGTAATCGCCGCCAGTACGATCACCAGGTTCCAGCCCCAGAAGGTGAACGCCGCAAGCTTGGCCGAGAACAGCCGTGCATGGCAGGTGCGCTGCACGATGTAGTAGCTGGTAGCGAATATGCCGCAGCCGCCAAACGCGAAGATCACCGCATTGGTGTGCAATGGCCGCAGGCGGCCATAACTCAACCATGGAATATCGAAATTGAGCGCGGGCCAATACAACTGGGCGGCAATGATCACGCCGACCAGCATGCCCACGATGCCCCAGACAACGGTCATCACGGCGAATTGCCGTACGACCTTATCGTTGTAAAACGCCGTTACCTCTGCCATGACACCTCCAAAACGACCTGCGCGCAGTGTTCCCGTATCCCGGTGACAACGTCTTGACTCAGGTCAATTGGCGAGGCGTCGGCATCGAAGACGCTTAAAGAACGTCTGAATAAGTCCCCACTTCGACTCCACTGTACAACTTTTGATCGCTACACCCCGGTTTTTTACAGCGCAATTCGAGGCTCTTACCAGTGAAGCGGGCCAGCCTGTAGTTTTGCCTCGGCTTCAGCGGACTGTCGCAGCGCCAAACTCGTTCAGAGGAGCCCTGACTACACGCAGAAAAAACGGCACCTGACTCATGCGACAATGCCCGACCCAAGGTTTGGATAGAGACAATGAGGCAGCAGCAACCCGCCCCAGGCAGCCGCATGGACACAACGGTGTCATCAACAAAAAGTGCCGGGAAGGATTTTCTGCTTCGCACCCTGTTGCTGTGCGTCCTGATGGCTCCCCAAACCGTGCTGGCTGTGGTCTGCCCTTTCACTGTCCATATGCCCGTAGGCAAATATCCCGTGGGGCACGACAAGCTATGGATGGAATCGGCCGATCCCAATCAAAGACATATCGTGCAATGGTGGTATCCCGCCAATCCGGTGGTGGACGCGGCTACTGCATCGCATAGCTATGGCGACTATGTGGAAGAACTGCTGCAGTCGCGCGCCATGCCGGCCGGGGATTTTGATCCGGAAGTGCACGCGCGCAAGCAGGCGCTGGATCGTGCCGCCAAGGATCGTGGCTCACCCTGGATTCGTTACGACCACATGATGGCCGCCGCGATGGCGGCGGCACGCGAATCCAGGCCGATCGCGGGCGACTGGCCGCTGATCTGGCTCGATGGCGACCCGAGCTTCGGCGATCAACTCGCATCGCACGGGTTTGTCGTTGTGTCGTCGCCGAAAGGCTATGGCAGCGCGCCCACGCCGCAGCAACGCGTGCAGGCCGCCCGCGATGCAATTGAAGCCAGTCGTACGAAATTCCAGCTCACGCTGCGCCACGTCGGATTCATCGGATTCAACGAAGGCGCGCCGCTGGCAGCGCGATTGAATGGCCTGTATCCGCAATCGATCGGACTGGCGGTATTGGGGCGGTGGACCGCACCGGATCGTAAGCGACCGCGCAAAGGCGAGTACTGGTTCGACCCCGCCGAGATCCGCGGCCCTACCCTGCACATTCTCGGCGGCGAAGCGCCGCTCGAAGCCTTGACGGCGCATCCCATGGGCGCGTCCTTCTCCGCCGTCCAGCGCCTGCATCTTTCCGAGCTGGACGATGCCCACCTTCAATTTGGCATGCCTGAAGCCTGTGCGCCGAAATATGTTGAGGGCCGCGCCGTTCCATCATTGGTATTGCTGCTGAGTCAGCGCGAAATCCGACTGCGGCTGGCGCAGTTTTTTGCCGACGCGACAAAGATCGAGATCGAACCGCGCCCATTGCAACTGGTGCCCGCGGATGAGCGGCGCAGACAGCCAGTGCTGATAGCCGAAGCACAGTTGCCGGCGTCGCATATGGCACCCCCGGGGCTGGTTCAGATCGGCGAACTGCTGGCCTCCGGTGGTGTCGACGCCTTGCTCAAGGCACTGCCCGAGGATTCGCGATCGTTGTTGCCGGCATCCTGGTGGGAAGCTGCGATCGCACAGCTCTATGTCGTCGGCGACGGGGCACAGAAATCAAAACTGATCGAGGCCTGGCAGCGCAGCCAGCCAGCCAGTCTCTCGGCCGCAGTTCATCATGCCTTCCTGACTCAGGAGAACGGTGCCGACACGGGCAAGCTGTGGAAGCAGGCACGCCGCCTGGTGAAATCGGATCTGAGCCTGTCCCCGGAACGACGCGCCGAATTGGCGGCGGTCATCAAGAGCGAACTCGACAAGCGCTGAAGTCTGCGTGATGAAACGCCGTCGTTAAGCGTTACTCAAAAACGGCATTCAACAAAGCCGCAAGACGTCGACCGGCCAATTCAATGCGCTCCTCGGCCAGCGGCAGCATGCGCTGCATATACGCATCGCTGATGTCCGGTGCATCGGGATACACGCCTCTGGCCAAAGCACGGCATGACTCTTCGGCCCAGAGCACCGGTGCGGCATCGCCCCATGCCACGCGCTTTGCAGTCAACGGTGATGCCAGCAACTTGTCGGCATGCTCGCGCACGCGCAAACGGGCACTCCGCGCCAACGTGTCGTCCCAGAGCGCATGCAGATTGCTGCCCTTGCCGTCAACGCGGACCTGAACATCATTGCCGCCGCGATCATCGCCCCAGCCAACATGCAAGGGCTGGTGAATATCGCCGACGAAATGTATGACAAAGGCCAGCGCGTCGGCACGGGCCTGCCGGCCGGTGTTGCGGTCGGCCAGCTGAGCGACATAGGTGCCAATCGCCGCGACCACACAACGCCCCCCGCGACAATTGCGCCCGGCGTCGTAATGACAGACATCGCGCGGAAAATTGACATAGTGCAGCGGCGCCGTACCGCGAAACTGGGGCTGCTCACGCACGCGATCGGCCCAGGTCGCCATCTCACGCATTGCAAGATCAGCACGATCCCCCAGCAGGTCCTCCACCACCGCACGCGGCGCCGGATCCAGATGCCGCGCGGCGATCTCGGCGACCAGCTCATGGCTGTGCGGACCCCAGGCCCAGGCCAGGGTGGGAACCAGCACGATCGGAATCAGCACCAGCCTGAGGATATTCATTCGTGCATGGTGCCAGCCGGGCACAATTCGCCGCAAGCCGAATCCGTTGCGAAGTGCCATTTCGAATGCAAACTGCCCGATTGCCGGAGGCGGATTGCCGTAGACGTAAGATCTAGGTGAAATGGCACCTCCTAGGACACGAATCCTTCGAATCGGCAACCGGTTGTGCTTGAGTTATCAATGACGATGGATTCATTTACCTGAGTGTCCGCTTCGTGGCTGCGCTGCGGCCAGTATTCGCCTTAAACTCACATCCCGCTTCGCGCTATGGGTGAACTCGAATGAACCATCGGCTACGCAGATTTATCGTCCCTACGCTGATCGCTCTATCGGCCTGCCTGCTCACCGCCTGCGGCTCTCGCGAGATCAAGCGGGTGAACCCGCCGCAGGTTTCGATTCAGAAGCTTGAACTGCAGTCTGGTCGGCATGTCATTCTGGACCTGCGCGTGCAGAATCACAGCGATGTGCCGATGCGTTACAGCCACGTGGCACTGGACCTGCAACTGGCGAGTCGCGATGCCTCCCGGATCGAGCTCGACATCGACCTGGATGTGCCGCCGCATTCGGCGGAAATTTTTCAGCACCGTTTCCAGCCCAATGACGAGATCGCGGCAGCATTCGAGCGCGCGCTTGAGGCCGGCATCACCTATCGGCTGCGCGGCGAAATGCAGAGCAGTGAGCCGCGACGCACCGATACCGTGGAATACGACGGCAGGCTCAATCCAGTGCCGGGCGTACCCGGCGAGTTTCGTTAGAACATAAATCCGGGTCAGCGTAGGGTGGGTGCTACCCACTATTGTGTAGCGTTCCAAAACGGTGGGTTGCACCCACCCTACGACCGCCCAGACCCCAAATTGGTTACGGAGATTTAGTATGAGTCGCTACACCGCACCGCTTCGCGAAATGCGCTTTGTGTTGTTCGATGTGCTGGAAGCCGAGAAGGTATTTGCCAGCCTTGATGGCTTCGACGACGCCACGCGCGACCTCATCGATGCGGTGCTGGACGAGGGCGCGCGTTTCAACGAACAAGTATTGGCGCCGCTGAACAAGACCGGCGATGAGGAGGGCTGTCATTGGGAAAACGGCGAGGTGCGTTCACCCAAAGGCTTCAAGGAAGCCTATACGCAGTTCGTCGAAGGCGGCTGGAACGGACTGACCGCACCGGTTGAATTCGGCGGGCAGGGCCTTCCGGAAGTGATCGGCGCGGTGTTCAAGGAAATGATCGACGCCGCCAACCTGAGCTGGGGTACCTATCCACTGCTGTCGCATGGCGCCACCGAATCGTTGAAGCATGTCGGCACGCCCTGGCAGCAGGAAGTATTTCTCAAACCCATCGTCGATGGCCGCTGGACCGGCACCATGTGCCTGACCGAACCGCATTGCGGATCGGATCTGGGCCTCTTGAAGACCAAGGCCGAGCCGAACGCCGATGGCTCGCATCGTATCAGCGGCACCAAGATCTTCATCACCGCTGGCGAGCACGATATGACGGAGAACATCGTGCATCTGGTGCTGGCGCGTCTGCCCGATGCGCCGCCCGGCGTGCGCGGCATTTCGCTGTTCATAGTGCCCAAGATGAAAGTCAGCCGCGACGGTGTGTTGGGCGCGCGCAATGCGGTGAGCTGCGGCTCGATCGAGCACAAGATGGGCATAAAGGGTTCGGCCACCTGCGTGATGAATTTCGATGGTGCTGAGGGCTATCTGATCGGCGAGCCGAACAAAGGCCTGGCCGCGATGTTCCTGATGATGAACAGCGCCCGTCTCGCAGTGGGGCTGCAGGGCCTGGGGTTGATGGAACGCGCCTGGCAGAACTCACTGGCATATGCGCGCGACCGTCTGCAGGGGCGCTCGCTGACCGGCCCCAAGATGCCGGACAAGCCCGCCGATCCGCTGGTGGTGCATCCGGATATCCGGCGCATGCTGTTCACGCAGAAGGCGTTGATCGAACCCGGACGTGCGCTGGCGTATCGCACCGTGATGCTGGTCGATCAGGCGGCGCATGCGAAGACACCGGAGGCGCGCAAGCAGGCCGACGATCTGCTCGGATTTCTCACACCCATCGTCAAGGCCAGCCTCACCGAGTTCGCCAACGAGTGCTGCTATCACGCGCAGCAGGTGTTCGGCGGCCATGGCTACATCCGCGAATGGGGCATGGAGCAGTTGTCGCGCGATGCGCGCATCACCACCGTGTACGAAGGCACCACCGGCATCCAGGCGATGGACCTGATCGGCCGCAAGGTACTGCAGCTGCAGGGTGCCGGTTTGAAGTTGTTCGGTGCCGAGATCGGCGCATTCTGTGCCGAAAAGGCGAGCGATGCCTCGCTCGCCGAATTCATCGAACCTCTGGCGCGGAATACACAGGAGTGGATGGAATTGACGCTCGGCGTGGGCAAGGCCGCGCAGACAAATCCCGATGACATGGGCGCGGCAGCGCACGACTATCTGTTCTATTCGACCTACACCGCCTATGCCTATTACAGCGTCAAGCTGCTTGCCGCTGCGGCCCATCAACCGGCCGAGTTCCGCGATGCCAAGCTGGCGAATGCGCGCTTCTATTTCCAACGCATCCTGCCACGCGCGCATGCGCATGCGGCGGCGATTCGCTCGGGCAGTGGCAATCTGATGAACATGCCGGAGGCGTTGTTCGTCTGAAGGTGCCAAAGCGGCGTGTGTGGGAGCGGGGTGAGCCGCGATTATAAACCCCCCCGAAGCGGGTTCAAAAGCGGCGCACGCCGC
>JANMUE010000139.1:0-11632 GCA_031391205.1 Lysobacterales bacterium | reverse complement strand
CCCGCCCCCCCCGCGCTCTGGTCCCCCCCCGCCACTTTATTTTGCGCCGGGGCGCCGCCCCCGCGCTTTCTGCGGTTGGTGTTAATATCCCGCCAACAGCCCCGCCCCACCCCCCGCTCTACAAAAATCGAAGGCAAGAGCTTCGCGGCGGGACGCCGCTCCCACATTCCGGACTGATCAGGAATTGAAACGCACGATCTGCACAATGCGCGATGGCAGCCCCTTGATACGCGCCAGCAACGATTCGCTGATGGTGCTGGGTGGAAGCGCAAAACTTGGCAGATTGGCGACTGCGAAACGTTGTATTGCGCGCGGATTGCGCTTGAGCTTCCAATAGCGCGTGATCGCCGAATCTACGCTCAGACGGCAGGAACCCATGCGTACTGGCTTGAGCAGCATGCGATAGACCTGGCCCTCGTTGATCAATTCCATCGCCGTCTGCGCATTGGCGCGTTCGGTGATCACCACAGTAGCGATATGCGGATGGTGGATCTTCAAGGCTTTGAGCAGGGACGTCAGATCGCCCTGTCGTGACTCGGTCTCCGAAATCACCACGCCGGTTTCGTGCTGCTCCAGAATTTGCAGCGCGCGCTCGGCGTTGTTGGCGAAACGTACCTGATAGTGGGGCGCCAGAATTTCGCGCAGCCGTGCCTGCGAGTTGACGTCGTCTTCCAGCACCAGAACACCGATTTCGCTGCGCGCTTCGGCGGCGTCACGCTCGCTGATGGGGTCGGAGGTGATGACGGCGGCGTCGCGCGCAATGCGCCCTGCCTCGGTCACCAGCGCACGCATTTCGGCGTTGTCCCAGGGTTTGTTGACGTAGCGGAATACCTCACCTTCGTTGACCGATCCCAGCACTGCCTTGAGATCGGCATAGCCCGTCAACAGGATGCGCATCGCACGCGGCGCCGCCGACTTGAGCTCGCGCAACACTTCGATGCCCTGCATCTGCGGCATGCGCTGATCGCAGATCACCACGTCGACATCAAACTGTGCGGCCATCGCCACGGCCTGGCGCGGATCGTTGCAGAGCTGGACTTCGTGGTCGCGAAACAATGCCTTGAGTGCGCGCAGAATGCGCATCTCGTCATCGATGCACAAGAGTCTCAGCGGTTGTTTGCCTTGCGCTTCCATGCTCATGCTCCTGCGCGTGCCGACTGTGCCTTGCTGTCGATCGGCAGCTCGACGAAAAACGTCGTGCCCTTGCCGACCACCGAATTGACGCGGATGGCGCCGCCATGACCTTGGATGATCTTGTGCACGATCGACAATCCCAGCCCGGTGCCCTCACCGACTTTTTTGGTGGTGAAAAAAGGATCGAAGATATTAGGCAATACGTTTTCCGGGATGCCGCCGCCGTTGTCGGTGATGCTGACTTCAACGCTGTCTTTCTTGGCCAGGCTGCGGATGCGCAGCAGGCCCTCTTCACCCATTGCCTGCGCAGCATTGGTGATCAGGTTCAGGAATACCTGGTTGATCTGCGAGGGCATGCACTTGACCTGGGGTAGCTGCCCCAATTCGGTTTCCACGGTGATGCGGTCACGCAGCTGATGACTGGCGATGGTCAACGAACTCTTGATGGAATCGTTGAGATTGATCGAATCCATGCCATCTCGATCAACGCGGGCGAAACCCTTCAGGTTCAGCACCAGCGAACTCATCTGCTTCAGACCATCGACCGAGTCGGTCAGCAGTTCTCGCGCCTCATTCAGGCCGGTGGCCTGCGCCAACTGCGAACGCGCCCGGATCACCAGCGCCTTGGCGCGCTCGGCGATGCCGGCATCGGCATTGAGCAGAAAGTCGACGCCGGTCATGACATTGGTTACCGCCTGCTCGTATTCGGCGAGCAGGTCGGCTACGACTTCGACATTGCATTTCACGAAGCCGAGCGGCGTGTTGATCTCATGGGCGACGCCCGCGACCATCTGGCCGAGCGACGCAAGCTTGGTGGTGTGTATGACCTGTGCCTGGGACGCCTCGCGCTTCTTGCTGTCGGCCTCCAGCGCGACCAGCTTGGCAAGCAGCTTGCGTTCGCGCAGATACAACCAGGCCGCGGCCGCAACGGCGAGCAAGAGCAGCAAAGCCAGCACCCAGATCATCATCCGATTCCGTTGTCCCCGTCCCTACCGATCCAGCACACGCGCCATGGTCCTGAGCATGCGCAGCGGACAAACGTCGCTGCACTCCGCACTACGTGGCCTGCGCCAAATTCCGTGGGCCTCGGCGAGGACGCAAGCGGGCAGCGCACGCCAGTGCATTGCGCCGCGCCCCGCTTCCGTCTGGGCAGTATATCGAGCCGGCATGATTCGCACCCATTCCTTTGTAAGCTCTGAATTAAGTCACATCGGCTTCGCTGCAAAGCTTGTTGCTTCCAACTTTCAAAAATCCTGCGGCTTTTCGCCGCTGACTCGAGGCTGTCGCGGCTCCGGACTTTTTCAGAGGATCCTCGGTCAGTCTTGATTATTGGGGCCTTCGCTTCCGATTTGATCGACCGCGACATCGCCCCTGGATTAGCTGCAGCGCAGCCGCAGAGCGCAGGCCTTGGTCCCACACCGCAGCAAATCAGCAGGCTTGCCCACGGTGTGCATCGATTATGCTCGCCTGCCGCCGTCTGGGCTGCGTCAGCATATCGACGACCACCGGCAAATCCTTGACCCAGTTGGCCATTCCATGTCTGAGACCGACCCTGCAGCTCGCCCAAAACACTTTCCGTTGCGGCGCGCAGCGCTCTGGCTTGGCCCCTTGCTGGCATTGACGGCGCTGATCTGGATGCGGCTGCAGGACACGCCGATGCCGCTGGCCTTCACCTGCGCGGTGCTGATCTGGGTTGCGATCTGGTGGGTATTCGAGCCGATTCCAGCGCCGGTGACGGCGTTGCTACCGTTGGCGATACTGCCGGCAACGGGCACGATCACCGCGAAACAGACTGCTGAAGCCTTCGGTAATGAACTCATCCTGTTGATGGCCGGCGGCTTCATGATGGCGCTGGCGCTGGAACGCAATGGTGCGCATCGGCGCCTGGCACTGGGCATGGTGCACCTGTTTGGCGGCCGCAGCGGGCGCACCCTGGTATTCGGATTCATCGCGGCCACCGGCTTCACCAGCATGTGGATCGCCAACACAGCGGCCACCCTGATGATGCTGCCGGTCGCCATGGCCATTCTGGAAACCTACCCCGACAAGCGCCTGCGCGCGCCGTTGATACTCTCGATCGCCTATGCGGCCAGCATCGGCGGTTGGGGCACACCGATCGGTACACCGCCCAATCTGGTGTTCATGCAGGTCTACGAACAGACCACGGGCATCCGCATGGGCTTCCTGGAATGGATGCGTTTTGGCGTTCCCATCGTGCTGATTTTTCTGCCGATACTGGGTTTCTGGCTGACACGGAATTTGAAGGGATCGGCGCCGGCCGTGTTGCCGGTGATCGGCCCGTGGAGCGCCGCAGAGCGTCGCGTGATCGCAATCTTCGCCCTGGTCGTGTTCGGATGGATTTTTCGCGCCTGGCCGTTTGGCGGCTGGAGCGGCGCGATCGGACTGACCCAGATCAACGACGCCAGCGTCAGTCTGCTCGGTGTCGTGCTGATGTGTCTGGTACCCGATGGTCGCGGCGAACGCCTGCTCAACTGGGAAACCGCGGAACGCATTCCCTGGGGCGCCCTGGTGCTGTTCGCGGGCGGCATTGCGCTGGCCACGGCGTTCCAGACCTCGGGACTGGGCGAACATATCGCGCATGCATTGGGCGGACTGAATCAGCTGCCGCCCTTGCTGCTGATACTCAGCGTCTGTCTCGGCGTGACCCTGCTCTCCGAAATCGCCAGCAATACCGCAACAGCGGTGCTGTTGATGCCGATCCTGGCAGCGACTGCGGTTGCCGCCGATATCGAGCCAGCCCTGCTGATGGTGCCGGCGGTATTGGCGGCGAGTTGCGGCTTCATGCTGCCCGTTGCCACGGCGCCTAACTTGATTGCCTACGGCACGCGTGAGGTACCTCTGGATCGGATGATTCGCGAGGGCGCCGTGCTCGATGTGATCGGCGTGCTGGTGCTGTCGGCGGTGTGCTGGGTGGTGCTGGCGCCGTAACTGTAAGAGCAACTGTCTTTTTGACTTTCATGGATGTGCTGATTGTCGCGGCTTTCTTTCCGCCACCGATCCAGTCCCCTGGAGTTCAGGGGACGGTCGCCGCGTAGCGGTGAGGATGGGGTGTGGCAGACACGCGTGATCGCGTACCGGATCGATCAGGGTGCGATTTTGCAAGAGATTCCGATTGCATATCGGAGCTAGAGCGCGTTATCGCGATCAGAGCAAGAGCTTCGCGGCTCACGCCGTGCATGGATGCACAAGTGTCGTCGAAGGCAAGGATGCCGAGAGACGACCGCCGCTCGCACATGTTTTGTCTACACGCGCCCGGCCAATAGCTGAAACGCAATCCAGCCTGAAAACGCGACCAACAGGATCACGCCTTCGCGCCGCGATACCTGGGCATCGCCGCGGATCATCGGATAGAACGCCAACGCAAAAGCGATCAGCGCAGGAATCTCAACCCAAACCAATGAGCGCGACATCGGCAGCGGATGCCAGAGCGCAAGCAGGCCCAGGATCAGCAGCAGATTGACCACGCTGGACGAAACCGCACTGCCGATGACGATATTGCCATGGCCACGCTTGGCAACGACCACGGCGACAGCGAGTTCCGGAATCGCGCTGCCGACGGCGAGCAGGGTCAAACCGGCCCATAGTTCGCTCATATGCCAAAGCCCAGCCAGCTCGAAGGCGCGATCCGAGGCCATCCATGCGCCATAGCCAAGTACGGCCAGGCCAAAAGCCACGCGGGCGAGATTGCGCGCCAGATCGGTCTGAGTATTGCCCGCATAGGCAAGCTCCTTGCGTACGGCTTCGGTTTCGACCAATGCCGAGCTCCGCACCGTCCAGCCGAATATGATCACACCCAGCAACAGCACGGCACCGTCGTAGTAACCCAGGGTGCCGTTGTGGCTCATCGCCAGCAGACCGACCGCGGCCAGCAACAGCAGTGGCAGACCAAGACTGACCAGACGGAATCCCACCGACAGAGGCTTGACGATGGCCGCTACGCCGACGATGAGTCCGAAATTCGCGATGCAACTGCCGATCACATTACCCAGCGCCAGCGCATAGTGACCTTGCACGATGGCGGCAAACGAAATCGCCAACTCTGGAACCGAGGCTCCCACAGCCACCAACGCAAGCCCTGCGCTGGCGGCGCCGGCACCGAAGCGTTGCGCAAGACCAGAGGCGCCTTTGACCAGCGAATCGGCGCCAACGGTCACCAGCAAAAGACCCAGCGCGAAAAATCCCAGCACTTCCCACATGTAGCTTCATCCTCGACGGCACGACCCGGAGGATAGTGGCGGCGGGCGGCCAATGCCACGTTGACAAGAATCTATATTGAAATTTCCGCTGCCCAGACCGGCGTGAAAGCCAACCCTGGGTTTCGTTTTTTTGCAAAAAAAAGGGCCGGAAAACCGGCCCGAACGGACACCACTGAGCGGGGGAGTAAACGGGGTGAAAACAGCAATCTGCGAAGATTGTCACGTGGAGCGGTGAGGTGACACCGGCATCGTTCCACGATCCGGGGACGATGCCACCACTCATCCCTGAGCGGTCGTGTCATGGAAAATTGTGTGGCGAAAGCTTCGGACGCCGCGCATTGAACCTCTTGCGCGGCGTCTTCTTGCCGATCAGTCAATCGCGTAGGACCAGCCCTTCGTCCAGTCGGTTTTCTGACCATCGAACGCGCCCTTGAAATTGACGTTCTCGAAGAATCCATCGTTCGGCACCGCGACGCCGGTTCCCAGGAGGATCGAGTTGCTGGCCGGGAAGCGGCCGCTCAAACCCAGTGCAGCAGCAGCGCCATCGGTGTTGCTGGCCTGACCGCGATACCAGGCGCTGACCAGGAACGGATCAGCAGCGACTTCCTCGAAGTTGGTCGTGCAGCCCAGTGCCGAACCCGTCATTGTCAGCACGCCCGTCGAAGTCGGGCTGGCGGCGGTTCCGCTCGCGGTATAGGTGGCGACGTCGTTGAAGTTCAGGCATTCCTGGTTGTACCCGGTTGCCACGATATTGAAGTAGTTGCCACCCGAACCACGACGAATCCGGACGCCTTCGTTGCTTCCACCAGGGGTGGACCCGATCAGCGTAACGTTGGCTACCTTCGGCTGGGTGCGCGGCAGCAGATCGAACGCATTGGGCTTGTTGTCCGACTCGATACCATTGGAGTCATCGATCGCCGGCGTCGTCTGCGTGCAGTAAGCGAACTGGATCTTGCCGGTATAACCTTCGGCGAAGTCGAGGCAGTCATCTTCGATTGCAGTGCCGACGACGTAGCGCAGATTCACCGAGCCACCGAACATTTCAAAAGCATCGTCCTTGCCGGCATGCACCTGCACGTGATCGATCACCGTGCCGTTGCCGACACCGAGCAGCGTGAGCGCGTTGAGTTCTTCGTTCGTGCGGATCGCTTTGCCGGCATAGCGAATCTGGGTGTAACGCAGCGAACCGGAGGAATCGGCGTTATCCGAAATCAGGTTGCCGTTGGGCGTGGGATTGTCGCGGCCACCGAACTTGACGTCGGTATCGGCTTCGAACGCGCAGGGTGTGCCACCGACGCAGCCGTTGTTGACGGCGTTGCCTGCGATCACCATTCCGGCCCAGTCACCCGGCACATCGCGCGGAGCGGTGAACACGACCGGAGCCGCGGCGGTGCCGTTGGAAAAGATCTTCGAGCCTGGATGGACGACCAGATAGTCGATCGCGCCGCCACTGCCCTGCAGTTGCGTGCCGGGTTCGATGGTGAGCACGCCGGGAGCGGTGTTGCGACCCGTGCCAACCTGGGTTTTGCCACTGATGATGTAGGTGGCGTTGTTGGGCAGATGCAGGTTGCCGGAGATCGTCTGTGGCAGCAGGCAGGTGCGCGGCGCACTCTGGAATGCCGTGGTGCCGGCGGGACAGGCGGTAAATTCGGTGCTGTAGGCACAGCCAGCAGGGGCCGGACCGATGTGCTGCAGATCCAGATTGGTGACCGGCAGGTTGGTGCCAGTGTTCGGTGTGATGTCGAGCTTGATGCGGTTGCAGCTCAGCGCTTCGAAGTTGACCTTGCCGATGGAGGCGCTGGTCGGTGCTGTGAAGGTGTTGCCGAAGGTGCCGCCGGTGAACTTGAAGACATCGACATTCTGTTTGCTGAACTCGCGATCGGTGAGCGGGATCTGCATGGTCAGCCACAGCGGCTGTCCGGCATTGTCGAAGGTGAACAGTGCGAGGAAGTAGACGCCCGAACCTACGCCTGTGGGCACCCAGTCAGCGAGCGCGCCGCGACCGGATTGCGCCGGGTTGTACCAGGAGCCTTCGAACTGTTCGTTCACCACTACCGCTGCATCGGCATTCGCCGCGATCAGCAGACCCGCCAAGGCCAGGGCCAGCGGACGTTTCAGGGATACCTTCGACATGATTCAACTCCATTCTGATGAGGCGACACGCAGGGCTCCGCAGAACCCTATTCGTCGCCCATCATGGGCAGTTGAAGTGACAGTTGGATGGCTGGATTTTTGCAATTGCGCGACAACGGCCTGCTTCACCGACGAATATTGTGGGAGCCACTGTCTTCAATCTACTTTTCCGTCTGAGATGATTTTCGCGACATCTATCCGTTGCGGATCCAGTCCCCTGGAATGCAGGGGACGGTCGCCGCGCAGGCGGCGAGGATGGGGTATGGCAGACACGCCGGATCGCGTACCGGATCGATCAGGGTGCGATTTAGCCAGAGATTCCAAATGCCTACCGGAGCTAAAGCACGCCGTCGCGATCGCGGAGCGGCGTGAGCCGCGACGCTCTTGCACTGCATTCGATAGCCAGAGCAAGAGCATCGCGGCTCACGCCGCTCCTACATTATCCTTACGTCGGCGTAACCCGGTTGACCGGAAACCGGATATCAAAGCGCACACCGGCATCGACCGCGCTGGTGCAGCGCACGGTCCCTCCGAGCAGGCGCGTCACCAGATTGAACAGAATGTGCATGCCAAGGCCGCTGCCACCCTGGCCACGCTTGGTGGTGAAAAAAGGTTCGAACACCCGACACTGTACGTCATCCGACATGCCGCAGCCATCGTCGCTGTATTCCAGGCTGACCTGCTCGCCTTCGATGCCTGCCTTGATCACGATGCTTCCGGTTTCCTTGGTTTCAAAACCATGCGCGAGCGAATTCATCACCAGATTGGTGATCACCTGATAGAGCGCGCCCGGATACGTATCGATTTCCATTGCCGGCGCGCACTCGATGCGCACGGTGTGCCTGGTCTTGCGCAGCCGAGGTTGCAATGAGGTCAGTATCTCGTCGAGGTACTCGGCCAGATCAATGCGGCGGCGCTCCTCGGTGCTCTGATCGACGGCCACCTGTTTGAAGCTTTTCACCAGATGATCGGCACGGCGCAGATTGCGGAAAATCAGTTCGCTGCTTTCGGTCGCCACCGCCAGATAAGTATCCAGATCACTGCGCTTCATCGCACCGCTCAGCAGCAGGGTCGACAGCCGCCTGGTTTCTGTCTGCAGATGCGAGGAAGCGGTAACGCCGATACCCAAGGGCGTATTGATTTCGTGCGCGACTCCAGCCACCAGTGCGCCCAGCGCCGCCATTTTTTCCGATTCCACCAATTGCTTCTGCGCCTGGCGCAGATCATCCAGCGTACGCCGCAGATGATCGTTGGCGAGACGAAGATCACGGGTGCGGCCTTCGACGCGATGTTCCAGGTCGATATTGATCTGATGCAGCGCTTCTTCCTGTTCCATCAACTCGGAGATGTCGCGCGAGACGCCGCTCATCCATAACGCTCGGCCGTGTGCGTCGCGCTCCGTGACCTTGCCGTAGGACAACGCCCATAACCAACCACCGCCCTTCAGTGCCACGCGATAGCGCGCCTTCATGCGTTGCGTCTCACCCTTGACCAGGCCGGTGAAGGCGGCGACGAAGGTATCGCGGTCCTCCGGGTGGATGGCGCCAAGCACTTCACTGGTCGGGATATTCCGATCGTGAAGCGGCAAGGCGATGCCGAGATGCGGCACGATGCGGCGGAAACTGTTGCTCGAGAGTTCGACTTCCCAGATTTCGTCGCCGGAGGACTCCAGTGCCAGCGACAGATGCTCTTCGCTGGTGCGCAGGCGCTCCGCGGCTTCAAGTTTGGCTGCGGTCGTTGCCAGCCGGCGCCGCATGATCCAGCTGACGACGAGAACAATCAGCAGCAGGCCGACCGTCACCGTAGCCAGCAGTTTCCACGCCAATAACTGTTCCACCACCGAAGCTGCCGAAGCCGGTGCGCTGATCGCCAACGTGATGGTCGCGACCCAGATACCGTGGGCACGGGCGAACGCAGTCTGACCTGGCAAAGGCAATCCACCGCTGTGGGGCATGGCGCAGGCTAGTTTGCCGCAGGCGGCAGGGCAAGCGTCGGACGCTGCCATCAGGTGATGATGCGGTTCTAAAACCATGCTGGTGTTGAGCGTAGGGTGGGTGCAACCCACCATTATCAAACCTTCGAGAATGGTGGGTTGCACCCACCCTCCGCTCTCTCTGACTCATAGGGTCTGCGGGTCATCGTCAATCATCAGAATTCAACCCTGGCGAAACTCACCCGAAAACTGTCCGACGTCGGATTTGCCGCATCGCACCACCGGGTCCATAATCCGCCGTCTACCACCGTCACTCTGGAGCAGCTCATGTCCGACGCCATCGTCATCGTGGGTGCCAAGCGCACTGCGATTGGTTCCATGCTGGGCCAGTTCACCGGCTTCCCGACCCCCAAACTGGGCGCCGCTGCGATACAGGCCGCGCTGGCACAAAGCGGTGTAAAAGGCGATGCAGTTTCCGAAGTGATCATGGGCTGCGTATTGCCGGCCAATCTCGGCCAGGCACCGGCGCGTCAGGCGGCTTTGGGCGCTGGTTTGCCCATGGCGGCGGGCTGTACAACGATCAACAAGGTCTGCGGATCGGGCATGAAGGCGATCATGCTGGGGCACGATCTTATCCGTGCCGGCAGTGCTGAAGTCGTGGTCGCAGGCGGCATGGAGTCGATGACCAATGCCCCGCACCTGATCCCTGGCAGCCGCACCGGCAATCGCTTTGGCAATTTCGAAGCGGTCGACCATATGTCCTGGGATGGTCTGCAGAATCCCTATGACAAGCAGGCGATGGGCGTGTTCGGCGAAGCCTGCGTCGAAAAATATGCGTTCAGCCGCGAGGCTCAGGACAAGTTCTCCAGTGAGTCGGTGCAGTGGGCGGTGGCCGCTGCTGCCAGCGGCGTGTTTGCGCGCGAAATCGCGCCGGTTACCGTGCCGGGTCGCAAGGGCGATGTGGTGGTCGACAGTGACGAGGAACCCGCCAAATGCGATCTCGGCAAGATCGCCAGCCTGCGCCCCGCGTTCAAAAAAGACGGCACCATCACCGCCGCCAGCTCATCCAAGATTTCGGACGGCGCAGCCGCCACCGTGCTGATGACCGAATCGGCCGCCAACGCGCAGGGCATCACGCCCCTGGCACGTATCGTTGGTCATGCCACGCATGCGCAGCAACCGGAATGGTTCACCACGGCACCCGTTGGTGCGATCGATAAGTTGCTCAAGAAGGTCGGCTGGACGGTCGCCGATGTTGATCTGTTTGAAATCAACGAAGCCTTCGCCTGTGTGCCGATGGCCGCAATTACCGAATTGAATATCGACCGAGCCAAGGTGAATGTGCATGGCGGCGCCTGCGCATTGGGCCACCCGATCGGTGCCAGCGGTGCGCGCATAGTCGTCACGCTGATCAATGCCTTGCAGACCCTTGGCAAGAAACGCGGCGTGGCTTCGTTGTGTATTGGCGGTGGCGAGGCAACCGCCCTTGCCATTGAATTGCCATAAATTGCCTGACGATAGGCGGTTGCGCGTGTAAGATGCCCGCCGACCTTCTCGCACCACACCCGATGGACAGGCCAGTCTTTGGGAACGGTGAGGTCGCATTTCTGACAACTCCTTGGAGAACATCATGCAACTGAACAAGCTCGCACTGATCGCTGCCCTCGCCGCCGCTTTGGCCGCCTGTGGTGGTGATACCGCCCAAGACGCCGCTGCTACCGCCGACAAGGCTGCTGCCGATGCATCCGCTGCTGTGCAGCAGGCTGCTGACACCGCAACCGACGCCGCCGCTGTCGCAACCGACGCTGCTGCTGATGCAGCCGCCGCTGCTACCGACGCTGCTGCTGCTGTTGGCGACGCTTCCGCCGACGCTGCTGCTGCTGCCGGCGCCGCCGCCGATGCCGCCGTTGCCGCTGACGCTGCTGCCGACACCGCTGCTACTGCCACCGACGCCGCTGCTGTTGACGCAGCTGCTACCCCGGCTCCGGCTGAAGAAGCACCGAAGCAGTAATTGCACCGCGGAGCCAAGCTCCGCTGCTGCGATGCTCTGAAAAAACCGCCGGCTTGCCGGCGGTTTTTTTGTGGGTACGGGAATTTGGGGAAACAATGCTGGTGTGGGAGCAACTGTCTTTGTGGGTCCGACCTGTGGTCGGACGCTTTTTTGCCGACTCGGTCAGCTCAGGCGAAAGCGTCCGACCACAGGTCGGACCCACAA
>JANMUE010000104.1:0-12927 GCA_031391205.1 Lysobacterales bacterium | reverse complement strand
GAGCTTCGCGGCGGGACGCCGCTCCCACAACGCCGCTCCCACGATTTAGATCTGCGTGTTTGCTGGGGTTCGCTGCTCGCACCGCCGGTTTACGACTGAAGTATACTTTTTTTCGATGCAAACTCCTGTCTATTCCAGCGGCGTCGCATCTGCAGACGCCTCACTTTCGCGGCTGCGCCGTCTGCTGCAGCGGGCCGAAACCTACGTCAGCATGGGTGATCGCGCTCAGGCCATCACAACCCTTTTGGACTACCGAGCCATTGGCCAAGGCGATCTGCAGAATATCGCCTGGCGCGCGCGGTGCGCCGCTGGTGACCGACAAACTGCCATCCAATTATTTCAACGTCGGTTTCATTGCGCGCGTTGCCGGCAGCGCGATTCATCTGCCTGGACCGTGATCCCATCGATGTCCGCCTGCCCAGTCTGCGCACTTTGTTCAGCTCGGCCCGCCCTTACTCCTGCGACCAGGCCGAGTTCGTTGCGAACTTCAAGCGCCTGATGGCGCATTGGCGTACGCAGTTCCCCGGACCGGATCCTGGACATCGCTTGCGACGAGCTGGTCAATGCGCCCGAACAGACGGCAACGCGCATGGCGCGATTCTGCGGTCTTGACTACGGGCCGGCAACGTTGCAGATCGAATCGCGGCAGTGATGCCGTCGCGACGGCCAGCAGTGTGAAGATGCGCGATGGCATCCGTCGCGATCGCGGTCGCGTCTGGGCGGTATATGAGCAGCAATTGCAATCTATGATTCAGTCGCTGCGCACTGCGGCCTGAACATCGGACATCATTACCCTATGGGGACATCGGCGGGCTTGGCGCCATCGAGTTTGAAGCGCACATTGAATGCCACGGTGATGCGCACGTCATCTCCATCGTAGGGCAACACTTCATGCAGCATCCAGGACGGGAACAACACCAGATCGCCAGCCTTCAGACGCAGCATGCGGTTGCCCATATGATACGGCACCTTGAAACTGGTGTTCGACATGTCCATGTACATCGTGCTCATGGCATGCGGATTGATCATGGTGAGTTTGCCGCTGTCGCTGTCCGGGTCGTCTCCGGAATGGCAGACGCAGTAGACCCCCGACCAGGAATGCATGGGGTGGTTGTGCGGGCCAAAGTATCCGCCCTTGCGCGTAACGTGAAACCAGGCTTCGGTGGCAATGTGCAGGCGCCGCAGCATGTCGGTATCGTAGCCCGAAAGTTCGCCGATGGTGCGGTAGACGGTTGTAAAGCAAAATCCCTTGAGCTTCTGCACGCAGGCCTGTGGCCAGTCGAACAGGCGAAAATTGCTTTCGAACAAGGCGGCGTTGCGATGCGTAAACGGGTCAGGATTGCGGTAGCGGTCGTCCTGCGCCCTGGCCAGAAACAATTCGCGCAGCTCGGCATTGAGCGCTTGGCTGTTGTCGAGGCTGGCAAACACCATGGGGGTAGAGAACGCCGGTGCAATCTGGTACATGGGCGCAAAATCCAAACCGAAAACCAATCTTGTCGCACAGAACCGGCATTTGCACAATATTGCCTGGAGCGAATGCGGATAGGGTGCACGCAGTCATCTGCATCGGGCGATGCAGCGCACGGGGAGCTTGATGAAAGTGTGGTTTACCATGCGATCGGTGGGTGGCGACGCGTCCGTCGGCAGTGCATCGCTGCATCGGATTGCCTGCGATGAGTTCTGAATCTGCCAAGGCAGATGCCGACAGCGCTGGTTCGGGCGATCGACCTTCGCCGTGGTTCGACTTCTACGCGCAACCGGAACGGCTGCTGCTGGCTCTGGGCGTCTGGCATTTGCTGTTCTGGGTGCTGGTGCCGATGGCGAGCTATCGCATGCTGCCGCTGGACACCCTGGAGCTGTTGGGTTGGGGGCAGCACTGGCAGTGGGGTTATTACAAGCATCCGCCACTCGGGGCCTGGTTGGGAGAACTGGCCTATCGTCTCTCCGGCAATCGCCTCGACGCGCTCTATGTGCTGTCGCAACTGTGCGTGCTGGGTACGCTGTTCTATGTGTGGAAGACCGCGCGTCTTTTTTTGGACAGGCATGCGGCGGTCATTGCCACCGCAGTGCTCGAAGGCGGCTATTGGTATACCTATCTGACACCCAATTTCAATATGAACACGCTGCAGTTGCCGGTCTGGGCAGGGCTCTGCTACCACTTTCTGCGCGCACTGCGCGGCGATGTCTGGCACTGGGGCGCCTGCGGGGTGTTCGTCGCGCTATGTCTGCTCAGTAAATATTCGGGTGTGCTGATCATCGCGACCTGCGCGGGCATTCTGTTGCTGACTGAACAGGGCCGCCACAGTCTGCGTGGACGAGCGCCGTATCTCGGTGCGTTGTTGGCGGTACTGCTGTTGATTCCGCATCTGAACTGGTTGAGTTCGCATTGGCAGTTACCCTGGAGCTATTTGCGCGGCTTTGACCAGCTTTCTGAGTCATCCGATTATCAACATGTGTTGGAACCTCTGCGCTTCGCGGGTGGTGCGTTGCTGGGTTTGTTGGTGAGCGCGCTGCTGTTTCTCATCGTGATCGATTTTCGCCAAGCGATATCAAAACCGCGCCGTGATGCCTGGATCGTATTGGCGCTCTGCCTGGGGCCCCTGCTCATTTCGATGCTGTATGGATCGGTCAGCGGCAGTCGACTCAAATCGACCTGGGCCTTCGCATTTTTCAATCTTGCTGGCGTCGCCTGGTTTCTATGTCTTCCTACGCGCATCGATCGGGCCAGCTTCCGTCGGTTCTGCGCCGCCGTGGCGTTGACCGCGCTCACGGTGGGCTACGCGCACGTGATCTACAAGACGCAGACGGATCGCTCCAAGACCAGCTTCGACGGACCGGCGTTGACGCGCGCTATCGTCGATGACTGGAATGCGACCATGCACACGCCACTGCGCATGGTGATCGGAGATCACGTGCTTACCGCAATCGTCTCGGCCTACGCGCCGACACGACCCACCATGCTGGTGCATGACGACTTCAGCATATCGCTTTGGGCAAACCAGGAAGACTTGTACCGATATGGTGCGGTCGTGATCTGCGAGCTAGGCAGTCGATGTTTTCCCAGGTATGGCCCAGATTCTGTGCTTAGACGTCGTATAACGATCGACGGGCAGTCATTTGAATACTTCTTTTTGGTACCGACACCGTTGTCGACGAAATCGGGATTTCGAGGCGGTCTTGGTAATCAGTCTCCGGACAACGGTTTAGTTAAAAATGTCAAGTTTTTGTTATTGTATGGAGAATATCTTCTTACCATGCTTGACACCCCCCCCCCATAGTTCGCGACCATCCCCCGCGGTTCGACAACGGAGGAACCAATGAGAAATTTCACCCTGGCAATTATTGTTGTACTCGGAAGCACTTTTTTCGCGCCACAGACCTCCGCTCAGACCCTATGCAGCAAGCGACTTGCAGCATTTCTCTGCTATGCCTGCAGACCGGGGGATGCAGGTTTAGTCGATGCCTATAGGAAGAGCAATGGGGGGATCGGCGGGGCTTGCGAACGATGCACAAAAAAATGTGGAGAATCCATTCCGGAAAGTGTCTCAAAGCAGCTAGTCCAGACGAGTAACGAAGATGCCCTTTTGGCGTCGCCTGCGGCTGACGGAGGCGGACAGGTGTGTGATGTCATCCCTGATGGACTGATCTTGCGCAACGCAGTCCTGGAACGAAATCAATTCATAGAAATCGCGAAGATCAATACCGCCGTCGCCGCTGCTGTGTATCAAAAAATGGAGCAGGGCGCAGAAATGAACTTCGCGGGGCTGGACGGTGGTATCAGCGGATTTTCCATGCGATACAGCTTGGAAGAGCTGACAAAGGTATGGGACGACCCTCGTCAAGAGATAGGTACACTCTATGAAGATGGTACCGGTATGGTCGTCGAGAGCAATCAGATCAAATCGGAGGGGGACCGTGTGACCTTCGAATTTATCTCCTATCGCGTATCGGCAGAGGGGAATGTTCGCGTGGTGGAGTACCCGATTGTGCATCTTGAGTTTGCCTTGCCCCCGGTGCGGGAACATAAAATCCCTGACGCGGTCGACGGTGTTCAGCAGACTCTGAAGTTGCTCGGAATCAAGACACTTTTGTCGCGTGACTTGACCGCCGCTGATCCGATGTGAACTGCGCGTCACGGGCCCAGTGGGTTTGGTTTTGCAGCGGGTTGTGTCGCCTTCGAATCGCTCGGTAGCGATTGACATCGGGAACCCTGTCGCTTCGCTGCGATTTACAATGGAAGGGTCATATACATGACCCTTCCGAATCGGCCTAGCGGATCAGAAGCTCTGCGTATAGCGCAGGTATGGCACGCCGCCAGACACTCCTCATGCCGGTTTCGGCAGCGGAGCGGGGCCCTGCGCAATCAATTCGCGTCGCTGTATCCCAGCCACTCGATATGCGATTGCAAAACCGGTAGTACCGGTTCCAGCCACGGAAGATAGTTGCGCCAACGTCCGGCTGCGCGCCGATAGATGGGTTCGGCGACTTGCTGATAGCTGTTGGTCTGGATGCGTTCGCGGCCTTTGAGCCGTTGCGCAGGGTCCAGCATTTCTGCGCGTGCATCCAGGCCAAGTGCAGTACATGCGGCCGCGAGTTCTGTTTCGGGGTCCGCGACCAAGGACTCGTAGCGCACCCAGTGTGGGGTTATGGGCAGAGTGTCCAGCATCTGGCGCCAGACACGCATGATGCGGTCGTACATGTGCGCTGCATCGGCAATCGTATCGAAGTGGACGAAGGCATCGTTCGGAACGTATTGCTGCATCACGTTGCTCAGTACCACATCGCAGGGATGGCGCACGGCGAACAGGATGGGCGCATGCGGAAACAGGCGACGGATAAAGGGGATGCGCAACATGCGCAGCGGCAGCTTGTCGAGCAGCAGGCCGGCGAACTCAGGTGGAAGAAAGGACTGCACGCTGTTGCGATAACCCTGTTGTGCCGCCGCGATCGACGCAGCGTCCAGCCGCGTCATCAGATCGGGGTAGTTGCCCAATGCATCCACCACGACTTCGACGGTTGCGCGCTCCTCGATCGAGGTCACATCGGGATGGGCATCCAGCATGGTGTCCAGCAGCGTCGTGCCGGAGCGCGGGAAACCGACCAGGAATGCGGGCCGATAACCGAGGTGAGCAATCGGGTCGTTCGCCGCGCTGCGCGCGCCGATCGCGCCCTGCGCTAGCCAGCGCTCGATCGCTTCGAGGTGTCTGGGGAAGGCGGTTCGGTCGATGTGGCGTCGACGCGGGCTCTGCGCCGCCAATTGATTTCCGCGCTCGAAGGCGACCATGGCTTGATCGAATTCTTTTGCACGATCGTGCAACTGTCCGCGCTCGAACCAATACTGCTGGGCGAGGCGCGCCGGCATGGCATCCGCATCCACGCGCAGCAATCCATCACGCGCATCTTCAAGCCGCCCCTGACGACGCGCCAGGCGTGCCGCCTCCAGATTCAATCCGGGATGCTTTGGCGCTTGCGCGAGTCCTTCGCGAACGCGGAAGGCCGCACTGTCCAGATCGTTGGTCTGTTCCAGCAGGCCGACCAACTCGGTCAATACATCCGGATCGCCAGGGCTGTGCGTCAACGCCGCCTCCAGATGCGTGCGCGCCGGTGCCGTGGCCATTTGCTCATTGAGCAGGCAGCCCAGATAAAAATGCGCGAGGGCATGATCCGGCGCAAGCTGCAGCGCGCGCTCATAGGCCTGCTGCGAAGCGTTCATGTGGCCGAGGATATGCAGGCATAAGCCACGATTGACCCAGGCGTCGACGAGCTCAGGATCGAGACTCAGCAATTGCTCAAGTGGCTTGAGCGCGGCATCGGGTTGTTCTAGCGCGCAAAGGGTAATGCCAAGGTTGAGCAGTGCTGTACGTAGATTCGGCATGAGCTGCAGGGCGCTTCGATAAGCCTCGACAGCAATCGGGAGATTTCCAAGCGCGCGTTCGATGTGGGCAAGGCTGTACCAGGCCTCGGCATAGTCGGGTTGCAACTGCAGCGCGCGGCGTACTGCGCTGGCTGCTTCCTCGCTGCGTCCCAGGTTCTGCAGGGCCCGGCCGAGATGGTGATGCGCTGTCGCCAAATCAGAATGCAGGCGCAAAACATCCTGCAGAGTGGCGAGTGCTGCCTGCGGTTGGTTACGCAGTTGCTGATCCACCGCCATGCTGACTCTGGCTTCCGCAGGATGTGCATGCGTCAGCGCTTGCAGTGCCATCGGCACCAAATCCAGTCGCCGTTCCACCACCGCCCATTCACGCAGGCGCACGGCACAGTCCGGATCGGACAGTGATTGGCGTAGCAGTGCTACGGCAGCGTCGGTATTGCCGGCACGCATTTGGGATTGAGCGATATGCAGATTGCTTGGAATGGATGAGGTCATTGCACATCATTCAGAAAGTGGGAGCGGCGTCCCGCCGCGAACGGACGATCGACAGTATTTCAGATTCACGGTGGTCGGCGGTGTCCTGCCTTTGCCGAACATGGATGTGTGAATGCCGGAGGTAGAGCAATGCAGAGAGCTATTGTCGGATGCGCAGGCGCGGCCGACGACATCGTGCATCTATGCACGGCGGTCGTCTCTCGGCATCCTGCCTTCGACGACACTTGTGCATCCATGCACGGCGGTCGTCTCTCGGCATCCTGCCGTCGTCGACACTTGTGCATCCATGCACGGCGGGATGCGGTTGCGGAAAAACGGTCTGATCAAAGGTCGGGACCCGAAAAGGCATCGCGGCGGGACGCCGTTCCCACGGTGTTGCGATTGATTTTTCGGGCAAAAAAGAAGGGCCCCGAAGGGCCCTTCTGAATTACCGCAGTAGCTTGGATTAGAAGCTCTGGGTGTAACGCACGTACGGCACGCGGCCGTAGCCGTCGTACAGGTTGTAGTCGAACGGACGACCGGTCGGGGCATACGGATCCAGAACTGGACCCTTGTCCGTCAGGTTGGTCACGCCGAGCGACAGCTTGCCGTCCCACGGTGCATTCCACGTTGCTTGCAGATCGTGGGTGGTCCACGACGACAGACGAAGCGGTACGTCGTCTGCGTTAGCAGTCAAGCACGCCGCGTCGCCATCGCAACCCTTGATGATGAAGCCGTACTGCGAGAGCGTTCCGTCGATGTGGCTGATGTTCCAGGTGAACGAGAAATCACCAATGGTCCACACGTTCGACAAAGCAGCACGGAACTCAGGAATCGACGGGTCATCAACCTGGTCGGGGCCATTGTCCGTGGAGTAGCTGCCCACAGTGCTGATCTGCAACTGGTTCTGCAGAGCACCCCAGCTTCCGATGTCGAAGTTGGTGCGGACGTTGATGTCGAAGCCGTCGGTCGCCAGTGTGCCGCCGTTGATGAAACCACGTTGAGCATACAGAATTTCACCCGACGGTCCACGCGCGATACCCAGGCCCAACGAGGGCTGGGGCGGCGACACGTTACCTGGCAGCACGCCAACTCCGGTGGGGCAGGTTGCGCCGCCAGCGGCCAGGCACGACACCATTTCCGGCGTTGTGATCTGATCGATACGATCTTCGAGCTCGATGTCGTAGCGATCGATCGTCAGGCTCAGCCATTCGGTGGCATCCCAAGCCAAGCCGACGCTGAACGAGTCCGACTGTTCTGACGTGAGGTTCGGGTTGGCCAGGGCGTAGGCGTTGACCTGAGTGCTACATGTGGACGGAAGGCCGAACGCAGCGCAGGTCTGCGGATCGACAACCGTGTCAGCCGAGAAAGCCGGCTGGGCGGTGACCACATCGAGTGTCGGAGCGCGGAAGCCCTGTCCAAACGAGGCACGCAGGGTCAGCGATTCCAGCGGCTGGTAACGAACCGAGACCTTCGGCGAAAAGTCGCTGCCGTAGTCGCTGTAATCATCGTAACGACCTGCGGCCGAGAACTCGAGGTTGTCGAGCACGGGGAACAATGCTTCGAAGAAGAACGCAGTCACATCACGACCGCCGCCTGCCGAATTGCCGGCGGAACCGACGATCTGACCCGAAGACTGCAGGGTGTCGTAGATGTCCTGGTAGGTTTCGTCACGATATTCCGCACCCACCGCCAGCGCAGCCGAACCACCACCCATCTCGAACAGGTCGAGACTGGCGTTGGCGTAGACTTCCTGGATCTGGGTGGTCGCGTCACGGTTGATCGTGGCGATCAGACCGTCAAGGATGTCACGCGAGACGTTGAACGGGTCGTAGACGTTGTAGCTGCCGTTCGCGATAGCGGCCTGAGCAAGGCCACCGACAACGTAGTTGCGGCCCAGTTCGTAGTACTGCTGTTCGCTGTGGCGGACGCCGGCGTCGATGAAGACTTCGCCCAGCGTGCCTTCAAAACCGAAGTTCAGGTTGTAGCTGTTCTGATCGGTAGAGACGTCACGATTGCCCAGTGCAGCGAAACGGTGGCGCAGGAAATACGGTACCGCGGGGTTATAGCCACCATTCGGGAAGCGAACCGCGGGATGGTTGGGTGAGCCCACCGGAATGAACGGCTGACCACCCGGCCACGGCGAGGACGGAACCGGGGCATAGCGGCCAAAGGACTTCGAGCGCGCGACATTGGCCGCGAAGTAGGTCGACCAGTCATCATTGATCTGGTAGGTGCCGCGAGCGAACAGCGCCTGGCCATGCACTTCGGCTTCGTCGGCAGCAACAAAGCTAAAGTCGTACAAGCAGCGGCTGCCGGTCGGGTTCAGCGAATAGCCGCGCGAAGGCTGGTTGCAGTTGAAGCCCGGCAATGCGGAACCACCGCCGACATTGACGAAGCCGCCCGGCACGAATCCGTACAGGGTACCCGGAGCCGGCGTGGCTGTGATCAGGTTGTTCGAGTAGGACGAGGCTCCGCCAGTCGAATACGCACGCTCACGCTGGAAGATGATGCCGCGGGTGTTGTAGGAAGCGCCCGCCATCAGGCTGCCACGGTCGCCGGCTGCGCCGAAAATGACCGAGCCTTCTTCCGTCTCGCCACCTTCTTGGCGCGGGTTGCCAGCACCGACAGTGAACTCGGCGCCTTCAAAGTCTTTACGGGTGATGATGTTGACCACGCCGCCGATCGCGTCGGAACCATAAATGGCCGAGGCGCCGTCGGAGAGGATTTCGATGCGCTCAACAGCTGCGAGCGGGATCGAGTTGAGGTCCTGGCCCTGGCCGGTGGTCGGCGAAGCCGGTGCACGGCGGCCGTCGATCAGGACGAGGGTGCGGCCGGCGCCGATACCGCGCAGGCTGAGGCCGGCGAACGACTGAGCCGAAGAACCTGACTGCGGACGGAATGAGCCGAACGAGTTGAAGGTCGTGTTGCGTAGAAAGTCGGCAACGCTGGTGTCGCCAGAAGCGTCGATGTCCTGACGATCGATGACGGTGATTGGCAGGGAACCTTCGACATCGGCGCGCTTGATGCGTGAACCGGTGACTTCGATGCGCTCCATTGTTTCTGCTTCGTCTTCCGCTTCGTCGTCTTGTGCAAAGACCGGTGCAGAGACGAGGCCCATCAAGCTTACGGCAGTGGCCGTGAGGCCGAGTCGAACCGCATTGCTGAGCAAATTACGTTTGATCTTCATTCACTTATCTCCAACATTCAGTGTGTCTAGACACAGTTCGGGACATCCGTCTTCCATGTCCTAGGAAGTACCAACAGCGTAGGCGCAGGCCTAACGCGGCAAGCGTTTTTTGAGGATAGCAACAACTCTTTAACAAGGGAATAGCGCAAAATTAACGATGTTGCGTCGCCGCAACACTCAAGACAAGTGTGACACGTTACTCAATGTTCACAATTCAGGCCGCAATTCACGTTGAGAGACAGCTCCTACCGCTACTGGTTTGTTGGGGTAAGGGGCGAATCGCAGTGTCGCTCGGTTTGCTGCAATCGGCTGCCCGCATCGAGTCTGTACAATGTAACGATGAGTACAAATCCCATTGCTTTCTCCGATACTTCGCTTGTCGAGGCGCGCACTGCCAGCTGGACAAGATATTGGTCGTCCGGCGCCCTTCACTCCTGCGCGGGATCGTTCGCAGGCAATTACGACGGTGCGATCGCTGACTTCTGGCGCGACGCCTTTTCCGGCCTGACCGGTGCAACGCGTGTCCTGGACGTTGCAACTGGTAACGGTCCGCTGCCAAGGATGCTGCTGGGTCTCGACGGATGCCCCGATAGCGGATGCCGAATCGACGCTATCGACCTTGCGCAGCTTTCGCCGCAATGGGTACCGGGTTTGCCAGCCGATAAACGCAATCGTCTTGCGCTGCATTCGGGCGTGATGGCAGAAAGCCTTCCGTTCGATGCGGCATCGTTTGACCTCGTGATCAGCCAGTATGGAATCGAATATGCCGATCCAGACAAGGCGTTTGTGGAAGCGGCGCGCGTGCTGAAGCCGGGAGGGCGGTTGCGATTGGTGATGCATCACGCAGAATCGGTACTCGTCAACAAGGGCCGGGTAGAGGTTGGGCAATCCGAATCCGTTCTTGGCGTGTCCGGGTTGGTCGATTCGGCGGCGCGTTTGCTGCCCTGGCTTGCCCTTGCCAACTCGGCGTCGGGTCGCAGCCAATTGCAGGGCAATACGGCAGCCAATGCCGATCGCGCCGAATTCAACCTGATGCAACAGCAGCTCCAATCCGCCATTGATGCGGCTGGTGACGATGCCGATCTTCTGCTTTTGGCGCGGGATCAAGTGCAGCTCATACTATCGATGGCCACATCTCAAGGGTTGCAAGCTGCGCAGAACGCGCTGCAGGAAATGCGTGATATCTACCAGGGGCACTTGCTCAGGTTGCGAGAGCTGTGTTCGCATGCTCTTGATTCCGAGCGCATCGGAAATTTTCTGCGCCTGCTCGATACACTCGGGTTTTCCCAGGCTGCCGCACGGCAACTGCATCATCAATCGCGTCTGATGGGTTGGGCTCTCAGCGCTGAGCGAAGCTGAGCCCGCGCGAGATTCCCAACCTGATTCGCGCTGATCCTTTTTTACCTTAACCCCGATTGCAACGACGCGCGTTTGATCTGACACCCCAACCCGAGGAGTGTCGCGATGAAATGCCTGAGCCTGAGTTCCGCCATTCTGTTGGCGCTTGCCGTTCCGATGAGCGGCTGCCAGACCGCGCCGGAATCCACTGTCGTGGATGGGCGTGACGAAACCCGTCAGCAGCAGGGCCAAATTTCCGAGCGCCCGCAAGAGCCAGAATCCGATGATCTTGGAGCGGCCGTGGTCGCAGGATCGCGAGTAAAACGCAATGACTCCGTTGTCGATGCACCCGCCGATGCTGCCGCCATTGCAGGTGCACCACCCCCGGCAAAAATCGAATTTAATGCCGCGCTCCGCAGTGCGCCGAAGTTGCAGATTCACGAGTCGCGTCCGCGTTACGCGCCGCAAGGTGCGGTTGCTGTCGTGACGCAACCGCAGTCATCGCCCGCGCCTTATACCGAGATCGCCAATCGCGAAGGCTATGCCGATATCACCGACAACGCCATCATGCGGGTCGCCGAGAATCCGGTGTCGACGTTCTCCATCGATGTGGATACCGGCAGCTACAGCAATGTGCGGCGCATGATCGAGCAGGGCCAGTTGCCGCCCGCAGATGCAGTGCGCGCGGAAGAATTCATCAACTACTTCGACTACGGCTATCAGCCGCCCGCACGGTTGGAAACGCCTTTCAGCGTCACTACCGAATTGGCCAGCGCGCCGTGGAACAGCAAGCGCGTACTGATGCAGATCGGCATCAAGGGTTTTGAAGTGCCCAAGGCAGAAACGCCGCCATCGAATCTGGTTTTTCTGATCGATACCTCGGGTTCGATGCAGTCGCCCGACAAGATCGACCTGCTCAAGGCGGCGTTCAAGCAGATGTTGCCGGAGCTGCGCCCGCAGGATCGGGTATCCATCGTCGTCTATGCGGGTTCGGCAGGGTTGGTGTTGGCGCCGACACCGGGTGATCAGCGGGAAGTGATCAGCGCCGCGTTCGACCAGATGCAGGCCGGCGGTTCAACCAATGGCGCCGCCGGTATCGAGCTGGCATATCAGATGGCAGAAAAAAGTCTGATTCCCGGCGGCATCAATCGGGTGATTCTTGCCACCGACGGCGACTTCAACGTGGGCACAGTGAGCATTGATGCGCTCAAAACCATGGTCGCCGACAAGCGCAAAACCGGCATCGCGTTGACCACGCTGGGCTTTGGTCAAGGCAACTATCAGGACGAAACTGCCGAACAGCTGGCCGATGTCGGCAACGGCAATCATGCCTATATCGACTCGCTGCATGAAGCCCGCAAGGTATTGGTGGAAGAACTCGGATCGACGTTGCTGACGATCGCCAAGGACGTGAAGATCCAAGTCGAGTTCAACCCGGCGGTGGTCAGCGAATACCGCCTGATCGGCTACGAGAATCGCATGCTGCGCCGTGAGGATTTCAACAACGACAAGATCGATGCCGGTGAAATCGGTGCCGGGCACGATGTCACCGCGATCTATGAACTCGCGTTGGTCGGCAGCGGTGCTGATGCCAGCGATGCGCTGCGTTACGGGGATGCCAGACCGTTGGCCGTCGACAAGAGTGGCGAGCTGGCCTGGCTGAAGCTGCGCTACAAGCAGCCCGATGCGGATACCAGCATCCTGATCGACAAGCCTTTGCTGCGCAGCCAGGTTCGCGCCGAAACCAGCGATCGCCTGGCCTTTGCGGCATCGGTTGCCGCCTATGCCGATCTGCTGCGCGGTGGCAGCCGCATGCCCGGGTTTGGGTACAGCGATGTCATGCGTCTGGCACGGCGTGGTCTGGGTGACGACGAGCGCGGCTACCGCCGTCAGTTCATCGCGATGGTGGAGCGCACGGCGCAGCTGAGCACGCCGGAGACAGTGCCGCAGATCAGCAGCAATCACATGTAGGAGCGGTCTGTTCCGTGGGAGCGGCGTCCCGCCGCGATTCCGTGGCATTCCAGAGAATCGCGGCGGGACGCCGCTCCCACAA
>JANMUE010000094.1:0-1604 GCA_031391205.1 Lysobacterales bacterium | reverse complement strand
ATCAACAAGCGCCAACCCCGGGTGCCGGAATGGCGTGCGACGGTATTGCTTAACTATCACGTTACTGATGATCTGAACGTCGCCTATGGCGCACGTTACAGCGGCAAGCAGTACGGCATGCTGGACAACAGCGACGTGAATGGCTTCGCCTACCAGGGCACCAGCAGGTATTTCGTCACCGATGTGCGCATCAACTACCACTTTGCCAAGCAATGGACCGCCGCAGTGGGCGTAGACAATCTCAACAATTACCAATACTGGAACTTCCATCCCTATCCGCAGCGCAGCTACACGGCTGAACTGAAGTGGGATTTGTGAATTAGCCGTACGGGCTGGGCGTTAAGTCCGGCTTGGCGTAAAGTGACTATCTACCAAATGCAATTTGGACTGGAGAAAAGCGTGACAAAGCATTATTGGATTGGAACCGCCATGGTGGCGTTGACAAGCTCGTCGCTAGCCTGCGATCTGAAAGTCAACTCAGCGTGGATACGCGAAGCGCCGCCCACAGCGAAGGCACTGGCGGGTTACGCGGTGCTGAGTAACACCGGTAGCAAGCTGTTGTCGATTGCCAGTACGCAATCCCCGGCATTCGCCAGCGTGGAGCTACACGAAAGCCTGACTGAAAACGGCGTAGCGAAGATGCGTAGCATCGACAAGTTGCAACTCAAGCCCGGCGCCAAAGTTGAATTTTCGCCAGGGGGTAAGCACTTCATGTTGATCAATCCCAAGGGGGCGTTAACCAGCGGCGCGACCGTAACGATCCTCATCAAGGACTCGACGGGTTGTGAAACCACGGCTGAATTCAAAGTTGGCGCGCCTGCTGCCCATAGTCACGAGCATTCCAGCATGGATCACTCCAAGATGGATCATTCGAACATGAAGCACCAATAACCGCTTCAACTCGTTATGAGCAGGCCAACCAAGACAGTCGGGAATCGCGCCGCGTTACTCAAGCTGGCGGCGGTGCTGCTGCTGGGCGTTGGCGCGGGCGCGGCGATGTTTATTGTCACGCTACGTTCAACGCCGGAGCTTGGCAGGTCTGCATCTGGTTCGATGTCGATTGCTGATTTGCAAGGCCTGACGGATCAGCAGGGCGCCAGCTTCGATCCGGCCACGCTGCAGGGACGTTTTACGCTGGTTTACTTCGGCTTCACGTTTTGTCCCGATGCCTGTCCCACGGCGTTGTACAGCCTCACAATCGCCTTGCAGCAACTGGACGCCGATGCCAAGCGCATTCAGCCGCTGTTTGTCAGTGTCGATCCGGCGCGCGACACACCGACACAGGTGGGCGAGTATCTGGCGCATTTTTCGCCGCAGATTATTGGGCTTACTGGTTCGGTCGACGCGATTCAACAGACAGAGCACGCCATGGGCGTGATCGCCGTTGAGCATCGCGACGCCAGCTTGCCCGGCGGCTACACCATGGATCACAGCAACGAGTTTTTGTTGTTCTCGCCCGCCGGCAAATTGTTGATGCGGTTGCCGGCCGACCAATCGGCGGATGCCTTGTTGGAACAGTTGCGCGGGTTGACCAAAGCGGAGATTGTATAGCCGTAGGGGCGGACCTGTGTGTCCGCCCGCTTCTGTGCGATGTTGAAGATGGG
>JANMUE010000568.1:0-23598 GCA_031391205.1 Lysobacterales bacterium | reverse complement strand
TGGCCGAATTGAAGACCTGAAGCCGGGTAACGGTGAGGAATCCGTTAGGCGCAATGCCCTTCGGTTATTGCGCCCTACGTTCTACCCATCGCCTTGCTTGGGATCGCCCCGGCTGCGCTGCACGCGCGTGCGATAGGCACGCACGTTGTCGCCGCTGATGCGGGTCTCGCGCGTGCCCTTCACGTCGCCGACCTTCGCGTCCGAGCCGGTCACTGGTTTGGCTTCGACGGCGGTTTCATGTTCGAAGGCGTGCGATTTGTCGGTGTTGCGATAATACCGGTACAGGAACCAATACAGTCCGGTTGCGCTGGCTGGTCCTGCCAGGAGCAGCCATAGTCCGCCATCGTCGCTCATGACGAGCTCCCCACGATCCAGAGTGCAATGCCTTCAACGAAAGTGCCGACAGTGAGCGCGGCCAGCAGTAGTTTCCACTGCTGCACGGGCACGCTGCCCATGGTCTCGCCGGTGCGGCCGTTCACTGCGATGTAGTGCAGCAGGCCGCCGTTGCTGCCCGGTTGGTGGTACGAATAGAGCCACACCGGCAAGTACATCGACACCCAGCGCGTGCCGTGAATGTCGAGGCGCTCCTGCTCCCAGCGCACGCCACGGTCATAGCGGCTTACCGATGATTCGACCTGGGCGCGGGCGATCGAAAGCAACTGGTCTTCCAGGCGTGGACGCAGATGCGCCACGTCGCGGTCGCGCTTCTCCGAGGTGACGCCCGCCAAGTAAGAGGCATTCCACTTCACTGCGTTCTTGGTGTCGAACGGCAGGATCGTGTTGATGATGTTGTTGGTGTTCGCGCGCGCGTCCAGATTGCCGCGTTCGGAAGAGGATTCCAACGGCAGGTCGTCCACTGTGAAGTCCACGTGCCGTCCCACACGGTACACGTCGGCATCGTAGTAGGTCTTCTGCTTGTCGCCGCTGCCCTGCGTGTAGCGGCGCGTCTCGATCTCGCCCTGGCCCGCGACATCCGCGCTCGCCTTGCCATCGATGATCATGTAGGGCAGATAGACGGCGATGACGTTCTCGGGCGTGAACTCTTCCTTGAATGCCTTCAGTGCGAACAAGCGCCGCTTGTCCACGAACTGACGGATGCGCGCCACCGCGTCGTCCTTCTTGATGTGGAAGGGCAGCACTGCGTCGGGTACTGCGCCATTGGCCACCTGCTCGTTGATGCCGAACACATGGCGGCACCAATGGCAGCGCGCCGTCATCTGGCTTTGGGTATTGACCGTCACCTCGGCGCCGCAGCCGGTGCACTTGAAGCTCATCAGACTGGCGGTATCGGCCGCGATGTCCACCGCACCGGAGGCGATGATCGTGCCGGTGAGATCGTCGAGCCCTGTGCCGAGGCCGAATTCCTCCTCGACCCGCGCGCCATGCCATTCGTTGCGACAGTAGACGCAGACCAGCAGATCGCTGCCGGCCTTGTGCCGGATATCGGTCGCGCCGCATTTCGGGCAGCGGTTGAGGCCGTCCTTGAGTTCGGTCGCGGCCGTGTCGATCGCGACCGGGTCGGGCGCCAGCACTTCGTTGCGAATGGCTTCTGGCAACGTATTCGGGTCGATCGGAAAACCGCCGGGTGCAGGCGGCACGTCCTGCGGCGATCCGGGGCCGGTGTATGGCGGCGGCGGTGGCGGCGACGGATTCTTGGCGTTCGTCATTGTCGTTCCGTGGTGAGCGGCTTACAGACCCAGCGCCTTGGCTTTGGCCGCGTCGTAATCGGCCTGCGTGATCAGGCCGAGATCGAGCATCTCCTTGGCCTTCTTCAACTTGGCGATCGGGTCATCGGCAGCCGGCGCGGCCGGCGCAACCGGCTGCTGCAAGCTGCCGATGCCGCCAAGCATGCCTGTCGCCATGCCCAGGCCCATGACGCCCCCCGCACCGCCGGTTTCGCCGGCCGACTGGATGCCCGCAGCGACGCTGGCCTGCAGATTGGAATTGCCGCGCGCACCGCCCAGCGCGTCGGCGCGCTGCACGGTCTTCAGGAGTTCCTTCGTGTTCGCGTCGTATTCAATGGAAACGATGTCGGTCTTGGCGATGGCCAGGCCGCGATCGGATTTCCACTGATAGCCATTTTCCACCGCAGCAGACAAACTCTTGGCAAAACCGACCGAATCCTGCTGGAGCTTGGTGATGCGATTGCCCTTGCTCGGATCGTTCGTGTACATGCTGAAGGCTGGTGCCAGCGATCCCACCACTTCGTTGAAGAGCTGGCTGGCGGCGGCATTGTCCATGTCGGTGAAATCGAACACCTCGCCGGGCTGGAGATAACGCGCCGGCACGAAGTTCTTCACGAACAGGATCGGATCGACAATCTTCAGCGTGTAGGAGCCGCGCGTCACCGCGCCGACCTGGGTGCCGAGGAAACCGTCGTCCCAGTAGATTTCGGATTGTGTACCGAAGCGGTTGTCCGGCAGTTCCTTCAACGAGACGAAGAAGGCGGCCTGCTGCGAACCGGGCTGGCCACCGAACTTGAAACGCTCCCAGCTCTGCTTGATCAGCGAATCGACGAGGCCGTCGCCTGAGAAGATCGACTTGGAGTTGAGGTCGTCCGACCGCCACTCGTAACCACCGGGCTCGGCAGCGAAGCCGGTGACCGCGCCATCCTGGAACAGCAGCAAGCCGTAACCTTCCGGAACGACGATCTTCGAACCATTGGTGATGATGTTCGAAGAACCCTTGGTATTCGAACCACGTCCCGCGTTGGTGCCGCGCGGCACCGCGGCGAACAGCGCCGCCGTCGCCGGCAACCCGTCCGGAACCGTGTAGAAGTCCTTCCACTGGTCAGCGAGCACACCGCCGATCGAACCGGTCACCGCCTGAATAAGACCCATCACATCACCCCGCGATTCGTGGCCAGGCACCATGCCCACCATACCCGGCAAACTATACATTCCCGGACGAAGAGCGGAGCCAAGGCGTTGGAAATAAATTAAGTGACATCTTGCTGGTCTTTCGTCCCTTCCACTTCGTTGCGTAAAGGGTTACATAGTTGGACTATCCGCCCCATTGCGCGCCATCGCAGATGGGGCGAAATCCGTCGCAATCTGTACCCCAATTTATTTCCAACGCCTGAAAGTTGATTCGATGCAATCCGGGCCGATCGCGGTCGTGGTCAACGGATAGCGCAGTTTGCGAGCAGGCACTTCCGACTCAAAGCGACCGGTCGGGCCTGGTGATTCAATAGACTCCGGCGGAAGGTCTGCGCACGGCCAGACCAGGGCCTCGAAATTGCCATAGTCGGCCCGCAGCATAGAGCGAAGCTGCTGAAGCCACCCTCGCGATCGTGCCTAGGACGTGACGAAATGAATCCCTTCCGTGTGTGCGCTCTGAGCGCGGTTTGTCTGTTTGTCCTGTCGAACGCTTCTCTTGCCTCTGGCGAGGCGGATTCTTCGCCTGCGCCGACGCATTCCCGGGAAGTGCCGCTTTGGCCCGAAGACTCCAAAGTCTTACAGGATGGGATGAAGGAGCTCGCCGAGGAGAAGGGCGCTTTAACCCATCCGGCATTGCTGCTCTATCCTCCGAAGAATCCCTCTTCGCGATCGGCGGTCCTTGTATTTCCAGGCGGTGGCTACAAGGCTCTGGCGATCGGCCCGCAAAGCACGATCGGACTCAATGGCGCTGATGTTTGCAAGTGGCTGACCGATGCGGGTGTTACCTGCGTCCTGGTGAAGTACCGGGTGCCAAATACCGGGTGCAACTGGAACCAGGCAGCTTCCAAGCATGTGACGCCTGATATTCCGATGGCACTGCAGGATGCTCAAAGGGCGATTTCCATCGTTCGCTACAACGCGAATGACTACGGAATAGATCCGGACAAGATCGGCGTCCTTGGGTTCTCGGCCGGAGGAAACCTGGCGGTTCTTTCGAGCACGGCCTTCAAGCATCGATCCTATGACCCGATTGATGAAATCGACCGAGTGAGCAGTCGTCCCGATTTCGCGATACCTGTGTATCCAGGGCACATGACGATGGAGCACAAGAACAAGACTCCAAGAAAAATTGCGGCTCAGGAGCTGAACACCGACATCGATGTTTCGGCGGAAATACCGCCAACTCTTCTCATACACGCAAAAGATGACCCGATCGATCCGGTCCACTACTCCCAGGTGTATGAAAGAGAACTGAAGAAGGCCGGCGTAACCGTGAAACTCATCATCTATGAGAACGGCGGGCATGCATTCGGCGTGAGGAAGCAAGGCGCCGACACCGATCGATGGACGGATGATGCGCTTGAGTGGCTGAGGGAAATCAAGATCATCTGAGGGACGTAGGACGCAACAGCATCGCGCCGAATTGAAAACCTGACGCCGCGTAGTGGTGAGATTCTATTCGGCGCAATGCCCTTCGGTTATTGCGCCCCAAGTTCCTGCATAGCCGAACATCCAAGCGCAGGTCGCACCCACGGGCCGCAGCCGGCATCAGGACTCGACAATACGCACGCCCAGCCCCGTTGCCTCATAGATGCGCTGGCCGTCGACCCACAGGCTGGCGGTAGCGATGGCGTAGATGCCGCGCTCGTCCTGGCCGCGGTCGGTGATTTCGAGCGTGGTGTGCACCTGGCGATGCTGCGGCAGCACCTGGCCGCGGTATTTCCATTGGTGCGTCTTGCCGAGTGCGATGGCTTCGAAGCGCGGCGATGCGATCGCTGCGCCGGCGTTCTGATGCAACAGAAATGCCTGCAGGCTTTGCAGCATGGCTTCCAGGCCAAGAGATCCGGGCTGTACCGGGTCCTGGAAGAAATGCGCTTTGAAGAACCATTCGTCGGTGTCGACATCCTTGACCGCACGCAGCTGGCCCAGCCCTGCGGCACCGGCATCCGGCCAGATGCCTTCGATACGGTCGATCATGCGCAGCATCGGTGCGGCCAGACGCAATGTGGGATGTGCGAAGAACGGCGCCGGCCCGCCATCGAGATCGATATCGACATTGGCCGCGCGTTGCAGCAGTTCGCGATGCGTTGTGGTGATCGGCAATCCGGCTTGCGCGGCCAATGCTTCCGGCGGAAAGAATCCGAACACGGTGCGCAAGGTGTACACCTCGCGCTCACCCAGCCAGCACCGCACGGAAAAGTTTTCTATGATCATGCCGGCAGTTGCGGACACGGCAGTCAGTACGACTTCGGTGCGCAATGTGCCGGCGCCGCCGCTCAGCTCGGCTAGCACCGTGCCCTCGCCATCGAGATTGCGGAATCCCGGTTCGCTGTCGACGGTCAGTGCCGAACCGACATAGCTGGACAGCCAGCCACAGGGTTGCAGCACTGCTTCGAGCAGCACCGCGTAGGGCATGCGGCGGCAGCCATTCTCATCCAGATACCAGACCGATTCGGGGAGATCGTATTCGGCCACAACACGAGCGCCAGCCTGCATCACACCAATCGCGCCATGTACTTCGGCGATGCGGCTGATGAAGTGATACGGCGGACTCGGCAGCCGCGCCACGCGCATGGGTCCGTCGAAGCGCCGATACATCGGCCCGAATGCCGCGGAAGGTTTTCCGAGCGCGCAGGCGAGCAGGCTTTTGCGATCGAAGCGGAAGCCATCGACGACTGCGACGGGTTGATCGCTATCGGTCTCTTCAGCCTGTGCATCGGCAGAGGTATCCATCGGCCAGTCAGGCACCAGCTGCAGCGCCACGCGGCGCGCATGAAACGCCTTGAGTCCGTCGACGGTGCACAGCAGATCCGCATAGACGGTCGGAATTGGACCAGCAATGCGTTCCTCGACAAACACCTCAGTGACCAACAGTCGCGAAGTCGGCGTGACCTGGCCACGGCATTGCAGCTGATACGGCAGGTCCGGCACCGGCTGGAAGCGCCAGCCATCACGCTTCAGCGTGTAGCCCAGCGAAGCGAGATAGATCGCCATTGCCTGCAGGCAGGCCTCGAACATCAGTGTGCCCGGCATGCAGGGATCGTTCTTGAAATGGCCGTCGAAAAACCATTGCTGCGGATGGATATCGAGTTCGGCGCGCAGATAGCCGCGCTGCCACGGTCCGCCATCGGCATGCAGATCGGTGATGCGATCGAGCAACAGAACCTGATCCGACTGGATAGCGGGGCTGCGCGTATGCGTGCGCGCGTATTCGAAGCCGGGGCCGAAGCAGCCTAGCGCGTCGCCGCGGGCGAAGGCTTCGATCTGCGCGCGATTCAACGCATGTTGCTGGCAGGCGACCACGGCTGCGTCCAGTCGCGGCGCAGTCACGATGGTCTGTTGTTCCGGTGTCCACAGGCAGCCAGCGGATTCGGCGAGCTCGGCAGCGGTAAAAAATCCCGCCTGGCCTTTGCGCACCGACAACTGCCGGCGATCGCCATTCATGCAGTCGTAGTGGAAAAACATCAGGCGTACATCGCCCTGCGCGGCATGGCCTTCGAGCACGATATCGAACGCGAGCGTATCGCCGCGTCGGGGCAGATCGCCGTGGTAGGTGAGCTCGCAGCCCAGCAGGCGATAGACACGTTCGCCGCGGTTGTGTGCATCCACGCCCAGCCAGGAGATCAGCATCAGATCGGCCTGTCCGGCTTCGATCATCACGCCGGCGGGCATGTAGCCCTGATGCAGGTACCAGTCCTGACTGCCGACATCGGTCTCGGTCCAGATGCGTCCGCGGGCCATGCTGCCCGGCGCGCCTTCGATGCCGGTGACGCGATCGGCCAGCAGCAGCGGGGGCTTAGGCATGCGCACCTGGCGCAGATACTGATCCTGAGGTTGGAATTGCGCGCCGAAAATATCCGAGATGCGACCGTCGGCGTGGATCAGCAACTGCGCGCGGCTGAAGCTCGGACCTGTGGGTTCGACCTGCGGTCGAACGCTGTGCTGTTTGACTTCGGCGATAGGAAGAGCGTCCGACCGCAGGTCGGACCCACTTACAGACAGGCCGAGCAGCATCTGCTGCGCGCGCTGCTGCAGTTGCAGAAACTGTTGGTGCGCCTTCGCCTGTGTGTGCAAGTAGTGCTGATGCACGCGGCTCAGATGTGCGGACTGCGCGCGCTGTACGACCAGCGGCAGGCGCATGGGGCTGGCGTCGTTCGCAGCTTGAAATGTTTCCGGAACGGATGACACGGCGACAGATGTCGGCATACTGATGACCTCTGGCGCACTCGCTGCCGGCAGAGGACGATGGCCGCGCAGCGCAGCGAATACCGAGGGCAGCGCGGGCGCCGCAGCCATCATCTGCATGGTGTTCATTGTCTCTTGGGTTGCCGCAGCCTTGCCGGGCATCGGCAGGCGTACCTTCGGCCAATGCGCCGCAAGCCGCAGTGGTCGCTGCGCCAAAGATTTTGCCGGTACGGGCGTCAGCAGCTCGAACAGATGTTCATGACGCATCGGTACGCCCGCCGCGAGCAAGGCCGCGATGGCGGCCAAGGTGCCGTCGATGCCCTGGCCGCGGCGATCAAGACTGACGATCAGTGCCTCACGATCGCCCAGCACATTGCGGATTGCGCGGCTGAAACTGCCACCCGGCCCATGCTCGACGAAAATGCGCACGCCATCATTCCAGGCTTGAAGAATGACCGGACGCAGATCCAAGGTGCGGTTGGCCTGATCAAGAATCGCATGGGCGCAGGACTCGCTGTCGGGTGTGTAGGCGCGGCCGAGTGCGTTCGAATAAATGCGGCCATGGCGCGGCGCACGGGTTTCGCGGCAGTGCAGCTGCAGCCATTCGATGCGCACCGCATCGACTTCGGGCACATGCACGGCGAGCGGGTAGATCAGGCGCAGACAACGCGCCGCACCGATGCGCTCCACCACGGCCGCGCATCCCGCTTCATCGCCGGCGATCAGGCAATCGGCGTCGCCATTGATGATGGCGATATGCACATGCGCGACATCGGCCAGTGCGGCGCGTACCTCATCGATCGGCGCCAGCACGGTCCAGCTCGCCCAGTGCACATCGCGCTGCCATTGCGCTCGCACCGCATCGAATTCGCCACCCAGGTATTGGGTGACCAGGCCGCTGGTCTCCATTTCGTTCATCAACGCATCGGGATCGTTCCAGATGCCCGCGGCGACCAGGGCATTGGTCTCGCCGGAGGAATAGCCGAGCCAGGCATCGGCACGCAGGCCGAGCATGCCCTCGCTGAGCTGCAGATGCAGTTGCGACAGCGCCGACGCGCCCCAGAGCTGCTGCAGCGCCGTGGGCTGGGCGCAATCGGGATCGTAGGCCCAGTCCAGTGCGACCGCCAGGTTGCGGCTGCGCTCGGCGAGCGAATTCAGCAGCTGAGGCAATTGCTGGACGAGTTCGGCGCCCATCCCGGAATACGAAGCGCCGGCGCCAGCAAAGACGAACGCGAGTTCGCCCGCCAGAGGCGACGCACAGAAATGCACCGCAGTGCCGGCAGGTGCGCCCAGTTGCAGATGCGCCAAAGCACGCTGGCGCACCGATTCGAATTCCTCTTCGCGTGCGACCAGCACCAGCCGCGCTGGACCTTCATTGCTTTGGCGATCGGCGTGCAGGGCAGCGATCACTGCATTCTGGTCGATGCCGGAGTAGAGGTACAGCCGCGCTGTGGCAGCTTCGCCGCGGCTCGCATGTGCGCTGGCTTCTTGCAATTCGAATGGTGTCATACCGGGGAGGTTGATCTGCAGTCGGCGCGGGTCTGCCGACAGCCATGGGCGGCCACCGGGTTGGCGACGATGGTGCAGAGTGAGTACGGTAGTGGTGAGATGCAGCAGGGCATTGGCGGCGCCGGCATTGCCGAGGCGGGTGCTCAGGGTATGAGTGCTGTTCGCGATTGGCGTTTCGGCGACCTGATGCAATCGCGGCGAGACGCCGCTCCCACACGAGTTGGCATCCGGCGTGAGCAGCGCATAGATGCGATTGCCATCGCGTTCGGCATCGCTCAGGCGTTTCAGCACCAGAGCGACGGCGGTGTCGGCGGGGTCACTGTTGCCAGCAGCGCGTGTCACCGGTTCGCAGCAGAGATCCACTGCACCCACCAGTGCAGCGTCGATCTCGTGATGCATCAGCGCGTGGCTGGCGATGCGCAGTGCATGCAATCCCGAGTTCGATCCGGATTGCACGGTGAACGCAGGGCCGGCGAGATCGAACTGCGCACTCAGGCGATTGGCCGGGATATTCGGCATGCAGCCGATGACGCCGGCGGATTCCAATGCCGGGACTATGTAGGGTGGGTGATAACCCACCGTTTCAACACGTTCGACATCGGTGGGTTGCACCCACCCTACATTCCGCCAGCGCGTGCCGAAACGTGCCACCTCGGCATCCGGTTCCATGCCGATCAATACCGCCGTGCGGTCACGTGGCAGCGCGCCGCTCTCTGCAAGCGCTTCGCGCGCCGCCTGCAGCATGGCCAGCTGCTGCGGCAGCGTCTGTTCCAGATCGCGCGGCGGAAAGCGCAGACCGGCGAGATCGAGCTCGATCTGATCGATGGCGCCTTCGCCCTTCGCATTGCGCAGCGATCGATCGGAAAACAATGCCTCGGTAAACTGCGCGCGATCAACTGCGTTGCCCGCGAGGATGCCGACACCAACAATGGCGAGCGTCTCGCGCATCTGCACTGGTGGTGTGGCGGCCAGCGCAGGATCGTTTTCGGACAGAATCAGATGCGCGTTGTTGCCACCGAATCCAAACGCCGAAATCGCAGCGATGCGCGGAGTCGCGCTTGGCCAGGCCTCGGCTTGCTGAAGTACACGGAAGGGTGTGTCGAGCAGAGCCGGTGTTAATGCATCGGCGTGCAGGCTGGGCGGACGGATACCTGCACGCATCGCCTCGATCAGTTTGATGATGCCAGCCGCGCCCGCCACCGTGATCAGATGGCCGAGGTTGGATTTCAGCGAGCCGACAGGAATCTCGGCCACACTATCGAAGACTGCGGCGGTACTGCGCAGCTCCGTCGCATCACCGACTGGCGTGCCGGTGGCGTGGCATTCAAGCAGCGTTACCGATGCCGGCTGCAGGCCTGCGGCGACGTAGGCTGCACGCATTGCACGCTGCTGACCGGCGGCGTCGGGCACCAGCAGGCCCTTGCCGCGGCCATCATTGGAAAGCCCCACGCCTCGCACGATGGCGTGGATCGTATCGCCGTCGCGGCGCGCATCGGCCAGGCGTTTCAGCGCCAGCATGGCGCAGCCCTCGGCCGGAATCAGGCCATCGGCATCGCGGTGAAAAGGGCGCGACCTGCCGCTGCGGCTGAGCGCATTCAATGCCGAGAAGCCGATATGCAGGAACAGATCGTCGGCGCGTTGCACCGCTCCGGCCAGCATCAGGTCGGCACTGCCTTCCTGCAGACGATCGCAGGCCAGTTTGATGGCGTACAGAGAACTCGCACAGGCGGCATCGAGTGCGAAACTGCCGGCATCGAGATTCAACGCGCGCGCAAGAATGTCCGCAGTGCCGCCGCTCATGTAGCGATTGCGCGCGTCGACCTTGGCGTCGCCGCCGGTCCATACCTGATCGGCGAATGCCGCCATGCCTTCGCTGGGAAATCCGAGATTGCCGAATACCGCACCGATGCGTGTAGGCGCGGGGCTCGGGACAGGACCGCTGGCTTTGTCGTAGGGTGGGTGCAACCCACCATTGCCAGGCGTTCGAGAATGGTGGGTTGCACCCACCCTACATTTCGTAACCTCACTCAGCGCCGCACGCGCACAATGCAGCAACCAGTGCACCAGCGGATCGAGTCCCGCCAGATCACCGGCAGGGATCGCAAAACCTTCCGGGTTCCATATCGACTCGAAGCCTTCGACATAGCCGCCGCGATCCGACCAGGTGCGATCCGGTGCGGGCGCATCAGGCGGGCACATCGCCTGTGCCTTGGGCAGACGCCAGCGTCCATCGGGCACCGTACCCAATAGGTCGCGACCTTCGCGTACTGCTTCCCACAGCGCTTCAGGATTCAGTGCGCCGGGTAGAACGCAGGCGCGCCCGACGATGGCAATCGGCATCGAAGACACGAATCAGGCCTGCGCCAATGCGTGGTTTTGCACGCCCAGCAATTCGGCGAAATGCTGGCCATTGGCATCGACGAAATGGATGTCGGTGGTGGTCGCGGACTTGCCGACATTACGTCGATACGCAGTCGCGGTGATCGGGCCGGCGCAGGCCTCAGTGGCGAAACGGCGCACGGTGTCGATCGAAGTCGGCAAGTTCTGTGCCCCCAGCATGCGCTGGCCATACAGCACGGCAAGCTGCATGCCGCCATCGAGTGCGGCGACATCGAGCTGCCAATCCTGCTCTGGCCAGGCAGCCGCGTTCACGCCGCGAACGCGGGCGCTGATGCCGGCGTCGGAGATACCCTGCATCTGCTCGATCACTTCGAAGTGGCCGCGATGAAACAGCAATTCCGGATAGGGCGAGGCACCCGGCCACGCATCCAGAGCCAGGTTAGGCAGCCCTTGAGTCGATACGGCAGCGATGGCGCGTAGCTCGGCGCGGGCGCTGTAGCGCATGCGACCGGCAGCATCACGCACATTCATCTGCAGCAGCGTCGCATCCGAACTCTGCAACGGCGAAGCTTCGATGCGAAACAGATCACCGCCATTCTCGAAGCCGCCCAGGCGTATGCCATTGAGGACTTTCAGCTCATGCAGCGCGACCAGCTCCAGTCCAGGTCGGAAACTGCGCGCAGCACGCGCCAGCCATTCGGCGACCAGCACGACCGGTACTACCGGCATGCCGTCGACGGCGTGTCCTTCGAGATAGGCGTGACTGCCCCGCTGTACGCGCAGCTCCAGCGCATCGACGCGCAGATCGGCGCCATCGAACAGCAGCGCCTCGGCGCGCGGCGCGCCGCCCAGCACCAGTTCGACGCCATCCTTGCCGGCGTCGCACATCTCATCGGCAAACATGCGTGCGCCCGCGGCCAGCGGAATCATCGGTACGCCCAGCGCCGCGAATCGTTCCTTGAGCTGCGGCGTTACCATGCCGCCTTCCCACGGGCCCCAGCCCAGCGACCTGACGCGCAGGCCGGGTCGGCGTCGCGCCTCGGCGGCAGCGACCTTGGCCAGCACCTCGTTCGCCATGGCGTAGTCGGACTGGCCGGTGTTGCCGCAGCGCGCCGATACCGACGAGAACACGCACAACAGTTTCAACGGGTCATTGGAAGTTGCTGCGAGCAGAGCGCGCAGGCCTTGCACCTTGGTGTCGAAGACACGCGCGAACTGTGCATCGGTCTTCTCGGCGATGCGCTTGTCGGCGAGCACGCCGGCTGCATGCACGACACCGCGGATCGGTCCCCATGCCGTGCGTACATCATCCAATGCGTTGGCGAGCGCCGCGCCGTCGTCGATGCTGACGGTGCAGTAACGCACCTCTGAGCCGGCTGCAGTCAGTGCTGCCAGCGTCTGTCGAATCTCGCGCTGCGCCTGTACCTGCTGCACGCCGGCTATCAGAGTTGCCGGCGTCAGGGTTTTGCCCGCTGCCTGCGCGGCGGCGAGCAATGCGCGCTTCAATCCGGCCTCGTCGCTGATACCGTCACAACATACGGGCTCGCTGCGCAGCGGCGTTCGCCCGATCAGCACAAAACGTGCACGGCTGCGTCCGGCCCATTCCTGCAGACAGGCCGCGGTCACGCCACGGGCGCCGCCGGAAACCAGCACGACATCGTTCTGTTCGATGACCGGCGTAGCGGCATCGACCGCTCTGGCGACACTGCGCAACGTGCTGCGCATGCCACTGGCTGACAGGGCGACTTCGATCTCGCCACCGCCGTGCAGCAGCTCGTCGGCAATCAGTTCGGCCAATACTTCGGGTGTGCGATTCAACCGTGGCAGATCGTATGCCTTGACACTGGCCTGCGGCCACTCCAGCGCGCAGGTCTTGATCAGCGCCGGCATTCCGCTCATCCATTCGCGATGCTCATCGCCAGCCTGCAGCCCGAAGCTGCCGCCGCTGTCCTGCACGGTAACGAACAGCCCGGGTGTCGATTGCAGACGTGCAGCCAGCGTGCGCGCAATCTGGAAGGCCTCATGATTCACCGCGATTGCCGCGTCAACGTTAGCGACCGCGCGCAGTCCGCCAAGATAGACACAGGCAGTGGCGTCTGCCGGCAGCACCGCGACCGCAGTCGCCTGGACACCGCGCTGACGCAGGGTTTCAGCAAGCGCGGTCGCAATGGCATCTCCGCCCAATACGTATATCTGTGTGCCGGAGAGCAGACCACGCATTGCAAAGCCGGTGGCCGGTGCGGGAATCAGTTCGAGCGCGTAGCGGCCGAGATGTGCCAGGTCTGTGGGTGCTGCTGTTGTAGGAGCGGCGTGAGCCGCGATTCCCAACACTGCGGCACCGGTAGGATGACCAGCTCCGCTCTTGACAGCCGCGGCTGACGCCGCTCCTGCATTCAGGTAATCGACAATCTCGCGCAGAGTATGCAGCGCACTCAATCGCGCGCGATCGACCTTGGGCAGATGCGGCGCACGTTCATCGACCGCAGCAAGAATCTCGACACGCTTGATCGAATCAATGCCGAGATCGCCTTCGAGGTCCATATCGAGCTGCAGCATGTCAACCGGATAGCCGGTTTTTTCGGCGACGATGGTGAGTAGCAGGAGTTCCAATGCTGCTGTTGTAGGAGCGGCGTGAGCCGCGATTGCCTGCGCCGCGGCAGTGTCGGGAATCGCGGCTGACGCCGCTCCTGCATTGAGGTAATCAACAATTTCCCGCAGCGTATGCAGCGCACTCAATCGCGCGCGATCGACCTTGGGCAGATGCGGCGCACGTTCATCGACCGCAGCAAGAATCTCGACACGCTTGATCGAATCAATGCCGAGATCGCCTTCCAGGTCCATATCGAGCTGCAGCATGTCGACCGGATAGCCGGTCTTTTCGGCGACGATGGTGAGTAGCAGGGGTTCCAATGCTGCTGTTGTAGGAGCGGCATGAGCGGCGATTGCATGAGCTGCTGCGGCGTTGGGAATCGCGGCTAAAGCCGCTCCCACATTCACGGGTCGTGGCGCTGAAGCCGTGGTGGGGTTCACGGGTGTAGGAGCGGCGTGAGCCGCGATTGCAGGCGCTGTCGCAGTGTTGGGAAGACCAGCTCCGCTGTTGACAACCGCGACTGACGTCGCTCCTGCAATCGCTTCTACAGTCGTGCCCACATTCGCTACCGGCATCACCGAACCCAGGCCCATCAGCGCTGACTCTGCCAGACGCAAATACTGCGCATGGCTCTCGGCCATCGTGCGCTGGAAGGCTTCATGTGCTGCTGCGGTCTGCTGCTGGCTTTCCTGGAAGGCTTGTAGCCAGGCTGCGGAAATCGTCGGAGCTGGGTTCATCGTTTCGTATCCATCGGTGGAATAGGTGCGCATAGGTGCGAGCGCGTTGTGCACAATGGGCGCCAGCTCTATGGTCGCTGCGACGGGTGCAGGTGCTGGCGTTTCCACAAGCACTGGCGCGCGCGGTGGGTTCGGTGCCGGCAGGACGCCATCGACGGGCGGGTAGGGCTTGCCGTAATTGCTGCCACTGATCGGCACGCTGAGTTTCGGTGTGGAACTCGGTTCGGGGGGAAGCCGGGTATCGGCGAACAGTGCCGCGGCGTGCATCGACACCGCATGAGCAGCCAGCCGCGCCAGGCCCGTCAGCAACGATTCGACACCATCGCGGCCTTTGCGATCCAGCGGCACCACTACATGCGGGCGCTTGCCCAGGATGGAGGTCACCAACCCGCTCAACACCGCGTTCGGGCCGACTTCGACGAAGACACGCACGCCATCGGCATACATCCTGTCGATCATTTCGACGAAGCGCACCGGTTGCGCGATCTGCGCCGCCAGTTGCGCGCGGCTTGCAGCAACCGTATTCGGAAATTCGCCGCCATCGGCATTGCCATACACCGGAGTCGCCGCCGCCGACCATGGCTGAGCTTCCAGTGATTCGGCAAATTCGGTGCAGCAGCCCGCGACCAGTGGCGAGTGGAATGCCGTGGCCACCGGCAGGCGCCGGAAGGCGATCCCTTGCTGCTGCAGCGTGGACTCGAAGACCTCCATCGCGTCAGCATCGCCTGATACCACCACCTGCGCGGGTGCGTTGTGATTGGCGATCACCAGGGTCGGTGCGTGTTGTGCCAGCAGTGCCTGCACTTCGGCAAATGGAAGTGGCAGTGCCGTCATTGCGCCGGGGATCGATGCGGCATCGCGCATCAGTTCGCCGCGACGGCGTGCGATGCCGATGGCAGCGTGTGCATCGAAGACACCAGCGGCATGCAGTGCCGACACCTCGCCGAAACTATGCCCCGCACAGACGTCGGCGACTATACCGAGCTGTCGCAGTATCGCGAGCAAGCCAGCGGAATGCGCGCCGATCGCCGGCTGCGCCCATTCGGTCCGGGTCAGCAATGCGCGCTGCGCATCGCGTGCCGATTCATCGAATACTGGTCGCGGAAACACCACCTCGTGCAGAGGCACACCTGTGTCGATCGCTATATCGGCAGCCTGGTCCCAGATTGCGCGTGCGGCATCGAACTGCATCGCCAGTGCGCCGCCCATGCCGAGGTATTGGCTGCCCTGGCCGGGAAACAGCAGGGCGACTTTGCCGATGCGTTCACCCACGCCGTAGGCTGTGCCATCGGGAAGTTCAAATGCCTGCCCGGGATGCGCTTCGATGCGCAGCCTTGCCAGATGCAGACGTGTGCGCAGTTCGTCGATCGAGGTGGCGGTCAATGCCAGCCGACAGCGCGCCGGAGTGCCCACGTCCCATTCGACCCGGCTGTCGTTGGCGATACGTGCGAGTGGTCTGGCGGTTGCGCTCACTTCGTCTACGTGGCGCAGCAATTCGGACGCTGTTGCAGCGCCGAGCAGAACCAGCTCGCAGGGCTGCACCGCGAGGCGTTCGGCATGCTTGCCACTGCCGGTGTATTCCTCCAGCGCGGCGTGGAAATTCGAGCCGCCGAAACCGAATGCGCTGACCGAAGCGCGGCGCGGATGCGCGCTGCCGCGGATCCACGGGCGCGTTTCGGTATTCAGATAAAACGGGCTCTGAGCGATATCGAGCTTGGGGTTGGGCGCGTCGATCTTGATCGTCGGTGGCAGCACCTTGTGATGCAGCGCCATCACCGCCTTGAACAAACCGGCAGCACCTGCGGCGGCCTTGGTGTGGCCGATCTGACTTTTCACCGAACCCAGCGCGCACCACTGTTTGCGCGTCGCGTCGGCGTCCTCGTAGACCATGCGCAAGCCTTCGAACTCGGCCGCATCGCCGGCCTTGGTGCCGGTGCCATGGGCCTCCATCAGTTCAACCGTATCTGCGCCATAACCTGCGAGTTCATAAGCGCGGCGCAGCGCCAGTGCCTGGCCCGCGGCGACGGGCGCATACACGCTTTTGGAACGTCCATCCGAACCGGTGCCGATGCCACGGATCACCGCGTAGATACGATCGCCATCGCGCTCGGCATCAGCCAGTCGCTTGAGCGCGACCATGCCCAGCCCTTCGCCGAGCATGGTGCCATCGGCGCGATCACTGAACGGTCGGCAGTCGCCGCTGGGCGACAGCGCCGGCGTCTTCGAGAAGCACATGTACATGAAGATGTCGTTGAGCGTGTCGACGCCGCCGGCGATCGCCATGTCGCTGTGGCCGAGCTGCAGTTCGTTGACGGCCATCGCCAGCGCGCTGAACGTTGACGCGCAGGCGGCATCGGTGACGCAGTTGGTGCCGCCGAGATTCAATCGATTGGCAATACGTCCGGCGACCACATTGCCGAGCAGCCCAGGAAAGCTCGCTTCCTGCCAGGGCACGTAGTGTGCGGCGATGCGCTCGCAGGCGACCTGTACCTCATCTTCCGGTAGCCCGGTTTCTCGCAACGCCTTCACCCAAACCGGGCGCTGCAGGCGCGACACCATCGAAAACAGCAGCTCCTGGGCCGAGGTCACGCCGAGGATCACCGAGATGCGCGATCGATCCATGGTGGCGAAATGCTCACGGGTGGCGTCCTGCAACACCGACTGCGCGACGATCAGTGCCAGCAGCTGCGAGGTATCGGTGGCCGGCAGCGTCGACGGAGGAATACCCCAGCCCAGCGCATCGAAATCGATCGGCGACAGAAACCCGCCGCGGCGCGCATAGGTCTTGTCCGCTGCGCTTGGGTCGGGATCGTAATAGTCGGCGATGCGCCAATGGCTGGCCGGTACGTCGCCAATCAGATCACGACCCTGCAGGATGTCGCGCCAGAATCCGGTCGCATCCTGCGAGCCGGGAAAGAGCGCGCTGACGCCGACGACAGCAATGGGTGAATGGCTCGGAGGTGAAGCGGAATGCATGTGAACCTCGGTGCTGCATGGGGTGGGTCGTGACCCACCATGGAAATTCGCAATTTAGCTCTTGTAGATGCGGGGCCTGACCCGCATGCTCTTGGTCGGTCGTTGCGCCGGAAATCAGCAGCGTGCGGGTCAGGCCCCGCACCTGCATTCCAATCCTTGTTCTATGCCAGCGGTCGCGGACGGAAATCAAAAGCGCTGGCCGGCACCGGAGCGCCGTAGCTGCGCAGTTGCTGCGCGCGCGTGATCACCGCGGCGCCTTCGAGCAGGTTGCGCATCACCTGCACCACACCGCGTTGGCCCGGATCGGCGAGGAAGCTGTGCTGCGTCCACGTGTTGAACGCACCCATCGCCGGCCCGCACCAGATCTGGAAATCGTTGGCGCGATCACGCACGCCATCGATCGCCCAGCGGCTGGACAGGCCGAGGTAGGAGCGGAACACCAGCGCCATGCGGTGCTTGGGATCGGATTCGGCACGCTGCACCTGGGCCGGGTCGCGGCCCTGCCAGAAGGTGCGCGTCGATGCCCAGGCTTCGTCGAAGCTCGCGCGCAAAATGCTGCGCTCGACCTTTTCGCGCTCGTCCGCGGGAATCTGTTCCAGCGCGCCATGGCCACGATAGAGCTCGTACAACTTGCGCGCGCGCTGCGCGAACATCGAGCCGCGGCGCAGCACCTGCACCTCGACACCCATTTCGAACATGTCGGCGGCGGGCGCCATGATCACATCGGCCATATCGGCGGTCGCCAGCATGGCGCGGGCGCTGTCGTCGATGCCGCTTTCGACGCAGGCCTGATTGACCGAGCCGGTCTGCACATAGGCGGCGCCCAGCGCGAAGGCGGCAGCGACTGCACCCGGTGTACCCAGTCCACCGGCGGCGCCGAGGCGGATCGGTCGCCTGTAACCTCGTTCCAGACAGATGCGATCACGCAGCAGCGCCAGGCTCGGCAACAAGGCAGTGAGCGCGCGATTGTCAGTGTGGCCGCCGGAGTCGGCTTCGGCGGTCAGGTCTTCGGTCAGTGGCAGCTGTGCGGCGAGACGGATCTCTTCATCGCTGAGCAAGCCACGCGCGCGCAATTCCTGCAGCATCGCCTGTGGCGGTGGTTCCAGGAATTGTTTGGCGACTTCGGCGCGCGATACTTTGGCGAATACGCGATTGCGGCGCTGAACCGCGCCATCCTTGCCGACATGCAAGCCGCTGCAGGCATAACGCACGATGGCCGGCGTCAGCGCCAGATACGCCGAAGCCTCGACACAGTGCACGCCACGCTTGAGCAACAGATCGGCAACGGATTCTTCCAGCGCCGGCTCGGCCGGGCTATGGATCAGATTGACGCCCCAGGGCAGGCGCGCGGGATCGAGCCCGCGCTGCAGTTCGTCGATCGCCGCTTCGACGCGGGGCAACGACAGCCCGGCAGCGCCGAAAAATCCAAGGCCACCACCGCGCGCTATTTCAATTACCAGGCGCGTACTGGCGATGCCATTGGCCATGGCCCCGGCGACATAGGGAAAGCGCGTGCCATGCAGCTCGGCGAACGATCGGTCACCCAGCCATTCCGGATACAGCGGCGGCAGCATACCGAGCAGCGGCCAGCGTTCGGCGCCGGCACCGTGGTCGATGCTGCCATCCAGTGCCACGCCGATGCTGCCATCGCCGGGATGGCGGATCACATGCGAGGTGCTGCGTATAGCGTGCACGGCGGCCTCTATGGCGGCCGGCGTGAATGCCGGCGCCTGGGTTGCGGCGCGCCAGAACGGCTGCGCAGCGGCATTGCGAAGGGGTTGGGCCTGTGTCACAGGAAAATGGCACTCAGTGGCACTTTGCCGGGCGCGCAGTGTATATCCTTGCGGCCATGAAAAGCTCACCCGCCCCGCAAACCCCTGTGAAACTGCGTGAACGCAAGAAAGATGCGACCCGCCGCGCCCTGGTTCAGACGGGCAACCGACGGTTTCATCGCGACGGCTTCGAGGCGACCACGATCGACGATATCTGCGCCGAGGTCGGAGTCAGCCGGCGCACCTTCTTTCGCTATTTTTCGAACAAGGAGGCACTGGCGTTTCCGCATCGTGCCGAACGCCTGGAGCGCTTCGTTGAGCTGCTCGAATCCGCGCCCGATGCCGAAACCCCGATTTCCAGCCTGCGCCGTATCGCGCAGTTGTTCGCGCGCGAATACTCGGCCAATCGCGAGCCGCTGGTGGCGCAGCAGCGCCTGATCGCCCGTACGCCTTCGTTGGTGGCGCGCGAACACGAGATCGATCGTGATTGGGAGCACGCCATGGCCATCGTATTCGCGCAGCGTTTTGCCGGTGGCAAGGATGCAGAATTACGTGCGCGCATGATGGCCGGTGCCGCCATTGGCCTGATCCGCGCCACCATGCGCCACTGGTTCGAACTCGAAGGCCGCACCGATCTGGGTGAGCTCGGCAACCAGGCGCTGGATGCCTTGCAGGATGGGTTTTTGGAGGTGGGTGCGGGCTGACGATCTGTCGGTGTGGGTCCGACCTGCGGTCGGACGCTCTCTTTGCATCGTCGTCATAGAGCGTCCGCGCACAGCGCGGACCCACAACTTGCCCATCAAGGCTTGCGGTAACGATGCACAAAGCGATCGGTCTTGCCCTTGATCGCTTCGTCGAACACGTTCTTGCTGCGGTCGTCGGCGGCATTGTGCAGAATCTCGATGGCGCCTTCGAAGTCCAGGCCATGCGCCTTGAAGTCGGCAATGGCAAAGGCTTCATCGATGCGGTGCAGGGTTTGCGCATCGGCTTTTCCGGTGCCTGACTTCGCCGAATGATCAACGATCAGCAGCACGCCGCCCGGCTTGAGCGCGGTGACAATCTGATCAATGAACTGCGCCGCATCGATAGCCGGCCAGCCGCCTTTGGGATCACTGTGGTAGAGATCGTGATACGACATCACGATCAGGGCGCCGTCGAGTGTCGCGGTGCCGAGCTGCATGGCTTCGGGAGGTGCGATGCTCGCCGTGACCTGCTTCATTCTGCCGCTGGCAAGACGGGGCTCCAGATCCTTCTTGGCGTAGTCGTAATACGGCGGGTTATTGACCAGCAGCACCTGACCGTTGGCACCGACGATGTCGGACAGGATTTCACTGTAGTAGCCACCGCCGCCAAAAATATCGGCAATGCGATCGCCGGCCTTGAAGCCGGCAAAGCTCAACACCGACGCAGGCTGATCGCGGGCATCGCGTTCGCGGTCGGCAGCAATGCGCGCCGGATTGTCTACGCTGTCGATCGCGGCCGACGACGGCGCATCGGTCGTATGCGCGCAACTCGTCAGTGCGGCCGCTGCAATAAGACCCAGCAAGGTAGGAATTCGCATGGATGTCTCCGGTTTCGGGAGCGTCGACTATGACGCATGGCGTGGCGAGCGCGCGGCCTGGAAGTCACGCACGACTCATACAGGCAGTTCGACAAATGGAGTGCAGCAGGTGATCTCCCCGTCCATCACGATGCAGCCGCTGGCGCCGTCGCTGAAGCTGCGTTGCCGACCGGCGAATTGCGCATCTGGCAGGCAGGTCGAGGCGCGCAGACGTTCAATCGTTGCAGCGGCGGGTACCTTTTACTTAACAAAATACCAATGATTTGTCCCAGCTTCCGGCACTACCGAATTGCAGGGACCGGCGTATATTTCGGTACAGGCGGCCGGGTCTATCTGTCGGGTCGCCGCGCAGGTCTTGCGTACAAGGCGACTATGGAGGCGACTATGCGAATCTTGAGTTTGACCGTCCTGGCAACGATGTTCGCGCTGGCTGGTTGCGCCACTACCGATGAGCGTTCCTCGCTGGCGGCGGTGTCGGATAGAGCCGTTGTCGACGAACAAAAAGTGGGCATGGTGAATTACACGGCGCGTAAACGCGGTGTGCGCGTAATCTGGGTACATATGCCCACAAAACGGAATGCGGTGGTGGCGCGCGGCTGATACTGCGACTTGGTGCCTCCCTACGGAAGCTCTGAATAAGTCACCACTTCTACTTCGCTACACCTTATTGCTTGCCACACCCCGGCTCTTAACAGCGGAGCTGGTCAAAACCTGCGGTTTTCGCCCCCTGACTCAGGGGGCTATCGCGGCTCCGGACTTCTTCAAAGGTTCCCCTTTGGCAGCGGCGTTGCAAGCGCTGCCACAGCGCTGTGATTGACGGATTGAATCTGGTTGCATGCAGGCGACGCGCTTGCGTTCAAGCGTGCATCGCGTTGTCGGTGACGACGCGATTGCGCCCGGCGTTCTTGGCCGCATAGAGCGCGCGATCGGCACGGCCGATGGCGCTGGCGAGCCCGCCTTGCCCTGACTGCCATTGCGCAACACCGATACTCACGGTCACGGCGACACCCTGGAAATCACATGCCGCGATAGCCGAACGCAGACGTTCTGCCAAAGCACCGGCCTGGCGCTCGTCGGCCTGGCGCAGGATGATGGCGAACTCTTCTCCGCCGTAGCGGAACAGCGGTGTGCCGGCATCGAGCTGGCGACCGAGTTCGGCGGCGACCTGGGTGATGATGCGGTCGCCGACCAGATGGCCGTGCTGGTCATTGATCGACTTGAAGTGATCGATGTCGATCAGCAGGATAGAGCAGGCCTTGTGCGTGGCGTTTGGACTCGACAACTGTTCCAGCGTCTCGTTGAAGGTGCGCCGGTTCAGGCAGTTGGTCAGCGCATCATGATCGGAGTGGTAGCGAAGCATCGCCGCCGCACGCTCCTGCAGCAGGGCATAGGTAAAGAGAAAGCACACCAGTAGCCCGTAGCCGCTGGCGAAGCGCACCACGTCAATGCCGGGCAGCACCGGCATCGACACCAGTGTCACATAGGCGCCGTAGATCAGCATCACTGCCAGCGCCGGTCCGGCACGCATCAGAAACACGATCACCGGCGGCAGGATATAGGCCCAATGCTGCATGTTGCGACCGTGCTGCAACCCGAAAGCAGGCACCAGCAGCAGCGCTGCAGCGACAACACAGAAGAAGACCGTGCCGCCGACTTCACGTGGCAGTATCAGCAAACCAACGACACAGGCACCGGTCATCGCCATGACGATCCAGGCCAGCAAAGCGGTATCGGCATAGCCCAGCTGCGTGTTCAGAACGCCCAGTGCCAGCATCAGCACGACAATCAGCAGGCCCAGCACCAGCGCGACGCGCCAGCGCAAGGTTTCGCGCAGCAGTGAATAAGAATCGCGACGCAACGGCATTGTAGGCAGCCCCCGGGCTGAACCTCCAATACTAGCGCGAGTTTTGCGCTTTCGCTGCGTAGGTGCGGGTCTCGTAACCGAGCGCTCTTGCGCCTTGGGGGCCATCAGGAGCTACAGCACGCCTGCGCAAGATCTGCGCCTGCAAAGCCATAGCGAGCGGGTCAGGGCCCGCTCCTACAAAAGCTATTGCTCTTTCTTCCTGCCGAAGTAACCCTTGAGCGCGATGGCGAGTGCAATCAAACCGCCAATCACCAGTTTCTTCGCTGCCATCAGCCCGACCAGCAGCTTGGCAAAGAGTCCGGTCTTGGCTGCAACCGCACCACCGACCAGGGCCGCCAGACCGTAGCCTGCCACCTTGTCCGAGCTGGAGTCGAAATCGGCATAGCGCTGGCCTTGATTGAACTCGGTCATCGCCATGATCTGTTCCATCCCGGTTTTAACGCGTTCCAGATCGTCGAGATCAGCGATGGCATTCATGCTCAGATATCCGCCGCGCCCAAGCACGCGCACATCGTAGTTCAGCGTGTGCTGTTCGCTGCCGTCAAAAGCCAGCTCCTTGGCCCAGTGCAGCTTCTTGCCGGTCGCGTCATAGCGCGGCGGTGCTGCCCAGCCGATCAGGTCGAGGCGGCCATAGCCTTCTTTTTCGCGCCATTCATTGGCATCGACGGTCTGCTGCTGCATGTCCTTGAGCAATTCGGCGTAGTCGATAGTGCTGGCGTCTTCATCGGAGACATAGCCATCGTCCGAATAGGTCAGCGCAACCGCCCAGGCCCCGTCACCCACCAGACTGGCGTCGTCCGGAACCAGGAGGCCCAGCACGCTCTCGTCCGGCGGATTGCCCCAGAGCTGTTCCAGTACCTTGCGCGCGTCCGCGGCGTCCAGATAGTGAAAGCCATTTTTGACATTGATCGTGGCGTTGGCTTCCTGAATCAGGAAGGCGCCTTGACGGAACTTCATCTGATCGAGAAATGCCTGCGCGGCGTCTATGCCGTTATCGGCAGTCTCTTGTGCATATACGCTGGCGGTAGAGCCAAACAGCAGGGCGGCGGAAAAAACCAGGGCAAGCGGATTCAGGCGCATGACGGGTCCGGCGAGGGAGGGTAATCGAGTGTAATGTAGGAGCGGCGTGAGCCGCGAAGCTGTTGCTCTACTGCCTGGGATCAGAGCAAGAGCTTCGCGGCTCAC
>JANMUE010000550.1:0-12129 GCA_031391205.1 Lysobacterales bacterium | reverse complement strand
CCCGGAAATCCACGGCGTGCAGCACCTGGCGCCGACCGTAGAAGGCCTCCAGACCTTGCACATCAATGGCGGGACCGGCGTTGTCCATATCAGCGATTCAGGAAGAAGCTGAAAATCATGTCGGCGACCACGATCGCCGAGATCGAATACACCACGGCGCGGGTGGTGGCACGACCCACACCTTCGGCTCCGCCGCTGACGCCAAATCCGGTGCTGACTCCGACCAGCGTGATCAAAATGGCAAACACCACGCTCTTCGACAATCCCTGCCAGAGATCGCCCGGATCCAGCAGATGCAAGGTCTGCACGATATAGGCCGAGATGCTTACATCGAGTGCCGGCGAGCAATACAGCGCGGCACCCAGAATCGCCATCACATCGGCAATCACCGTCAACACCGGCAGCATCAGCAGCATCGCGATCAGCGCCGGCGCCGCCAGATAGCGCACCGGATCGATGCCCATCACACCCAGCGCATCGATTTCCTGAGATACATTCATCGAGCCGATGCGCGCAGCAAACGAAGAGCCGGAGCGACCGGCGACCAGAATGCCGGTAATCAGAACGCCAAACTCTCGCGTCACCGATTTCGCAACCGCCATCACCACCTGAGACTCGGCGCCAAAATCGCCGAGGGCGGCCACGAACTGGATACCCAGCATCAGACCCACGGTAAAGCTGAGCATGGAGACAATCGGGATCGCATCCACGCCGACCTGCCGCATCTGCTCGGCAATGGCACTGAAACGCACCGGTTGTCCCCGACGAAATCCGGCAATCGCGAACCACAGGCTTTCGACCAGCAGACCGGCAGCGTAGCCCAGTGACTGCAGTATGCCGATGCTGCGCCGCCCGATCCTGCTCGCGAAGTGCAGAACGCCGGCCATCGCTTACGCCGATTGCGCAGCGGCGAGATCGGCGTAGATCGGAAATACCCGATCCAGCCGCGCCAATTCCAGAACCGAGGTGACCGATGCACTCGGAGATACCAGTGCAAAGCGCTGCCCCTTGGCGCGCGCCTGCTGAAACCCTTCCACCAGTGCGGCAATGCCGGACGAATCGATGTAGCTGACCTCACTGAGCTCTACCGCGAGCGCGGGCGCGGGCGTCGTCGCCAAGGCATCCAGCACGCTGCGTCGAATCTCCTGCGACCAGCTCAGGTCCACTTCCCCATGCACGTCCAGAATGATCCATCCATCTGCAAAGCGTTGCCTGCACCCATTCCCTTTCGTAGCACCCGTCATGATTCGGATTCCTTTCTAAGTCTTCGACGCATGCACAGTACGTTGCCGGCACGATGTTTGAGCGGCCGCAGTCGCCAGCGATCCATGGTCTCGTCAATGATGTTGATGCCCAGGCCACCGGCGCGGCATTCGCTCAGATCACGCGGTTTTACGCAACTGGGATCCACCGGTGGCGCGCGATCGCGCAGACGGATGCGCAGTTGTCCGCGTACCTGTTCGACGCTCAATCCAATGCAGCCCCCGGTGCATTCGCGATAGGCATGGCGAATGACATTGGTGCAGGCCTCATGCACCGCCAAGATCAGCCGCTCGCGTTCGCGCAGCGGAAGATGCAGGCGCTCCAGTGCATGCGCAAGCGCCTGCCGCATCTCGGCCATCGCGTCGGCGCGAGCAGGCACGTTGATGCGAAGCAAGGGGCGCGCACTCATGGTGCCGCCCCACTGATCAGCATCAAGGTCGTATCGTCATGCAGACGCATGCGGCGTAATTCACTGACGATACGACGCAGCCGGGTTTCCGGGCGCCAGCCGCAGTGCTTGTGGATGAGTGCGGTCATGCCATTGACACCGAGCATGCTGCCGGCGCTATCGCGGGCATCGGTCGCGCCATCGGAAAAAAGATAGACCGAGCCACCCTGCAGCGCCACACTTTGCTGCGGAAAGTTCATGCCCGAAACGATACCCAGCGGCGGCCCCTCGGCACGAAAACTGGACATCAGTCCCTCAGTATCGAGATGCACCACTGGGGGAAATCCGGCATTGGCCCAGGTCAGCGTGTCGGCGGCCTGATCGAGATATCCGGCTGCGGCGCAGACGAAACTGCCGTTGCCCAGGGTCTCGCACATTTCCTCATTGACGCGCGCCATCCACTCCGAAGGCGGCAGGCCTTCCTTGCCGGCCCAGCGCATCAGGCTGGCGCAGCGCACCATCAGGAAAGCCGCATCCAGCCCCTTGCCGGCGACATCGCCGATGGTAAAGCCGATGCGACCGTCAGCCAGATCGAAGTAATCGTAAAAGTCGCCGGAGATTTCCTGCGCGGGCCGATTCAGCGCCAGCAACGGGAATGCGCCACGCCGCCGCCGTGGCAGCAAATTGCGCTGCATGCGTCTCGCCATCGACAACTCACGGCGCAGACGATCACGCTCCATCGATTCGGCCGCCAGTCGCGCATTTCCGATCGCCAGTGCTGCAGGCGCCGCCAGCGCGCGCAGCAACAGATGATCGGATTCATCGAAGAGCTTGCCGCCCAGCTTATTCAGTACCTGCAATACGCCCAGAACACTGTTGCCGGAGAACAACGGTGTGCACAGCAAAGAGCGCGTGCAGAAACCGGTCTTGCGATCCACGGATGCATCGAAATCGGCATCATCGGCGGTATCGCGCACCATTTGGCAATGACCGGTGCTGAAGGCACGCCCAACTACGCCAACGCCCAATGGCAGTTCCAGACCAAGAATATTCACCGGCCCGGCCGAAGCCCGGCAGACCAGGGCATCGCCCTGGAGATTGACCAGAAATACCGAGGCTGCCTCCGCCTGAAGCGCCGCAACGATGCGCTGCACGGTTTTCTGCAGCGTCGCTTCGAGATCTACGCTGGACGCCAACGCATGCGACAACTCGGCAATCAGCGCCAGCACCTGGGAGGGCTGGGCCGAGCTGAAGACGGGATCGGGAGCGCGCAAGGCCTGCATCATAGTCTCAGGGGCGGGGCGTCTGACGCTGCTCGCGTCGACGTCGCAGCCCGAACAGCGTCATGATCGGGCCGGACAATACATAAACGCCGGCAATCGACAACAGCAGATACTGCGGATGAATTACCAGCAATACGATAATGCCCATGGCGATAGGCGCGAAAACGAACGGAACCCGCTCTGTCGCCGGCATGGACTTGAAGCTCCAGTAGCGGAATCGGCTCACCATCAGGATCGCTGCCACCAGGGTGATGCCCAGTGCGACAAAGGCGACATCAGCCGCAGCCACATCGTGGTGCTCCATGGTCCACACGAAACTCATCATCAAGCCGGCAGCGGCAGGACTTGCCAAACCCTGGAAGTAACGCTTGTCGACGATGCCCACCTGAGTGTTGAAACGCGCCAGTCGCATCGCCGCGCAGGCGGCATACACAAACGCCGCCGCCCAGCCAATCTTGCCCACCAGCGGCCCGTAGATCTTCAGATCGGCCAACGCCCAGGAATACATCACCAGCGATGGCGCCAGGCCGAAGCTGACCAGATCCGAGAGGCTGTCGTACTGCACACCGAAATCACTCTGGGTGTTGGTCAGGCGTGCGACGCGTCCGTCGATGCCATCCAGCAGCGCGGCAACGAATACCGCCACCGCGCCATGTGTATAGCGCCCGGAGAATGCCGAGATGATCGCAAAGTAGCCCGCCAGCATCGCCGCCGTCGTGAACAGATTGGGGAGCAGATAGATGCCAGGGTGGCGCGGCTGCGGGACTTGGGGTGATTCGCTCATGTTTCTGCCTGACGAGGTCGCCGGGAAGTGTAGCGCAGGCAGTTTGGTCGGCTGACCCAGGGGCGCTTGAGCGAGTCTGCAGCCGGGACCCCCTCCAGAAGGCGAAAAAACCGCGGGTTTATAGCTGGTTTCCAGAGACGGGGCAGGCGAAGCGATATGACGAAGACGATGTGCTGACTTATTCCGAGGAGCCCCTGAGCATGCGCCGGCAACAACATTCGTTGCAGATGGCACCTGAACAATGCGCACCACCCCGCTTCCCTTGCCGCGCCGCGGCGCTAATATCGGGCCACCAATGGATGAGGAACCCGCCATGCGCCGTGCACTGCCTGTATTGATCTGCCTGCTGATGATTTCACCGATCGCCCTTGCCGAGCAGTTCTACAAGTGGCAGGACGACAAAGGCGTCTGGCATTACAGCGCCAAGCCGCCCAAGAACCAGCCGGCCGACAAGCTCCAGGTTCGCTCTGCCGCCACGCGCGCCGACAGCGAGGATGAGGAGGGCGAAGAGGGCGAAGACGCCGACAAACCCAAGAAAGACGCAGCGCCATTGGCACCCAACTGCGTGGCAGCGCGCCAGAATCTCCTCGTATTGAACAGCAGCGAGAAAGTCCTCAAGGACACCGATGGCGATGGTGCTCCCGAAGAATTGACGCTGGATCAGCATCAGGAAGAGATCGCGCTTGCGCAGCGCCAGATCACCGCATTCTGCCCGCCGGAAAAACCGGCAAAGGAAGAGGAAGAGGAAGAAGAATCCGAGTAACCGGCGTCGATCCAGATATTTGCCGAACTAATCTGGAGTCGCGAGGCCGCCTGAGTCAGGCGGCAAGAAACCGAAGGTCTTTTGTGGGTTTGCCAGGCGATAAGCTGTCCGGCGAGGCCTATGTGGTGGCCTATTCCGAGGTTCCCCGATGTCTGATCTGAATCGAAGCACGCTGATCGCAGGCATCGCAGTGGCGATCTCACTCGGAGCCGCCGCCGCCTGGTGGACGCGTGACCAACAGCCTGAAAATCCGCCGCCGCGCGCCGCAGGGGCGGCCATAGACGCCGCTGAATCGAGCAAGCCGCCTCTGCTCTACAAGTGGCAGGACGATGCTGGCGTCTGGAACTACACCGATAAACCGCCCGCCGACCGTGATTACGAGCAGGTGATCGGCACACCCAATGTCACACCGGTGCCCACCGTGGTGCCCGAAGTACCGGTCTCGAACGAACCGCAGACTATTCCGCCACGGCCGGACGACGAATCGTAGGCTGGGATGAGTGCGGCGAACCCCAGCGTGGGAGCGGCGTCCCTCCGCGATGCTCTGGCCTTTGCTTTGTAAAGCGGGGCTTGCTCCGCTGCTTTTGCTTTCTGCCGCCAATGGCGATCAAGATCAAGAGTAGCGGAGCAAGCCCCGCTCTTACAAAAGTCAAGGGCATGGTGCGACCAGTAGCTGGCCCGTTCCACTGGCCACGGCTATGATCGGAAGTCCTTCGCCCTGCAGTGATGTCTCATGCGCCTGTCCCGATTTCATCTGTCCACGATCAAGGAAGTTCCCGCCGACGCTGAGATCGTCAGCCATCAGCTGATGCTGCGCACCGGCATGCTGCGCAAGCTGGGCGCCGGCCTCTACACCTGGTCGCCGCTGGGGCTACGCGTGCTGCGCAACGTTGAGGCGATCGTACGCGAAGAAATGGACCGCGCTGGCGCACTGGAAGTGCTGATGCCTTCGATCCAGCCACGTGAACTATGGGAAGAAACCGACCGCTGGGCGCGCTTCGGTGGTCAGCTGTTGAAGATCAAGGACCGCAAGGAGCAGGAGTACTGCTACGGCCCGACGCATGAAGAAGTGATCACCGATTTCGCGCGCCAGGAGCTGAAAAGCTACAAGCAGTTGCCGCTGAATTTCTATCAGATCCAGACCAAGTTCCGCGACGAAATCCGGCCGCGCTTCGGCGTCATGCGTGCGCGCGAATTCCTGATGAAAGACGCCTACTCTTTTCATCTGACTCAGGATTGCCTGAGCCGCGAATACGACAACATGTATGCGACCTACACGCGCATCTTTACCCGTCTGGGGCTGAAATTCCGTGCGGTGCAGGCGGATACCGGAGCGATTGGCGGCAATGCCTCGCACGAGTTTCATGTACTGGCAGACTCCGGTGAGGACGCGATCGCGTTTTCTTCCGGGTCGGAATACGCCGCCAATGTCGAACTCGCCGAAGCCGTCGCCCCGAACATGGCCCGCTCTGCCGCGGATGCCGCATTGACGCGTGTCGATACCCCCAGGCAGAAAACTATCGAGGAAGTCAGTACATTTCTGAAGGTGACGCCGCAGCAATGCGTGAAAACGATCATTGTCCGCGGGCGCGAAGGACTGGTGGCGCTGTGTGTACGCGGCGACCACGAAATCAACGAAGTGAAGGCGCAGAAGCTGGCCGAACTTCCCGGCGAATCAGAACTCGCCAGCGAAGCTGAGATCGAAACCGCGATCGGCTGCAAGCCAGGCTTCATCGGACCCGCGGGTCTGTCTTCGTCGATTCCGGTGATCGTCGATCGATCCGCTGCGGTGCTTGCCAATTTCGTCTGCGGTGGCAACCAGAATGGTACCCACTACACCGGCGCCAACTGGGACCGTGATGCGCGCATCACTCGCATCGAAGATCTGCGCAAGGTGGTCGTCGGTGATGCCTCGCCGGATGGCCAGGGCGAAATCGGCATCGCCCGCGGCATTGAGGTCGGACATGTATTCCAGCTCGGCCAGAAGTATGCCGAAGCCATGAATGCCACCGTGCTCGACGAAGCTGGCCAGAAGCGCGTGATGTTCATGGGCTGCTATGGCATCGGCGTATCGCGCATCGTCGCCGCGGCAATCGAACAGAATTTTGATGCTGCCGGCGTGATCTGGCCGGATGCGATCGCGCCTTGGCGCGTCGCCATCTGCGTGATCAATCCGAAAAAAGATTCGGCCATCGATGCTGCCGGTGAAGCGTTGTACAGCGAACTTCGCGCCGCCGGCATCGATGCCGTACTCGATGATCGTGGTCTGCGTGCCGGCCAGATGTTTGCCGATATCGAATTGATCGGCATCCCGCACCGGGTGGTAGTTTCCGAACGCGGATTGGCCGCAGGAACTTTCGAATACCGCGCACGCCGTGCCAGCGAAGCCGAGGCATTGAGTCGGGAGCAGGTGTTGGAGCGCCTGCGCTAACGGGCGCCGCACTTGTAGAGCGGGGCTTGCTCCGCTGCTTTTGCTTTTGGTTTCCGTTTGAGACCACGATCACGAGCATCGGAGCAAGCCCTGCTCTACATATCCGCCGGTCGCAATGGCCAGCGGATCGTGAAATGCAATCCGTCGCGGTTCTCGGCCACGATGCTGCCACCGAGTATTTGCGTGACGCGGTTGTAGACGATATGCAACCCCAGACCCGACCCGCCCTGGCCGCGGCGCGTGGTGAAAAATGGGTCGTAGATGCGTTTCAGCATTGCCGGCTCGACACCTACGCCGTTGTCCTGATACTCGATCACCACCTCGTTGGCATGACGTGTATACGCGCGTAATTCGATCAGCCCGGACTGATCGCCAGGGAACGCATGCGCCAACGCGTTGCTGATCAGATTGACGACAATCTGATAGATCGCACCGGGATAGGTGTCGAGCACAACGTCCTGCGGGCAGATGAGGCGCAGCTCATGCGGCATACGTTTGAGTGCGGGTCGCAATGCAAACGCGATTTCGTTGAGATACTCACCCAGGTTGATGATCCGACGCTCTTCGCTGCTTTGATCGACAGCTACCTGCTTGAAGCTGCGCACCAGCTGTCCGGCACGCTCGAGATTCTTCAGAATCAATCGGCTCGATTCTTTGGCGGCGACCAGGAACTCGTTCAAATCCCTGCGCGTCAGTTGGCCGGCCTCGACGAGGTGACCAAACTGATGCGTTATGCTTTCCAGATGCGACGCTGCGGTTATACCGATACCCAGCGGTGTGTTGATCTCGTGCGCGACGCCGGCGACCAGACTGCCCAGCGATGCCATTTTTTCCGATTCGATCAATTGATTCTGTGCCTGCTGCAACACAACCAAAGTCTGCTGCAGGTCCGCATTGGCGACAGTGAGTTCGTGTGTGCGTTCCGCGACCCGTGACTCCAACGCATCATTGCTTGCGCGCAACAACTCTTCCGTGGCTTTGAGTGAGGTGATGTCGCGGTGCGTGCCAATCATGCGCAATGCACGGCCATCGCCGTCGCGCTCCACCACCTGGCCGCGGGTAAGCACCCAGAACCAGCCGCCGCGCTGACTGCGGGCGCGATAGGCCATTTCGCAGAATTCGGTCTCGCCACGCAGGTGGGCACGCATGGCCGTATCGTTGGCCTGCCGATCCTCAGGATGCACCAGACGTTCGTAATACAGCGCTTCGACGGGCTGCCCGGGCTGGTCGTTTGCAAAACCCGGCAGCGGATTTTCCCGGCGCACGCTGCCCCTGACCAGATCAAGATCCCAGAGTTCGTCGCGACTTCCCCAAAGCGCAAGCTTCAGCCAGTTTTCACGCTCGGCAATAGTTCTCCGCGCCTGGCGCCGCTCCTGCCCACGTCGTCGAATGGCCAGGGCAAGAAACGATGCGAGCAACAGCGCAGCCAATGCATACAGCATCTTCGCCCCGGGCGACCACCACGGCGGCGGTGCGATCCGCACGGGTAGCCGCGTTTCCTCGCCATACTCCATGCCGTCGGCATTGGCGGCGCGTACGCGAAACACATAGTTGCCCGGCGGCACATGGGTGAAACTCGCCATGCGTTGACCCTTGGGCAGATTGATCCAGCCCTGGTTGAGCCCCTCCAACTGATAGCTGAAACGCGTGGCGTCGGTACTGGCGTAGTTCATCGTGGAAAAACTCAGCGACCAGACCGGCTCCGTATGGTCAAGCGTCAGCCCATCAATGAACGCCGCCGAAGCTTCGCGATCCTCGTCCGTGTCCTCGGCACGGTAGATATCGACGCCGGTCAGCACGACACGCGGACGGCGCAAATCGAGCTGAAAATCGCGCGGATGAAATTGAACGATGCCAAGCAGGCCGCCAAAGTAAAGATTGCCAGCATCGTCGAGCGTGCGCGAATTGATGAAGTAGCCCGAGCGATCAAAGCCGTCGCTGGCGGTCAGACCGCGCACGCGGCCAGTCTTGCGGTCGTATTCGTCGATGCCGCCTATCGAGGCGACCCAGAGCATGCCGTCGGCGTCTTCGATCACGCTGCCGATGGCGTTGGCGCTAAGCCCGTCCCGCTGGGTCACATGAAAAAACTTCAAGGTTTCTCCACGATCAACCCGGCAGATGCCGGCACCCTGCGTGCCGATCCACAGTTCACCGTCCGCGGTCTCAAAAAAATTGGTTACCACGTCGCTCTGCAGCGCGCCTTTCACGCCACGTTGCGCGCGCACCGTCGTTAGCTGGTCGTTGCGCCGATCCAGGCGCACCAGGCCGGTTCCGTTCATTCCGATCCACAACATGCCGGCGCGATCTTCGAAAATCGCATTGATGCTGCTGCCGGGCAACGATCGCCGTGAATGCTCTGGATCGAAGGCATATTGAACATGGGACACGCAGCTCCGACAAAGGGCCAGCAGACCCGCATCTTCGCTACCAATCCACAGCGTGCCGTCGCGGGTCTCGTACAGCGTGCGCGCGGAGCGCGCGGGCAGTTGCAACGGACCGTCGCCGGAACGCACAAAGCCGTCGCCGCCGGGTTTGAGCATGGCAACACCCGCGGTAGTCGCCACCCACAGCTCACCGTTGGTGCGGCGCAGAATGCCTTGCACCCCATCGCTGGGCAATGAGTCCGGATCATCCGGATCGTGCCGATAGCGCTGCAATACACCGACCTCAAGATCGTAGTGCACCAGTCCGCCCCCTTCGAACAGACCAAACCAGAGTCGGCCATCCGGATCACGTGCCAGAGCGCGCGTTGGATTGGTCGGGATGCTGCGCGGATCGGAAGCGCGATGACGCAGGATGCGCAGTGCCCGCGTAGCCGGTTTGTGCAAGGAAACACCGGCGGTCCAGGTACCAAACCAGAGCAGTCCATCGCGGTCTTCCATCATCGCCGGAATGCGGTTGGCCGCGATGCCGCCGACATCGCTGGGGTCATGCAGGAAATTCAGGAATCCGCCCTGCCCCTGGTAACGGCTGAGCCCGTTGTAGGTTCCCACCCAGAGCTCGCCTTGCCGGGTCATCATCAATGAAACTACGCGATTGTCGACCAGCGAGCCGGGGCGATTGGCATTGGCATGGTGCTGCGCCAACAGGCGGCCGTCGTCGCCAAATTCGAACAGACCCAGCGCATCGTCGCCTGCGAAGACGCGGCCATCCGGCGCCAACGCCAGCGCCGAAACCTGCATGCCTGCAGGCGCGCCGTTATCGCCAGTGGGCCATGCCCGCAGGCTGGCAGTCTGCGTCGAGTAAAGCTGCAAGCCGGCGGCGCCACCCATCAACACATCGCCGCGCGGTGTCTGCAGCAGCGCGCGCACCCGGCGCAATCTTAGTTCTCCAGGCAGCAGGGTCTCGAACCTTGCTGCGCCGGGCTGCATCACCTGAACCGCGCCGTCCTGCGTTGCCACCCACAGCGCACCATCGCGGGCCATCATCAGCGCATTCACCTGCGTGCCAATCAAGCCGGATGATTCACCCTCCAGGAATCGCTGCACACGACCGGTAGCAAGATCCATGCGATTGATGCCACCACCGACGGTGCCAATCCACAGTCCGCCCTTGCCATCGGCAACGAGTGCCGTGATATGACTGTCGCTCAGCGAATCGGCATGCTCGGAATCAGCGCGAAACACGCGAAACGCATAGCCGTCGAAACGATTGAGCCCTTCCTGCGTGCCCAACCAGACGAACCCTTTCTCGTCCTGAGCGATGGCGCGCGCTGTGGTGCTCGAAAGGCCTTCGCGAATACCCACCGTGCGGAAACGGATTTGGTCGCGGTTGATCAGCCCATTGCCCGGCAATTCCGCCCCCGTCGCCGCAAGCGCCGACGAGCTTGCGGTGAACATCAGGCAGAACAGCCATTCCCGTAGCGATCCCCGACACAGCATGTCTTAAGCTAAGCGCCAAATTCGATGCGGCGCAAGTGGAACGTGACTCGACCCTTCAGTGCACGCGCGGCGCCTGCCGTCATGACGCAGCGGCATCGGTGAGACAGCGGCAGTATGTCCGCTCGACACGCTGCTCGTAGCGTCCCCGTCCTGCGATAGAGTGTCATCCCATCCTGCTTCCGGAGTCAGTTGATGAGCGTGAAGCCTCTCAATCCCCTCGACATCTCCTGGTTGATGGTCGAATCGCGCGACACCCCGATGCATGTCGGCGGGCTGATTACGTTTACACTTCCGGATGATGCTGCGCCCGATTTTCTGCGCCAGCTGCTTGCCGATTTCCGCGCCTGCACCGAAGTGGTGGCGCCGTGGAACCACCGGCTGCGCAGGCCCGGCCTGAAGGGCCTGCGGCCGGTCTGGGAAGAAGAACAGCGCATCGACCTGGAACATCACGTTCGCCTTTCGGCCCTGCCGCAACCGGGTGGCGAGCGCGAGCTCGGGCAACTCATCGCGCGCCTGCATAGTCAGCCGCTGGACTTGTCGCGTCCACCCTGGGAATGCGAGTTCATCGAAGGGCTGGAGGGCCGGCGCTTCGCGTGGTACATCAAGATGCACCACTCGTTGATCGATGGCATCAGCGGCATGAAACTGCTGGTGCGCTCCATGTCGCACGATGCCGAGGCCAGCCGCCGCCTGCAGCCGTTCTTCGCCGTCGGATTTCCGGCTCGCCTGCGCCAGCGCCGCGAGGTCCCGGCGCCTACGGCGGCACAGGTCGTCAATGGCCTGGTCGACGCGACACGTGATCAGCTCAGTACCCTACCGGACATCGTGCGCGCCTTCACCAGCATGGTCGGCTCCACACGCATGGCCGGCGAGTCGTTGGCAATCCCCTTCAATACGCCCTCGTCGATCATCAACGGCCGCATCAAGCAACCGCGCCGTTTCGCAACTCAGCAGTTCCCAATCGCACGGCTGCGCGCTGTAGCAGAAGCCGCCAATGCCACGCTCAACGACGTAGTACTCACGGTCTGCGGCGCGGCACTGCGACGCTTCCTCGATGAACTGGGCGCCCTGCCCGAGCAGTCGCTGACCGCCGGCATTCCGGTATCGGTTCGACCCAAGGACGACGAAGGTGCCGGCAATGCCATCACCTTCATCATCTCTACGCTGGGCACCGACATCGAAGGTCCGCGCGAGCGCCTGGAGGCGATTCGCAACTCGACCCGGCGTGCCATGGAGCATGTGATGACTCTGCCGCGAAATGCGATGATGCAATACACCATGGTACTGATGGCTCCCTACATGCTGTCCCTGCTCACCGGAATGGGCGGAAGAACCC
>JANMUE010000473.1:0-5947 GCA_031391205.1 Lysobacterales bacterium | reverse complement strand
GCCCGGCCGCGATTGGGATTCGAATATCTCCAATCGCGGCCGGAGGCCGCTCCCACAGGAAGCCTGCTCAGCCCTTGTTTGCTTTTCCCCTTGACGCAGCTGTCGCCAGCCGCGATCTTGATCGCAGTACCTTCCGCCGAGGAATCCACCTATGAACCGTGTCTCACACTGCCTGCTCAGCGCCGCGCTTGCCTCGGCGTTCGCGCTTGCTACCGCACCCGAAGCATCGGCGCAGTCCGGTCGCCTGAGTCTGTCCGAACGCCTGGCGAAGCTGGAGAATCAGACCCAGGGCCAGGGCGGCCAGTCAATGGTCGAACTGCTCAACCGCATCACCGAACTGCAGGCAGAAGTGCAGTCGCTTCGCGGGCTGGTCGAGAATCAGGCCTTCGAGATCGAAGAGCTGAAAAAACGCGCGCGCGACCAATATGTCGATCTGGATTCGCGGCTGACGCGGCTTGAGTCCGGCGGCGCAATGCGTTCAAGCGCGCCGTCTGCCATGAACGGTGCTGCCATTGAGCCCGGGCAAACCCAGATGCTGCCGGTCACCCCCAGTGATCCCAACCAGCTCACCATGGAACCCCGCACCAACGCCGCGCCGCCGCCCAGCGACCCGATGGCAGCACCGGTCCCGATCAATGCAGCTGGAGTGCCAGTGCAGCCGTCCGATCCCAATGCCACGTCAGGGTCGGTGCCGGTGAATCCAGTCAGCACGTTGCCGCCCTTGTCCAGCGATGAACAGGCCAGCTACGACACTGCTTTCGCGGCGCTGCGTGAAGGCCGTTATGCAGAATCGGCACGACGCTTTTCGAGTTTTCTTGAGCAGTTTCCGAATGGTGACTTGGCGGACAACGCGACCTATTGGTTAGGCGAGTCCTACTACGTGACGCAGAACTATCGCATCGCGCTCGACACCTTCAAATCGCTGCTCGACCGTTTTCCACAGAGCGCCAAGGCTGCCGATGCCCAGCTCAAACTCGGTTACTGCCATTACGAACTGCGCGAATGGAACGAGGCCGAAGCCGCATTGAACGAAGTCGTGCGGCTCTATCCCGACACCACCGTCGCACGCCTCGCCCAGGGCCGTTTGCGCGCGCTGCGTCTGGAAGGCCGCACGCCGTAAGGTAGGTCGGATCCCCCGAAGGGGGTCTTTAACAGCGGAGCTGGTCATCCGACTTCGCCATCTACGAGCAACCTCAAGGTAAGCGCCGACGAATCCCGCTTGAGTTGAGTCTGCCGATATGCCGATGTCGGATACCGCTGCGCGGGATCCGACCTACGTTGGATTAACTGTGTCCCAAGCCACCCCCTCCATCACCACTGACGCCGCCGTTGAAGAACGCCTGCGTATCACCGAAATCTTCCACTCGCTGCAGGGTGAGGCGCGCAGTGTCGGCTGGCCGACGGTATTTGTGCGACTGACCGGTTGTCCGCTGCGCTGTACCTACTGCGACACGACGTATTCGTTCTTCGGCGGCGAGTGGAAGTCCATCGACGAGATTCTTGAGCAGGTCGCCAGCTACGGCGTGCGGCATGTCTGCGTCACCGGCGGCGAACCGCTGTCGCAGAAACGCTGCGTGATTCTGCTGCAGCGCCTCTGTGATGCCGGCTACGACGTGTCGTTGGAGACCAGTGGCGCCATCGATATCGCAGCAGTCGACACGCGCGTCTCGCGGGTGATGGATCTGAAGACGCCGGCCTCCAACGAGATGCACCGCAATCGTTGGGAGAATCTCGCCCAGCTCACGCCACACGATCAGATCAAATTCGTGATCTGCGATCGCGCAGACTACGAGTGGGCGCGAAGCGTTCTGCGCGAGCATGCACTGGCAGCGCGCTGCGACGTGCTGTTCTCGCCAAGCTATGGCCAGGTTTCGCTGCGCGACATGGCTGAATGGATATTGCAGGACCGCCTGCCGGTGCGGCTGCAGACGCAGTTGCACAAACACATCTGGGGCGAGGAGAAGGGACGATGACATTATTGAGCGCGGCGCAGATCAGCGTCGCATTGCCTGCCTTGCTGCTGATCGGGCTTACCTTCGTGGTCTGGGTGCTGTTCTATATCGAACGTCTCGTCGAGATGCGGCGTGAAGGCATCGCCCCGCAGGACGTGGCGACACGCACCCAGGCGCGCGCTGCGCTCAAGCGCACACGTGCTGCCGATAATCTGCAGAACCTGTTGGAAATACCGGTCCTGTTCTATGCGCTCACCGCCATCTTGCTGCTGCTCGATCTGCGCAGCACACCGTTCGCGCCGCTGGCCATGGCCTATGTCGGCCTGCGCGTGCTGCACAGCGCCATCCACCTTACCTACAACCGCGTCATGCACCGTTTCACCGTCTACGTCATCAGCACCCTGGTGTTGATCGTAATGTGGGTCAATGTGCTGCGTCAGGTATTGGCTGCATGGGGCAATGGCGATGTCTGAGTTGGCTTCCGCAATGTGCAAACGCGCGGTGGTCCTGGTGTCAGGCGGCATGGATTCGGCCGTTGCCATCGCCGAGGCGCGTGCTCAGGGATTCGACTGTTACGCCCTCAGTGTCGACTACGGCCAGCGCCATCACTCCGAACTCGACGCCTCGTGTCGCGTGGCCGCGGCATTCGATGCCAAGGTGCACAAGACCGTGCATATCGACCTGCGTTCCTTGGGTGGCTCGGCGCTGACCGACGACATCCAGGTGCCGGAGACGGCGTCCACCGGCATTCCTGTCACCTATGTGCCGGCGCGCAATACCATCATGCTGTCGGTGGCGATGGGCTGGGCCGAGGTATTGGGCGCGCGCGATGTGTTCTGCGGCGTCAATGCGGTCGATTATTCGGGCTATCCGGACTGCCGGCCGGAATTCATCGAAGCCTTCGAGCGTCTGGCGCTGCTTGCCACGAAGGCCGGCGTCGAAGGCTCCGGATTTCACGTTCATGCGCCGTTGATGCGCATGAGCAAGGCCGACATCGTGCGCCGCGGTCTTGCGCTGGGTGTGGATTTCGCGATGACCGTATCCTGCTATCAGGCCGATGACCAGGGCCGCGCCTGTCGTCGCTGCGATGCCTGTCGCCTGCGAGCGCAGGGCTTCGATGAAGCCGGTGTCGCCGACCCCACGCATTACGCGTGAATCGCTGCAACCGGGCCGGGTTGCAAAAAAGCGTGCCCTGTCCTTGTGCGCTCGGGGCCGCTCACCTAAACTGCGCGGCCGTTGCATGGGTCGTTAGCTCAGTCGGTAGAGCACCGGACTTTTAATCCGATGGTCCCGAGTTCGAATCTCGGACGACCCACCAATCGCGGTCACGCGGCTCTGCTTCGGCGCGACCAACGCTGCCCCAAGTGCGTGATAGCCATAATCAGCCGGTACGCGATTGGAAGCGGCTTGCTGCCATACCCCATCCTCGCCGCCTGCGGCGTCGAACGTCCCCTTCACTAAGGGGACTGGATTCGCAGTGTTGATAGACAGTGATCATCCTGCAAATCGGCAATTTGACGACGGTACGTTGCGCCGCAGTTGCTTGTGTATGTCGGCGAGCAGCATCATCAGATTGGGAATCTTTCCTACCGCCAAATCCCTACACGATCGCCCGGTTGGGCGTGTGTCTGCGATCAATGCTGCACATGAAACAAAAAACGAACGCGATGATGTGTACGCATCAAACGGCTGACACTGATCGTGTGCCGGGGCTCGTGCTGCCTTGCAGATTGACGAATGCATACAATATATGCATAGTATATCCATGGAGATCGAATTCGATCCACGGAAGGCAGCATCGAACTTCAAGAAGCACGGCATCAGTTTCGCGCACGCCGAGCAAGCGTTGCGCGATTCAAATGCAGTAACGATCGACGATCCAGATGTCGTTGGTGAGCCGCCAGATCACACTGGGAATGGATTCGCTGGGGCGTGTACTGGTTGTTGTGCACACCCCACGCGAAGAGCAGGCGCGACTGATCTCTGCTCGCAAGGCCAGCCGAGGCGAAGCGGAGTTCTATCATGCGCAATGAATACGATTTCACCAAGGGCAAGCGTGGCGCCGTGATCCCGTCGCCCGGGAAAACCCGGATCACCATGATGCTCGACGACGACATCATCGAACACTTCCGCGCCCGTGCCGAAGCTTCCGGCTCCGGCTACCAGACCGAAATCAACCGCGTGCTGCGCGAATTTCTGGCGAACAATGGGCAGCTGTTGACGCTTGAGGCTTTGCGCAAGGTGATTCGCGAAGAACTCGACGCCGCGTAGTTCGGTATGTGAATCTGCTTTCCGGTAGTGAATCGATTCACCGAAGCTGGGGAGTTCGACCAGAGAGCTGAAGCAATTCGGTCCATGGTCTGACATCTGAATTCGTCTAAAGAAAGAGCAAATAGGTGGGGTTACCTGTATGGGCTATACGCTCGAAGACGCGATGCGCGATGAGGGGTTTGAGGCTATTTCGCGAGAACTGTATCCTGAACACCGTAATCAAGCGATCGAGGAGTTCACGTCAGAGCGTCTTAGATCCTTCTACCTCAGGAACCCTGATGTTGCCGTCAAAGGCGTGAGCGCATTCAAGGATGCCAAGGCTCTCTTGGAGAGTGGCCACCCGACTGCTTCAGTGGTCTTCGCAGTGACGTCTATCGAGCAATTCTTGAAAGTGGCCCTTCTCAAGCCGGTGGTTTTTGGATTGATCCATGTCGATTCTCTGGCATCATTGGTGGTGGACGTTGCAATGGATCAGACCGGCGGACTAGATCGCTACAAGAGTCTGCTTGCTGGGCTGTTCAATGAACTGGCGGGCATTGACGTTTCGAAGGAGCATCGGGAAGGGGCGAGCAAGACGTTGTTGGTAGAGATCAGGGAACTTCAAGAGCTTCGGAATAAGATAGTTCATCGCGCGGAAAAAGCGGAAGAATCGGATGCAAAACACGCCCTTGCTGTTGCTAACGGCGTGTACTCTCAGGTATTCGTTCAATTGCTTCATGCGATTGGGCTTCAGGTCGAGAAAGGGGCGCGTATCGCCCTCGCCCAGTAGGTTTCGCATTTTTCTTGGCTGATCGAACGTATCGCCATTTGTCTGTGTGACGCACTGGCGTTTAGGCGACATTTCATCGAAACGCCGGTAGCACCGCCCCCTTGTATTCGCTCTCGATGAACGCTTTCACCTCCGGACTGGTCAGAGCCGCGGCAAGCTTTTGCACGCGCGGATCGTCCTTGTTGTCGGCGCGGGCGACGAGAAAGTTGACGTAGGGAGAATCGCTGCCTTCGATGACCAGTGCGTCGCGGGTGGGATCCAGACCGGCGTCCAGGGCGTAGTTGGTGTTGATCAGTGCGAGATCGACTTGATCCAGTACGCGCGGCAGCATCGCAGAGTCGAGCTCGCGGAACTTGAGGTCTTTGGGATTGCTGGTGATGTCGTGCAAGGTGGCCAGTGCGTTGCTCGGATCGCTGAGCCGGATCAGGCCGGCCTTGTCGAGCAGAATCAGCGCGCGGCTGTTGTTGCTGGGGTCGTTCGGGATCACTACGTCGGCGCCCTGCGGCAGTTCTTCCAGCGTCTTGAAGCGCCGCGAATACGCACCGAAGGGTTCGATATGCACGCCGACCACCGTGGTCAGCTGTGTGCCGCGGTCGCGGTTGTAGGCGTCGAGGTAGGGCTCGGTCTGGAAGTAGTTCACGTCGATCAGCTTCTGCGCGACCTGGTCGTTGGGCTGCACGTAGTCGCTGAACACGTGTACTTCCAGCGTCAGGCCCTGCTCGGCGAGTTTCGGCTTGATCATCGCCAGGATTTCGGCGTGCGGTACGGCAGTGGCGGCGACGCTCAGTCGCGCGGTGTCGTCGGATGGAGATCGGCTGCATCCGGTCGATGCGATGGCCAGGGCGATGGCGGCGATGCAAAACAAATTCTTCATAGTCACTCCAGAGTTCAAAACCATTTGTCGTTTCGTAGGCTGAGGGTGAGCGAAGCGAACCCCAGCAGATATGCATATCTG
>JANMUE010000509.1:0-5254 GCA_031391205.1 Lysobacterales bacterium | reverse complement strand
CTGCCGCTGTTCTTCGTGACGCTTGCTGCAAAGTCGAAAGCACAACAGCGGCAGCAAGCTGCCGCACTCCACATGTCGATGTTTTCTCAGGGTGTGCCAACGCTGATGTAATGCACCGACACCACGATGAATTTCAGACTGCGTCCCGGCAGTTCGGCAACAAATTCGTCACCCGGTCGTTTGCGTAATGCTGCGCGCGCCAGTGGTGAGTCGATGCTGATGTGGCCCAGTGGCGCATCGGTTTCGTCGGGACCGACGATGCGATAGGAGTACGGATTGCCGTCGTCGTCTTCGAGCTCGATGGTGGCGCCGAAGAATATGCAATTCTGGTCGGTGGGTGGGTCGCTGGCGACTCGCAGCGCCGGTATGCGTTTGCTCAGATAGCGCACGCGCCGGTCGATTTCTCCGAGCTGTTTCTTGCGGTAGGTGTACTCGGCATTCTCGGAGCGGTCGCCTTCAGCGGCCGCAGCAGCCAATGCCCGCACCACCTCAGGACGCTTCTCGCGCCATAGATGATCGAGTTCTTCCTTGAGGCGCTGCATGCCCGCAGGCGTGATGATCGCTGTAGTGCCGGGTGCGGGTGGACGCCAGCGTGACATCTTCGTCAGCGCCGACGGCTGACGCCGCCCATGACACCACGCAGGATTTGATTGGTCACCCTGGTGCCGGCACTGCGTACTGCCGATTTGGCGAAGGTCTCGAGCGCGCCCTGGCGGCGGTTGGTGCCGAACAGAAACGCTTTGAAGCGATCGCCCCAGCCTGGAGCTTGTGGCTCCGCCGATGCCGGTGTCGATCGCGGCGATTCCTTTGGTGTTGGAACCGGAGTCTCTGCTGACGCAGATTCGGCGCGCTTCTGCAGCATTTCCTCTGCCGACTCGCGATCGACTGCAGTGTCGTACCGCGTGCCGATCGGCGAGCGCGAACGGATGGTCTTGCGCTCCTCCTCGTTGATCGCACCGATTCGGCAATGCGGCGGCACCATATAGGTCCTCTCAACCGGCAGCGGTATACCGCCTTCCTGCAAAGTGGTAACCAGCGCTTCGCCCACACCCAGCTGGGTGATGACTTCGGTGACCTTGAATGATGGGTTGGGCGGGAATGTTTCGGCCGCACTCTTCACCGCCTTCTGATCGCGCGGCGTGAATGCGCGCAGCGCATGCTGCACGCGATTGCCGAGCTGGCCCAGCACCACATCGGGCACATCGTCCGGCAGCTGCGAGCAGAAATAGATGCCCACACCCTTGGAGCGGATCAATCGCACCACTTGTTCGACACGCTGTTTCAGCGAGGGCGTTGCATCGGCAAACAACAGATGCGCTTCGTCGAAGAAGAACACCAGCTTGGGTCGATCCAGATCACCCACCTCCGGCAGGTTTTCGAACAGCTCCGACAGCATCCACAGCAGAAAACTCGAATACACCCGCGGCTTGAGGATCAATTGCTCGGCGCTGAGTATATTGATGATGCCGCGGCCGCTCATGTCCTGGCGCATGAAGTCGTTGAGATCCAGCGCCGGCTCGCCAAAGAAGCTGTCGCCGCCCTCGGACTCCAGGCGCAGCAGCGAGCGTTGAATCGCTGCGATGGACTGCGGCGCTACCAGACCATATTGCGCGGAGATTTCCTTGGCGTTCTCCGAAACGAAATTCAACATCGAACGCAGATCGTCGAGATCGAGCAACAGCAGCCCATTCTCGTCGGCCACTTTGAAGACGACCTGGAGCACGCCCTCCTGGGTATCGTTCAATTCCAGCAGACGCATCAAGAGGTTCGGTCCCATCTCACTGACGGTGGTGCGCACCGGATGCCCGTTGCGGCCATAGATATCCCAGAACACTACCGGATTGGCTTCGGCCTTCCAGTCGGCAAGGCCGAGACGGTCGATGCGCGCCTGCAGTTTTTCGCTGATCACGGCGCTCTGGCTCAATCCGGCGAGATCGCCTTTCACATCGGCCAGAAACACCGGTACGCCCATACGCGAAAAGCCTTCGGCCAGCACCATCAGCGAAACCGATTTGCCGGTGCCGGTGGCGCCCGCGATCAACCCGTGTCGATTGGCGTATTTGGCGAGCAGGTAAACGTCTTTGTCGCCTTTGCCAAGATGAATGCTGGTCACGTCTGTTTACCTTTGCCGGTTCAGGTACCGATTCTATCGGTCGCCGACCGGGAAGAGTTGCGTCTGTTTGACTGCGCGGCTACCGTGCCGGCGTCCAGACAAAGGTTTACGGCGATGCGTAGTGTGTGCATGGGTGTTGCGTTGATGCTGCTGGGCGGCTGTGCCAACCAGGCGACCAAGTCTGCGGCCAATGCTGTCGGCATGAGCGAAGTGGCCGCAGCTGCCACGGCCTTTGAAGGCGCGCTGGAATCCTGGCATCGCGGTGAGAGCGATGACGCGGTTGGCGCGCTGACCACGGCGCGACAGAATCTTGATACTGCAATCGCCGCCTGCCTGGCCGATCGCCATTGCGATTCGACCAGCGCCTTGCAGGCACAGTCGCGCGCGCTTGAGCGCATGCAGGTTGCCCTGCTCGGGCGCCGCGCTGCCGATGCGGCAGAGTCCGATGCCGATATACGTACCCTCGATGCCGAGAGCACAGCAGCGGTTGTGCCGCTTGAGGAAATTCCGGAAGTGGCGCGCAGTGTGGCGCTGCTCAAGGGCAGGAAGCTGGACGAAGTCATCCAGTTGAATGAGGCGGTGAAGGCTTCGATCGAGGAGTGGCTGACCTGGATGCGACCGAATCTTCTGGACGCGCATGAGCACTACCAGTATCTGCGCCATCGCATGTGGCCGGTGTACGAACAGGCCGGGCTGCCCGAGGCGCTGCTGTTTGGCATGCTGGCCAAGGAATCCGGCGGCAAGGTGCATGCCGTGTCGCGTGCGGGTGCTGCCGGGTTGCTGCAGTTCATGCCGGCCACGGCGGCGCGCTTTGGTCTGTCGCGCAATGGCGGGTTCGATGAGCGCTTCGATGCGCGGCGCATCACCGAGGCCAATGTCGCCTTTCTCAATGATCAATTCCGTATCTTCAACAACGATCTGGAACTGGCACTGGCGGCCTACAACGGTGGCGAGGGTCGGGTAGGGCGTTTGGCCGCCCGCAGCCAGCGCGGTTTCTGGGAGGCCCCGGTGTACAACGCGCTGCCACCGGAAACGCGTGAGTACGTACCAATGGTGATGGCCGCTGCCTGGCTGTACCTGCATCCGGATGACTACGGTCTGGTGTTTCCCAAGATCGACGCGACACCTGCATCGATCACTCTGGAGCGCACCGCTTCGATCAACGAGCTTGCCGTCTGCATGGGTCAGTTCGGCAATCCGCGCGGCTGGTTTCGCACGCTGCGTAATCTCAATCCGCGCACCGATGCCGACACGCGCATCGCCGCCGGCGCCGTGCTCGAGGTGCCCAAGGCCGCCGCCGATGCCTACGCGGCACGTTGCCGCAGCGGCCTGCTGGCGCAACGCAGTGTCGAGCTGCATGAAGCCCGCAAGCCGGCGGGCGCCACCCGACCGATGGTCGCGACTCGAAGCGGCAGTGCTGGTGGCAGCGGGAAAACCCATCTGGTGCGCAAAGGCGAAACTTTGCACAGCATTGCGCGCCGATTCGGTTGCGGTGTTGAACCCGTAGCCGCGGCCAACGGCCTGAGCGCTCCGAAATACATGATCCGCGTCGGGCAGCGATTGACGGTGCCGAGTTGCGGAAGGGCCTGACGGTTGTTTTTGTGGGTCCGACCTGTGGTCGGACGCTCTGCCCCAATCGAATCGCTGTGAGCGCGCGTCCGACCACAGGTCGGACCCACAGGGCCCATGACTTCGGGCACATGGCCTATCGTCCAGTCATCAGTAGTATTCACATCACACTACTGCTGACTTGACGCTATGCTGCCATGACCGATACCGAACTCCACCTACGCAAGTTCCAGAAAGAACTCAGCGCCGGCACGGTTTCCCTGGTGCTGCTGGCGGTGCTGGGCCGCTCGGCGACGCCGCTGTATGGCTATCAGATCGCCAAGCAGCTGGAACAGACCCAGGATGCCCTGCTCGCCAGCAAACAGAGTGCGCTCTACCCAGTGCTGCGCAATCTGCACGCGGCCGGGCTGCTGGACAGTCATGTCGAACCCTCGGTCGACGGACCGCCGCGGCGCTACTACACGATCACTGCGCTGGGCCGGGACGTGCTCAGCAACTGGACCGACACCTGGACGTCGGCCCGCAATTCAGTCGATGCCATCCTCGAAGGAAAATTCCAATGAGCGCCAAAACGCCGACCACCATTGCCGACTATCTCGATCAGCTGCGCGATGCCTTGAAAGGCGCTGATCCCGCGCTGATCCAGGACGCGCTCTATGATGCGGAAGAGCATCTGCGTTCCGAACTGGCCGAGAACCGCGGCATCAGCGAGGCCGATCTCTTGGCGCGCATGGCAACGACTTACGGTGTGCCGGAAGAAGTCGCCGATATCTATCGCGACAAGGAAATCCAGATCACCCGCGCGCTGCGCACGCCGCCGCGCAAACCGGCCGAATCGATCTTCGGAAAATTCTTCGGCGTGATTGCCGATCCGCGGGCGTACGCGGGCCTGTTCTACATGCTGCTGTCGCTGGCCACCGGCATCTTCTACTTCACCTTTGTGGTGACGGGACTGAGCCTTTCAGTGGGTCTGGGCATCCTGATCATCGGCATCCCGGTGGCGCTGTTGTTCCTCGGCCTGGTGCACGTGCTGTCGCTGGTCGAAGGGCGGATGGTCGAAGTGATGCTGGGCGAGCGCATGCCCAGGCGCCCGGTGTATCCGGCCGATACCGGATTCTGGGCGCGTATCGGCAATCTGATCACCGACCCACGCACCTGGACCACGATGCTGTATTTCGTGATGATGCTGCCGCTCGGCATCATTTATTTCACCGTTGCAGTGACCGGCATGTCGTTGTCGCTCGCCTTCATCGCTGCGCCGTTTGCGCGCATGTTCGATGGCTTCGATTTCAATCACCTCTATATCGATGGCATCGAAGTCAGCAACGATTTGTACTGGGTGGGCGATATGTGGTTGCCGCTGATCTTCGCACTGGGCGTGCTGGGCCTGTTCCTGATGCTGCACATCGCCCGCGGCATCGGCTATCTGCATGGCCAGATCGCCAAGGTGTTGCTGGTGCGCTATCCGGCGAATTGACGGTGAGCGGGGCAGCGCGCTGTCGGTCTTGCTCTTGTAGAGCGGGGCTTGCTCCGCTGCCTTTGCTTTTTCGTCTCCAATGGAGATCGAAAATC
>JANMUE010000490.1:0-55384 GCA_031391205.1 Lysobacterales bacterium | reverse complement strand
GCAGCGTAGAAAGCCCCGCTTTTCAACATCAACGGCGGGAGCAGCGCCAGGTTAATCCACCGCCACGGCCGTCGCATGCTCTCGCGTAGCCGCGAAACGCACCTCGGGCCAGCGTTCGAGCGTGAGTTGCAAATTGACGCGGGTCGGGGCGATGTAAACGAGTTCGCCGGCGGCATCGATGGCGAGGTTCATCGCGGCTTTTTCGCGGAACTCGGCAAGTTTCTTGGCGTCGCTGCAATGCACCCAGCGCGCGGTTGCGACCTGCACATTCTCAAATCCGCATTCGACGCTGTACTCGTCCTTGAGCCGATAGGCGACGACCTCGAACTGCAATGTGCCGACTGCGCCCAGAATCAGATCGTTGGACATGATCGGGCGGAAGAACTGCGTTGCGCCTTCCTCCGACAGTTGCGCCAGACCCTTGGTCAGCTGCTTCATCTTCAACGGGTCCTTCAATCGGGCGCGGCGAAACAGTTCCGGCGCGAAGTTGGGGATGCCGGTGAAGGCGATGGCCTCGCCTTCGGTGAAGGTGTCACCGATGGAAATGGTGCCGTGGTTGTGCAGGCCGATCACATCGCCGGGATAGGCGCGTTCGACGATCTCGCGATCCGAGGCCATGAAGGTCAGCGCGTTGGCGAACTTCAGTTCCTTGCCGGTGCGCACCTGCAGAGCCTTCATGCCGTGGTCGTAGCGGCCCGAGCAGATACGCATGAAGGCGACGCGGTCGCGGTGGTTCGGGTCCATGTTCGCCTGGATCTTGAACACGAAGCCGGTCATGCGTTCCTCGGTGGCCGATACTTCGCGAGAAGTGGTGGCATGCGATTTTGGTGGCGGCGCATGTTCGACAAAGAAATCGAGCAGCATCTGCACGCCGAAGTTGTTGACGCCCGAACCAAAGAACACCGGCGCCTGCTTGCCGGCCAGGTAGGCGTCCTTGTCGAAAGGATGCGAGGCGCCTTCGACCAGTTCCAGTTCTTCGCGCAGGTCCTTCAAGATGTCGGGGCCAATGCGTCGCTCGAGTTCAGGATCGTCGAGCTTGAGGATGGTCGAGTCCTGGCGCGTGAAGTTCTTGCCCGGCTCGAACAGATGCACCTCGCCGTCGAGCAGGTGATAGACGCCCTTGAGGCGCGATCCCATGCCCACCGGCCAGGTGATCGGCGCGCACTGGATGCGCAGCACCGATTCGATTTCGTCAAGCAGGTCGATGGGCGAGCGGCCTTCGCGGTCGAGCTTGTTGATGAAGCTCATTACCGGCGTGCTGCGCATACGGCAGACATCCATCAACTTGATGGTGCGTTCCTCTACGCCCTTGGCGACGTCGATCACCATCAGTGCCGAGTCGACCGCAGTCAGTACGCGATAGGTGTCCTCCGAAAAGTCGGCATGGCCCGGCGTATCCAGCAGGTTGATGATGCGGCCCTCGTAAGGAAACTGCATCACGCTGGAGGTGACCGAAATGCCGCGTTCCTTCTCCAGCGCCATCCAGTCGGAGGTCGCATGGCGTGCCGCCTTGCGTGACTTGACGCTGCCGGCCATCTGGATGGCACCGCCGAACAGCAGCAGTTTTTCGGTCAAAGTGGTCTTGCCGGCGTCGGGATGCGAAATGATCGCAAAGGTGCGACGCCGCATCGTTTCGGTGATGTGGTCGGACATGTCGGGAGTCAGTAAGCGCGCCGCGGCGCGAGATGGCCGCGGATTATAGGCCTTTCGCGACCGTCGTGTGGGAGCGGCCTGCGGCCGCGAATGACGTGTCGCCGTCCTTTCGCCGCCGCAGGCCGCTCCCACAACCGTTCTGCCGCTCCTCAATACTTGTCAAACAGCGTCCGCGCGCAGCGCGGACCCACAACGCGGCCAGCCATTTTCAGTTCAGCGATTCCAACTTGAAATCGTCGAACGAAACGCTGGTGCCGGCCGCTTGCTCGCCAGCGACGAACAAACCGGCGTCGCCATCGGCAAACACCGCGTCGCGAACCTGACCGACACGGCTGCGTCCCAGCGACAGCGTGAGCTGGTCGCCGCTGCATTCGGCAGTCATCTGCGCGTCCACAGCGCCGGCCATCACCTGCTTGCCGACGCTGCCATCTCTGAGCACTGTGGTCTCGCCTCGCTGCACACGGGCGATGCGCCACTGGCCGCTGCCGACGACGATGAAGGCGTAGAAATTGTCGAGGTCCTGCATGCGGCACACCAACCCGGCGCCGCCGGCGCCAAGGCCGGCGTACATGAAGAATGCGCTGGTCATGCGTATGTTGCCGCTGCTAGCCCGGCGCGGCGCCTTGATCAGGCCGTAGGCGCGGTTCTTCACCGGCGTCATCTGGTACTTGCCGTTGGCATAGACGGCGAAGCCCACATCCTTGTCCGAAGCGGCGTTGAAATCGGGCCAGCCACTTTTGGGATCGTTGAATCGATCGTCGATAACGATTTCCGCCTGCGCGGCGGTGGCGACGGTCAACTGCAAAATCAACATCAATACACGGGTCATAAAAACTCCTGAGTGGGATGAGTGGCGTGAAGTCGGGCAGATACGCCAGCGGCGATCGCCGCTGCCGCGGATACGATCAAGGCAGGGCGTCGAAGCTGAGCAGATCGAAGCTCAGCGCGTCCTTGGGATTGCGGCTCAGCGCGGATTCGCGCACGATGAAGCTGTACCTGCCGCCTTCGGCGAGCTTGCCGACCATCAGGCGTTCGGTTTCCGGCGCTACATAGATCAGCAGATCGCGGCCTTCGCTGATGACGTGCACTGGATCACCGCCGACGATCCTGGTATGCGGTTGGTTGACCCAGTGCGTGAGTGAGCCGCCGACGTTGCGGCTGGCCAGCTCGCCCTGCAGGCGCAGGATCTTGCCATTGGTCGGATCCGATTTCGGGTCATAGCGCCGCTCACTGCGCGTCTGCTGCTCGGCCTCGAACGCGCCAAGTATTTCGCCCAGGCTCTGGAAGCGGATCTGCCAGTCCTGCGAATCGGTGTCGTCGGCGATATGTGCGGCGGCGGCGAAGAAACGCTCGGTCCAGGCGGCGTTGCACACGCTTTTGCAGTTTGGATAACCCGAGTCGATGAAGTTGCTCAGACGCTTCTTTTCCAGCGCGATGTAGTTGCGCATCTCCAGCATCACGCCGGGCCCCATTGCGACGCCGACCTGGCCGTCCTTGGGCGATGCGACCAGCACCGTGCCATTACCGACATCGAGTTTGCCGACGCGCAGCTGGCGCATCATCGCCTGCGCATAATCATCTGCGCTGAGCCCGTGCAGATCGCTGGCGACGATGCTGACGATTTCGATGCCATGTTTTTCGGCATGCTCGAACATGCGCTGCTCGAACGCGGCGCGCGTTGCCGGATCGAGGATGCCGATCTCGTCGATAACGAATTTGCCGAATTTGGAGGGCAGGGCATTGGTGTCCGGGGCCGGCAGGACATCGAGCGCAGCGTTCGCAGCTATGCGTACGGTATTCCCGACCTTGGCCACGTCATCGACTGGTGTGGACCGTGTGACCTCGCGGGACGCGACTGTACGAGGAGGTGCTGAACTCGACGGTTCTTTCGTTGACGTCGAGGCCACGGCGCCGGGGTCAGGCCCCCGGCCTACCGGCGCGACGTTACCGTCGCAGTCGCCGCCCTGCTGCGCACAGGCCTGCTCCCAGCCTTCGGCTATGGCACGCACGCGCTTGCCGCGTCCCGGATGCGTGGGGCCGTCGCTATCGGGCACCAGCGCGTTCATCGCCTTCTGCGCGTCGGCCAGCGCCGCGCCCATCTTGTACAGCACGAAGCCGCTGAACTTGTCGGCCTCCAGCTCGGTAGGTGGTTGGCTGCCGCCGGGCTGGATGGTGTGGCCCGAAAGATGGTGGCCGATCTCGTGCGCCATGATGCTGATCGGCGCCCAGTTGTTGTTGGCGGTGGCCTTGCGCACATCGCTCATGAACGCGGGGTTGTAGGCGATCACCCGGCGCGGCAGCTTGTCCGGGCCGAGCATGATGACTGCCGCGGCGTTCGGCACTTCGGGATGCTCGACAACATCGAAATTCTGCGGCAGGCCGGTAAACTTCATGATCTCGCTGACCACGTTCTTGCCGCTGGCATTGACGCCCATGGCCATTTTTTCCGTCTCGATACGCACCGGCGAGCCGTCGTAAGAGCAGGCCTGCAGCGAACTGGTGATTTCGTCGATCATTGCTTGTTCGTTGGCGGCCGCCGCTGGCGCCCGATCGTTGGCGGCGAGTGCGGTTGTTCGCGGTGCGGCGATATTGTCGTTTGATCCGCAGGCGCCAAGTGCCAACAGCATCGCGCCGAATAAAGTGTTGCGTGGAAGGGAAGTGGGCAGGGGCATGTTCGATCCTCAATGCTGGCAGCGGGAAATTGGCTTCGGGCACCACTGAAGACACCCGATATCCCACTATGCGCAAGACAGCGAAAAATCCTCCGCGGGGTGGGTGCTCAACCGGCGGGTACCATCTGCATCAGCACCAGCTTCACCAGTGCCAGGGCATAAAGCCGCAGCAGCGCCCACTTGCCGATCACGAACAGCAGCCCCGCAGCGAGCAGCCGCAGCGCGTGCTTGCGCCAGCTCAGGCCGAAGAACTGGCGGAACGCGCGCATCACGATGCCGGCCTCGATCACATCCAGCGGCCAGCCGGACCAGCTCTTGTGCAGCGCCAGCCATTGCGGGTCGCGAAACAGCAGCGTCGGCAGCAGGTTGACGATGCTCAGCACGATGATCAGGAAGTGGCAGTAGACGCCCAGCACCAGATGCTCGGTGACGTTGTAGGGACGCCGCCATGCGAACAGGGTCATCGATGCGCATACGATGGCGACGATGCCGATCGAGAACGACCATTTGGCATAGGCGCGGACGATCAGCATCGCCTTGCTGACGTTGACGTTCTCGGACTCCAGCATGTTGCTCTGGCTGAGTACCAGCAGCAGCAGCCCGATCGCGATCAACAGCAGCTTCAGCGGATGCACATGCTGCTTGCGCCTCCCCAGCACGAATTCATGCGCCACCAGCCCGGGCGCACGCAGCAGCCTCCATGCTGCCTTGATCACACTGAATTCAAAGAGTCGATAGCTTTGCCAAGCCTCGCTGCCGATGCTGAGAACGTTGAGGCGCTTGGCGCGTTCCTGCCCACAGTGGCCGCAGAACGGCGTCGTCAGCGTGGCGCCGCAGTTGTGGCAGTCGGCGGCGACGAAATGCGCGGCGCCCGGCGCGGTGACGCCATCGGCGGGTGAAACGGATGGTGATGCGGGCATGTGCTTCGGCGTTCGGTTCGGACCAACGCAATGCGCAATCTGGCGAAAAATCCTCCGCCACGCACATTGCGTAGGCCCCAGGTGGCTGTGGGAGCGGCCTCTGGCCGCGAAAGGGGATCGAAGGTGATTCGCGGCCGCAGGCCGCTCCCACGTCATCAATCACGGCGCTCCCTGTGTGATCGCACCCACCGCCGTTTTTTCTGCGGAGGATTTCCCGCGGTATTGCGCATTCAGTGGGCAGGTCGCGATGCGCGCGACGAAACCTGAGGATGCGCCGATGTCGATACGCCCGTTGTTGAACATGTCACTCGCTGTCTTATTCGGTGCAGTCGTTGCTGCGAGCGCGGCGCAGGCATCGGCCGCGCTCGATCCGCACTTCGGCGACGGCGGCACCGTCGTGCTCGGGTTCGATCCGATCGGCGATGCCACGAAAAACGTCGATGAAGGTGTGGTGGCCTGCGCCGGACCGTTGGGCAGCCTGATTACTGCAGGCGTCGCATCGAAGGAGCAACGGCTGGTCGTCGCTTGGCTGACGGAGAGCGGCGCGCTCGACACTCGCTTCAGTGTGGACGGCAAGGAAACCATCCCCGTACTGGGTGGCGTTGCCCACAATGCGGTCGGTCTTTGCCTGCCCGACGGCAAGGTGATGGTGGTCTATTCGCGCTATCCACCGGAAAACCCGGAGCAACCCGATATTCTCGTCATCGTGCGCATCGATCCCAGCATCGGGCTGCCGGACCCCGGCTTCGCTGGCAACGGGCAGTTACTGGTGGATTTGGGTCAGTACGGACTCGAAGTCGGATTGTTGCGTGTCGCGCGCGGCGTGAACGTAGGCTCCGGCGGTGATGTGCTGGTCACCGGTCGCCATCATAATACCGATGGCACCAACACCACCGGCTTCGCACTGCGCATATCGAACTCCGGGACCGTCATTGCCTCCCGCACCGCCCGCCTGTTTGGCGATGTCGACAGTTTCTTCGCCGCCGCGGGCGTGGCCGGTGACGGCGCGGTCTGGATCGCCGGCTACAAAATGCCTGCGGCGGGTCCACGCCAGGGCTTTCTGTTGCGTCTGGACGCCAACACGCTGGCACTCATCGACATGCCGCATCCCACGATCGACAACGATTTCGCGATCATTGGCGGCCGCATGCTCGATGCCAACCGGATGCTGTTGTCCGGCAGCCGCTCTACCAGTAAGCGACCGATGATGGCTCTGGCGACGCTGGGTTCCGTGCAGACCCTGGAATTGCCCGTACCGGGCGTCACGGGCGGGGCGGCGGGTGCGATCATCGGTGTAAAGAATAGGCCCGTGCAGGTCGCGCAGCTGCCGGACGGTTCACTGCTGCTGGGTGCGACGGCGGTCACCGCAGAGGGCTTGGAGGCCGGCATGTACTTTGCGCGCGCCCATATCGGTGCGAACGTCGTCCTGCGTGTGGATAGCGGATTCGCCAGCGGCGGCGCGTTGATCACCCGCACGCAACCCGCGGGTTGTGCTGGCCGCGGCAATGGCTTTCGGCGTTTCACATTCTGGGCCGGGCGGCCCACGGCGATCGGCATCACCGATACCACCTGCGCGGCGCCGGACGATATGGATTATCTGATCCAGCGCCTGGAGCTAAGCTATTTCGACAATGGCTTCGAATAGCCGCAGGAATTCGCAACGCACTTCGGAGCTCGTCTATCATGCGACATGGCAGACGACATCGAAATCACCCAACTGTTGCAGCAATGGTCGGCAGGTGAAGCCTCCGCGCGCGACGAGGTGTTCGACCGCATGTATGCAGAACTCAAACGTATCGCGATCAATGCGCTGAAAGCCGAGCGCGGGCAGGTGACGTTCGAGCCCACGGCATTGCTCAACGATGCGTTGGCGCGGCTGCTGGAAGGCACAGCGCCCAGGCTCAACGATCGCCGTCATTTCGCCGGCATCGTGGCGCGCGTGATTCGCCAGGTGCTGATCGATCGCAGTCGCCGCCGTATGAGCGACAAGCGCGGCGCCGGTGAGCGCGCGTTGTCGCTTGACGACGTGCACGAGCTGCCGCAGGTGGCACCGCCCGAGCTGCTCAATTTCGACCGAGTGCTTGGTGAGCTCGCCCAGCTCGATCCACAGGCGGCCGAAGTCGTGCAACTGCGCGTGTTCACCGGGTTGACCATCGATGAGGCGGCGCAGGCTTTACAGATCAGTCCATCGGCGGTCAACCGCGAATGGGCGCATGCCCGTGCCTGGCTGAAAGAACGGTTGGAGCAACCGGCATGATGCAGCCTGCGGACGATCGGCGCTCGGCGTATCTGGCCGAGAAGGCCGCATTGCAGATGCTGCTGGATATCGAGGGGACGGGACGTTTCGACGCCATCGCAGCACTGCAGCGCGAGCACCCGGAGATGGCCGCGCGCGTGCTGCGCCGGCTTGATCTCGCTGCGGCGGATGCGCCCGTCGCGAAGCCTTCCGATGATACGGCGCCCCAGATCGCACGTTATCGGATCGAGCGTGAGCTCGGACGCGGCGGTATGGGCCGGGTCTGGCTTGCCGTGCGCGCCGATGGTGCCGATGCGCAGCAGCTGGCCATAAAGCAGATCCGCGCCGATGCGCTGGATGCACAGGCACTGCGCCGTTTCGAGGCAGAGCGGCGTGCTCTGGCGCGGCTGGACCATCCCAACATCGTGCCGCTGCTCGATGCCGGCAGCGATGCATCGGGCCAGCCCTATCTGGTCACTGCCTATGTCCAGGGCATGCCGATCCGCGACTACTGCGACACGCATGCGCTACCGATCAGGGGGCGGGTGAAACTGCTGCGCGCTGTCGCCAGCGCGTTGGCGCATGCGCATCAGCAGCTGATCGTGCACCGCGACCTGAAACCTGCGAATGTGCTGGTCGATGAAGGTGGCCGCGTTCGCCTGCTCGATTTCGGCATCGCCAAAATGCTGGACATCGATACCGAGGCCACTGCCGCCGGCGCCTCGTTGATGACGCTGCGCTATGCCGCACCGGAACAACTGACCGGCAGCGGTGCGGGCATCAGCTGCGACCTGTATTCGCTGGGCGTGCTCGCCTATGAGCTGCTGTCCGGCCGTTCGCCCTATGGCGATCTGCGCGAACCCGCCGCACTGATTCATGCGATCACCCAGGTCGAGCCGCTGCCGTTGCAGCGCAGCGACGGCGGTGAACGTATCGCACAGGACCTCGGCGCCATCGTGCTGAAGTTGCTGCGCAAGCAACCCGAGCATCGCTATAGCTCCGCCGAAGCGGTATGCGACGATTTCGACCGATGGCTGCGACGCGACCCGGTACAGGCAATGCGCGGGCGTCGTGCCTATCAGGTTCGTGCCTGGCTGCGCCGGCGTTGGATCTGGTTGGCGGCAGCGCTGGCGGCGATAGCGCTTCTGGGGCTGCATGTGCAGCGCATGGATCGCCAGTTGCTGCTGACCGAACGCGAACGCGACAAGGCGACCGAGGTGTCGGAATTTCTGATCGTGTTGTTCCAGTCGGCACGCCCCGCCGATACCCGGGAGGAGTCGATCAGTGCTCTGGAGCTGCTCAAGCGTGGCGCCGATCGGCTGCTGAACGAGGATGATCCGGACCTCAGCGCCGAGGGACGTGCGGCATTGCTGTTCAGTACTGCGCATGCGTTCTATCAGATGGACGATCAGGACACGGCGCTGAAGATGTTCGCGCGCGCTGTTGATCTTTATGGGCGAAGCGACAGCACACCGGTGACGACGCTGTCCGAGGCGCTGCGTTTCAATGCCATGGCGTATTACGCGAAGGGCGACTACGTGGCTGCATTGGAAAAAGTGCAGGCGGCGCGCACGCTTCTGCAGCAAGCGGGCGCCATTGACGGCGCCGAATTCGGATCGGTGGTCAACGCCACCTGCGTCTATTTCGGGTCCATGGGGCGTGTCGATGACGAGCGTGCCTGTTATGAGGACCTGCTCGCCTTTCACCGCCGTAAAGCGCAATACGGCATCGCCGCGGTGTCAGCCATCGTCAATATTGCGAATTTCGAAACCGCTCAGGGCGAGCCCGAACGCGCCGAGGTGCTGCTGCGCGAAATTATGCCGATGTTGCCAAAAAGTCCGGCATTCGGCTTCAGCGAATCGCTTCCGATCAATCTGATCGGCGCCCTCGCTTCCAGCCTGCGCGAGCAGGAGCGCTACGCGGAGGCAGCGAAGTACTACACGCAGGCGGTGCAGGCAACCCGCGAGTATGAAGGAGACGATGCCCGCGTGCTCACCGTCTACTACACGGGCCTCGCCACCAGTCTCACGCTGGATGGTCATCCCGAGTTGGCGGCGGAGCCTATGCACGAGGCCGTACGCCTTGCCGCGTCGATCTACGGACCGTCGCAGAAGAATGCGCTTACCGTCAGGCTCGAATATGCGCGCTGGCTGATTGCCACCGGCCGCCTGCCCGATGCCCGCGTCGAGCTGCTGGATATCCAGCGTCTGCGCAGCGACCAGCACCCGCTCGATGTGGGCGGCGAGGCGCTGACGCTGGCGACTATCGCCCATGTCGACTGTCTTCAAGGCGCCCGTGATGTCGGGTTACGCGGCTTGGAGCAGGCGCTGTTAGTACTCAGCAAGCCCGGAAAGGTGTCGCGGCAGCGTCGATCGCAGGCGCAGTCGTGGCGCGCACAGTGCGCAGCGACGTAGGCGTTTTTGGCTTGCAGCCTGTCGGCGCCGCGATTTTCACCGATCGGCGGGCGTGTTCTGCGCGGCGGCGGCTGGCGCGACGCCGGCAGCGTGCAATCAATGTGTGCTGTCGAACCGACCGCTTCGATGCGTCGCGCTAGCCTTCACTGAGATTCGGGAGCGATTGCAGGCGATAGGCGCCGTTGCAACGGATACACGAATCCACGTGCTTTCGTGGTGGTCGAAGCGGAATTCCGCTGGCCGGTTCGAGAGCTCAGTGCCCATAAACGTGTTGCAAGAGGAGTAACGGACATGCTGCATTACGCCATTGTATTTCTCGTCATCGCGCTGATTGCCGGCGTGCTTGGATTCGGCGGAATTGCCGGTTCGGCTGTAGGCATCGCCAAGATTCTGTTCCTGGTTTTTCTGGTGTTGTTTATCGTATCTCTGGTGATGGGCAGGCGCGGGCGCGTCTGACCGCCTCACCCGGCATACCCGCTGTAATTCAAGGAATACGCTCATGAACGGCAGCAAACTGCTCGCATTTGTGTTGATCATCGCCGGAATACTGAGTCTGGCCTATGGCAGCTTTACCTATACCAAGAAAACGCACGACGCCAAGATCGGACCGATGGAAATCTCGATCAAGGACAAGGAGACCGTGAACATTCCGGCCTGGGCCGGCGGTGCCGCGTTGCTGGCCGGCGTTGTTTTGCTGGTGGTGCGCACCAAGAGCTGAGCAGCGCGCTGCGAGCTTGCCTGAGCGCTCGCTCGCAGCACTTTGCATCATGCGGATACGCGGGTTCGTAGCGTTGACTACGACCCGGCCGCCTCATTGCGAACGATTTGGAATGCAAACGCGTTGCAGCGAGTCGTTCGAATGCTTAAGGCGAGCCTTGGCAAACTCCTCGACAGTTTCTCTCGCCGTTTACCCGCAAGCCGCCGGCGTCAACAAGACGGCGGCGGGGAGGATGAGGCGGGCGATCGTGACGAATGCTCCTATCCGACATCAGTTTCGACGTCGCTGGACTGTGCAGATGCATCCGGTCATAGCAGCGCGCCGGGCCAGTCGGTTAATACTGAGCACCCTTGTGCTGGTGGCGGCATGACCTGCAGACCGTCACTGTCTTCGACGGGCTGCGCCATGTCCTGCATCGACTGGCGCAGCGCTTTGTCCTCTTGAGTTTCCACCCAGTCGCACAGACACAAGGTTGTCATGAGGGGCTCCTTTTGTGCAGTGGGTTCTGTGGGAATTCCGATAGGCGGTTCCGAGCATCAATCGTGATCTTCTACTTCTTCCTGAATTTCCTCGCCGAGTTCTTCGGTATCTTCGCCGACGCCGCGCATGGTGTTACAGGCAGTTAGGCCGATAGTCAGCGCCGTCAGCAACAGTGAGGTGAGAATCCTGCGTGAACGAGTATTCATTGTGGTCTCCGATAGATTGCGTAGGGTCTCGGTAGCCGCTGGTGCGCTCCGATTGACGGGCCGCCAGTGGCGATCCCGTGACTCGATGCTAGGCAGGGAACGCCTCAATGTCGGTGCGATGGCGCGCATACGCCAACGTTCGGAAACTATTGCCGGCATCATGCTGATCGATTTTGCTCACCGCGTGCTGATTGGCGCGTCGTACCGGCTCATTACAACCAGTAGGCGAAGAAGCGTGCGCTGCGCTCCTTGAGTCGCAGTAACCATCCGCGACGCCGCCATTGTGCGCGCTGGACAGTCCGTGACTCCTTTAGATCCTGCGCGAACATCGCTTCCATCTGGCTGGCGAAATCGCGTCCGAGAATCACCGCGTTGATCTCGTCGTTGTGCAGAAAGCTGCGTGAGTCCAGATTGGTGGAGCCAATGGTCGACCAGACACCGTCGATGCAAACGGTTTTGGCGTGCACGACGGCATCGTAGCGCTCGTGGATTTTGACGCCGCCGCGCAGCAGCTTGGCGTAGTAGGAACGGCCCAGATGAAAAACCACGCCGACGTCGGAATATCCGGGCAGGATCAGCCTGACATCGACGCCGCGCCGCGCCGCGTCGATCAGCGCGCCGAGCATTTGCGGGTCGGGCGCAAAGTAAGCGACGGTGATATGGATTTTTTCCTCGGCCTGGCATATCGCCGACATCAGCGTGAGATAAATGGGATTGCCGTCTTCCTCGGCATAGTTGCCGATAGCGCGGACGATTTGATCGCCTACAGCACCCAGTTTCGGGAAAAAATCCAGTTCGGCCAGCGGCTCGCCCCGCTGACGCGTCCAGGTATCGATGAACATTTTCTGGAACTGCGCTACCACCGGGCCTTCGATCTGCAGATGGGTATCGCGCCAACCGGTGGAGATGTCTGCTGTCCTGCCACGCCTGCGCCAGGCACGACGGCCCAACGGTGCGCTCGAATAGACTTTGGCGATGTTGATGCCGCCGACAAAGGCGACGCGGCCGTCGATAACCAACTGTTTGCGGTGATCGCGATTGTTGAATCGCCAGTCGTCGCGATTGCCGGCCAGCGGATTGAGCGGGTTGAATTCAAGCACGCGTATGCCGGCCTCGACCATGCGCTGGAAGAATGCTCGCGGCGTCAGCACGCTGCCAGCGCTGTCGTAGATGACGTGCACCTGGACGCCTGCGGCTTGACGCTCGATCAGCAGTTCGGCAAATTTCCGGCCAACATCATCGTCGTCGAAGATGTAGGTTTCCAGGTTGACGTGTTCGCGTGCCTCGGCAATGGCGGCCATCATCGCCGCATAGGTTTCCGGGCCGTTCTGCAGCAGCGTCAGCCGGTTGCCGATCACCAGAGGACTACCCTCATTGATCGCCTGCTCGCAGGCCAGATGCCGGTGCAAGGCGTCGGAGATCGCTTCCCTGCGATTCAGGCGATCCAGCACCGCCATTTGACCGGAGCGTCCGAGCTGGCCGCGTACACCGGCGAAGCGCAAGCCAGGGAGACGGCGGGCAGCGAAGTCGTGCCATACCTGCGGCAAGGTTCTTGCCGGACTGCGCAGCAACGCGATGAAATTCCAGAAGCGTGCCCAAACCTTGATGATGAATGCGGCAAACCCGCTCGGCTGAAGCGGAGCGGGCTTGGTGACCTCAACGGCCTCGCTGGAGACCTTGCGCAAGCTTCACCTCGCTAGGGAACCTCTGAACCCGTCACCACTTCAACTTCGTTACACCGTTAATTTTGCTTGCTACACGCCTGCTTTCGACAGCGTAGCTGGTCGCTCTCACCAGCGCAGCTGGTCGCACGCAGCAGCGCAACTGGTCAATGAGCCGCGATGATTGTCTTTGGGGAGTTCGACAAGGTCGGTGCGATGCCGAACCGATGACGGGCCTGGCTCTGAGCGTGGCGATGCCGCGTGCGCCGCCGAACAGACGAGTACCTGATGTGCGCCTAATGTCCGAGTCGGCCCATGTCGTCGTCATGGACACGGCAAACGGCACTGCAGCAACTACGCTGAGTGCCAGTCCTGGAACCAGCAACCGAAGGAATCGAAAATGCAAACGAAATCTGAAATGTCAGACGGCGCCGGTGGACGTAGCGCCGTGGCGCGCGCCCGTCTCTCGACTGAAATGCACGGGCTGCTCGACGAAGTCGATGGTCTGGTAAGAGAAACCGCGTCGTTGACCGCTGATGAATTGGGGCGCGCCAAGGACAGGATCGGCGCGCGCCTGACAGCGGCGAAGCAATCCGCCCAGGATATGGGCGACAAGTTGGTGAAGCGCGCGCGTCATGGTGCCGAGGTGACAAACACTTATGTGCACGAGCGACCGTGGAAGGCAGTCGGCATCGGTGCCGCGGTGGCATTTCTGCTTGGATTCGTCCTGTCTCGGCGTTGATATCGCCGGAACCCTGGATCGCACTACGGCAGCTCAACAGGACAACGATCTGACCGCCACGGAAGACAATCGGGAATAGCTGGCTGCAAGATCCGGAACGCTATGGCATCGCCAAGGATGTTGTTGACGAGGATCAGATTCGCTCTTTCGAGCGTACGCTGTAATCCCCTGAACGGTTATGACCTCTCTGCGGGCCATGCCCTGCATGGCCCGGTTTTCCGACCACCGGACGTCTTTTGCGGGACAATTGCTCGTGCAGAACGCACGACCGCGTCCTGGTTTCCTGCAACTTGCACTGCGCCGGCCCGCGCCTACTGCGTTGTTGCATGGGTTTGGGCTTGGCACGCCGCTTGCGCATCCTTGGGCGGACGGCGCGGCTTTTCGCGCTGCGTTGCTTGGGGAGTGCCATGATCCTAGCGTCACCGCCTGCCGCAACTGAACACAAGCGCTCTGTGAATCCTGGAGCGATGAAGGTGCCGGACATCCGACCAAGCCGCAGCCCGGAATTGCAGGAGGCTTGCGCAACGAGCGCTCAGCCAGCAATAGTTGATGTACAACACACAAGGTATATGCCATTGGCCAGTAAGGATTCGGCGGTGACAGGACGTATCCTGGCGATCGATGACGATCGCGCGTTACTGCAAAATTTCTCCGCCTGCCTGAGTAGCGTAGGCTACCGGGTCACCACGGCGGAGACCTTGCACGATGGCTTGCGCCTGGCGGCATCGCAGCCGTTTCATGCCTGTCTGCTCGATCGCAACATCGGTCAGGATTCCGGTATCGAGGCGCTGCCTCGCCTGCGCGAACTGGCGCCATTGATGCGTGTGATCATGGTGACAGCGCATTCGGGCGTAGACGACGCCGTTGCCGCCATCGCGCAAGGAGCCAGTGACTATCTGGTCAAGCCGTGTTCGCCCGCGCAGCTGAAGATCGCAGTCGCGCGTCAGGTCGATACCCGCCGTATGTTGGATCGCATCGGCGCGCTGGAGCGCGATTCGGCTGGAGCGACACCGCAATTGGTCAGCAAGAGCCCGGCCATGCGCGCTGCGATCGATCTTGCCAAGCAGGTGGCGCCTACCGATGCGAACGTGCTGTTGCTGGGCGATAGCGGCACAGGCAAGGGCATGATGGCCCGCGCCATTCATGACGCCAGTCCGCGTGCTTCCGGCGAGCTGGTTACGGTCAATTGTCCATCGCTTTCGGCGGAGCTGCTGGAAAGCGAGATGTTCGGCCATATCAAGGGTTCATTCACTGGAGCCAGCCAGAACACCATTGGCCGCGTCAGCCATGCCGACGGTGGCAGCATCTTTCTGGATGAAGTCGGCGACTTTCCCCTCGCCCTGCAACCCAAGTTGCTGCGTTTCATCCAGGACAAGGAATACGAGCGCGTTGGTGATCCGGTGACGCGCAAGGCCGATGCGCGCATCATCGCCGCGACCAATCGCGATCTCGACGCCATGGTCAAGGATGGCCGTTTCCGTCTGGATCTGCTGTATCGACTCAATGTCATCGGTATCACACTGCCGCCCCTGCGCGAACGCCTGGAAGATCTGGAAGATCTTGCCAACGGATTCATCGCGCGCTTTTCCGCCAACTATGGGTTGCCGGCGCGCTCGCTGTCGCCAGCTGCCGCTGCACGCATGCGCGACTACGAATGGCCTGGCAACATCCGCGAACTGCAGAACATGATGGAGCGCGCTGTCATCCTGTGTCGCGAAGCGAGCGTCGGTCCGGAATTGCTGACCTTCGGACGTGGCGAGAACAGCAAGACCGAGATGGCTGCTGGCACGCCGATTTCGCTTGATGCGCTGGAGCGCTTGCATATCGAGCGAATCCTGGCGAGCAGCGAAAGTCTCGAAGCGGCTGCGCGTATCCTCGGTATCGATTCCTCGACGTTGTACCGGAAACGCAAGGCCTACAACCTGTGACGATATTTGAGCAATGAACGCCGTGCCTAACCTGATGCCATCGCAGTCACGGTCGCCCGTGAATGCGTCGCGCTCGGTGTGGGTCCTTGCCGGATGGGTGCTCAGTATTGTCGTAATGGGCGTTGGCGTCGGAATGTTGTTCCCACCCGGCGCATGGTTTGCCGGGCTCTACAAGCCGACCTGGAATCCACCGGGCTGGTTGTTCGCTCCGGTATGGACGCTGCTCTACACCCTGATGGGAATCAGCATCTGGCTGGTGCGCAAACAGACCGACACAAGCAACGAGGTGCGAAACAGGGTCAGTGCTCTTTTCTTATTCCAGCTCGCGCTGAATCTCGCGTGGACACCGCTGTTCTTCGGCTTGCACAGCCCATTCCTGGCTTTTGTAGAAATCTGTGCATTATGGTGTGCAGTGCTGTTCACCGCGCTGCAATTCGGCAAGATACGCGCATTGGCCGGCTACCTTTTTCTGCCGTATCTGTTGTGGGTGTCGTTTGCGCTGGTACTGAACGGAACGATCTGGTTGATGAATACCTAAGGAACCTCTGAACAAGTCCGGAGCCGCAATAGCCCCCTGAGTCAGGGGGCGAAAAACCGCAGGTTTTTCCGGGTGTGGCAAGCAATAAGCTGTGTAGCGAAGTAGAAGTGGTGACTTATTCAGAGATCCCCTAAGGGCTGTGAGCACGTCACCACATCGGCTTCGCGCGACGCAGCTTTTCGTTTGCCGCGCTTTCAAGTGACTGTCGGTACCGGACGTGTTCAGAATCCTTGCCGGATCCGTACGCGCAAGTGGGTGACGTGAACTTTATCGGGGCCGTTTGATGTCCAGCATGCGCAGCATCCAGTTTCGCGATCGGCTCAACAACGGCCTGCTGGCGCTCGCGGTGATGTTGATCCTGTTGACATCGCTGATATCTGTACGCTCGACCAACGCGCTGCGCGATTCCATCGTGATGGTGCACCGTACCCGTGACGTCAAGGATGCCATCAACGATTTTGGCCGCCTCCAATCGGAAAGCGAGACCTACAATCTGCTGTATCTGATCAGTGGCAGTACCGATCATCTATCTTTGTACCGCGAACGCCAGCGCGATGTGGATCAGGCGCAGGAGAAGATACGGCAACTGACGCAAAACGATTCAGTTGCACAGAAGGACAATTTCGAACGGCTGGTCGCGCTGCGCGCGCTGATGAGCGAGCGTGACGAAACGGCCATCGATCTCAAGGACCGCGCCATACGCTACGACACCAGTGCGCGCATTGTGGCGACGGTGCGTGAAGACCGGCGCACGGCGATCGTCGATGGCATGCGTTCGGTGATGGCACAGATGATTGCTGCGGAAAATATCGTTCTGCAGCAGCGCACCCGACAGCGCGACGCCATGGTCAAGCAGACCAATGCCACGGTGCTGACCTCCAATGGCCTGGCGCTGGTGGCCGGAATACTCGGCTTCATGGCGATCCGCCGCGCCCAGGGCGAGTCCGAAAAGGCGCTTAGAACCGAACTCAAGAGCACACAGGCGAGCCGGGCCAGCGAAGAGAAGAGCGCCTTTCTGGCGAATATGAGCCATGAAATACGTACGCCGATGAATGCCATTCTGGGCTTCACGCAACTGCTGTCCGAATCAGTGACTGCGCCGGTGCAGCGCGACTGGGTGCAGGCGATTCGCAAGAGCGGCCAGTTGCTGCTTAGCCTGATCAACAACGTGCTGGATCTTTCCAAGATCGAGGCCGGAAAATTGCAGTTCAATCTCCAGCCTACCGACCTGCGGCAACTGACCGAAGAAACCATCGAGCTGTTTTCGACCCAGGCCGCGGACAAGGGCATCGGCCTGACTGCCGAGATCAATGAGAGCGCACTGATCACCGTCGACATCGATGCGCAGCGAATGGGCCAGGTGATGATGAATCTGGTCGGCAATGCGGTGAAGTACACCGAGCAGGGCGGTGTGGTGCTGCGCCTGTCGGCTACCCTTAGCGTTGACGAACGGTACTGCGATCTGCGCCTGTTGGTGAGCGACAGCGGAGTCGGCATCGCCGAGGAACAGCGCGGCCGGATTTTTGAACCCTTTCATCAGGCCGATAGCCCCGATGGAAAATACCGTCAGGGCACTGGCCTGGGCCTGAGCATCACGCGACGTCTGGTCGAAATGATGGATGGTCGCATCAGCGTTGAGAGCGAACTGTGCAAGGGTTCGTCGTTCCTGGTCGACATTCCGCGCCTGAAATTGTCTGCAGACCCGGCGCCGATCGCTTCGGCTGACGAGGGTCCGATCGACTTCAATCGCCTGCCGCCGTTGAAGATATTGGTGGTCGACGACATCGACTGGAATGCCCAGGTGGCGCAGGGATACCTTGGCAGGAGTCACCATAGTGTCTATGTCGCGAGCGATGGCATCGAGGGTGTGGCCGCGACGAAAAGCATCCGGCCCGATGTAGTGCTTATGGATCTGCGTATGCCGCGACTGAATGGATTCGATGCCCGCAACCAGATTCGCGCGTTGCCTGATCTGCAGGCCACGGCGATCGTGGCGGTGACGGCGTCAGGCCTCGGCAGCGATGTGAAGCCACTGCGTGCGATGTTCGATGGCTACATTCGCAAGCCGTATACGCCGCTGGATTTGTTCGTGACACTCGAGGCTTTGTTCGGCGCCAAGCCGGCTGCCCGGAACATCCCGGTCGCGGCAGCGAGCCTGGATCTGTTGCCGTTGACGATCACTGCGGACCTGCAGCAGCAATGGCAGAGCCTGCGGGGCGAGGCCCTGGTCGAGGTCAGGCGTTCGATGCGCATGCGTGAGATCGCCAGCTTCGCCCAGGAGCTTTGCGTGCTGGGATCGAACATGCAGTGGCCGCGGCTGCTTGGCTATGCCGATCTGCTGGCTGACTCTGTGCGACGATTCGATGTGGTTGCAGTGAAAAATTTGCTGAACGATTTAGCGCGGTGGCCCGAGGAGTTGTCCGATGGTAAGTGAGGCGACTGCGCCGGTGATTCTGGTCGTTGACGACCAGGCAGATAATGTCCGCGTTGTCGGGCAATTGCTGACGCATGCCGGCTTCGAGGTGGTGCCAGCGACAAGCGGTCAGGAAGGGCTGGATTTGGCCTTGGCCGATCCGCCCGATCTGGTGCTTCTGGACATGCGCATGCCTGGTCTGAACGGATTCCAGGTGCTCAAGGCGTTGCAGGAAGATGCTGCGACGCGCGATATCCCAGTGATCTTTCTTACCGGCGATGTCGAGCGCGACAGCTTGACGCGTGCCTTCAGCGCCGGTGCTGTCGACTACATCACCAAGCCGTTCATGCCGGATGAGCTGCTGCTGCGCGTGCGCACGCACATCGAGCTGAAGCAGTCACGTGACGCACTACGCCGCATCGCCAGTGAGAAGCAATCGCTGGCGGAAACGGTAGCGCATGATCTCCGCAACTATTTCGCCAACATCCTGTTTGCCGCCGACATGCTGCGCGAGCCGGATGTTTCCGAGGAATCGCGACTGCGCCTGATCGAATCGATCTGTACCTCGGCGGATTCAGGCGTGTTGTTTCTGCAGGCGTTGCTTGATCAGCAGAGCGCGCAGGCGCAGGCCAATGCCACCGAGCCGCTGTCGGCCAACGAATTGCTGTTGCAGGCGGTTGACCTGCTGAAGCGCCAGGCGCAGGCCAAGTCTATCGGCATAGCCATTGATGCCGACGAAGCCATGATGTTGCTGGGCCATCGCGCCGGCGCCCTGCATGTTCTGCAGAATCTGCTGTCGAATGCCTTGAAGTATTCGCCACAAGACAGCGAGGTACTACTGACGGCATCGCGCGATGGTCAGCGCGGCCGGCTTTCGGTACTCGATCGCGGGCCCGGAATCAGCCAGGCCGATCGCACACGTCTATTTCAACGCTACGTCAGTTTGTCGGCGCGCCCTACGCTCGGTGAGTCGTCAACCGGACTGGGGCTGGCACTCGCGAAGCAGCGCGCGCGGACCATGGGCGGAGATCTTTGGTACGCCGATCGCGAGGGTGGCGGTTCGGCGTTCACGCTCGATTTGCCGCTGGCGTGATCCACATCGGTCGTTGCTGGTTAGCGTCATTCCAGACGTCGGCAGCGAACATGTTGCCTGTGCTGCAAATTGCACATTGGAGTGTGCGAGTCCGGGTTTTTTGCATGGGCAGTTCCCAGTGACGCGACGCGTACCTGGGCAAATGTTGGTTGTGCGTCATGGCATGGTTCTTGTGGCGTGTCCGGTGGATGTTGCATAAGTCCGCAACGTCTTCCCATGTACATCACGGAGCTGTCATGAAAAATTCAATAACCGCACTGCTTGCTCTTTCCTGCGCCCTGGCGCTCGGCGCCTGCGACCGCGAAGAAAGTGCCGAGGAAACGCGGCACGATGTCGCGGCGGCGGGTGCCGAGGCGGGTGCCGATGTAGCCAAGGCAGCACGCGAAGCAGCCGAGAGCGCGGCAGATGCTGCCGAGGATGTTTCCGCGGCCGCTGCAGACAGTGCTGATCAGCTCGCCGAGGCCAGCGCCGAGGCCAACGAACAAACCGCCGTGGCGCGTTACGAGTTGGAGGTAGCCAAGGCCGAGGCCGACCTGAAGATTGCCAAGGAAATCTGTGATGGTCGCCCTGCCGATGTGCGCGACGCCTGCGACCTGGAAGCAGAGACCGCCTTCGAGGCCGCGAAGACGCGCGCCTTGGCGGAGCGCGATGCGGCCAATAAAGACAGTGCAACCAAGTCGGAATGACTTCGCAACTCAGCTGAAACGTGGTTTTGCGGATCGGGCGTGTCGGACGGGCTTCCAAGGAACCGTCCGATGCGTTCGGTCCGTTTTTGCGTTTGTCTGCATCTGCGCGCGCTTGATGTCCTCGCCGCGTCTTTGACGGCCTGATTGTCCCGTATCCGACAGTCCGGCGTCGCTCTCGCCGATTGCGCGTTTCATCCAGCGTCGCCGACGCTCGTTTTCAGAGTTCCTGAGTTCACTATCGCAGATGCCGCAAAACTTCTGTGTTTCCTCAACACTATCGTCGCAAGCGGCAGTACGTGCGCGCAGCCATTCCTGCATCGTGCACGACGCCCCCGTGATCGTGCGGAATACACGATGCGGTGGAGCCGGTGTGAACGTAAGTACTTGATTGATGGCAATCCTGGTGTTGGCACGCATCATGTTGAGATGCATTGGGGATTTAGCCGAGCGCCCCCGCTCCAGAACGAGGTGACTCTTATGCCAATCACAAATACACAACAGAAGAATCTGCTGCTGACGGCGCTGTCCAAGGAAGCCCAGGATCGTTTGTTTCCTCATATGGAATCCGTCTTGCTGTCATCGGGGCAGATGCTTTACGAAGCGGGCCAAACCAGGCGCCATGTGTACTTTCCTACCGACGCCATTCTTTCATTGCTCAATGTCAGCGAAAGTGGATCGTCTTCGGAGATTTCCAAGGTCGGCAACGAAGGCGTCGTCGGCATCGCTTCGTTTCTCGGCGGCGATTGCAGCCCCTGGCGCGTGGTAGTGCAGCATTGCGGTCATGCGTTTCGGCTGCCGGGGCCACGCATGAAACAGGAGTTCGACCGTCACGAAGAGATCTGCGTGCTGATGTTGCGTTACACCCAGGTGCGCAGCACACAGATGGCCCAGACCGCAGCCTGCAACCGACATCATTCGATCGGTCAGCAGCTTTGTCGGTGGTTGCTGCTGTCGCTGGATCGATTGCCGGGAAATCAGATGACGATGACGCAGGAGTTCATCGCCAACACCCTCGGTGTGCGCCGTGAGGGGATTACGGACGCCGCCGGCAAGCTGCAGAAACTCGGAGTGATCGAATATCACCGTGGCAGCATCTCAGTACTGGACCGGCCGCGCTTAGAGCAGCTCAGCTGCGAGTGCTACGCCGCGGTCAGAAGAGAAACCGATCGGCTGTTGCCCGGCGTTGCGATACGCCCTCGCCATGTCCACGCAATTCCAGATCTGAATCACGACTGGGGTCAACGCTTGGCGACCGCCTGAGGATTGGTTGCCACGTGCAGCAGCGCACGTCAGCGTCGTTCAGCAAAAAGCTGTAGGCGGCCGTGTCGTGCGCCTATGGAACCCTGTGTACAAGTCCGGAGCCGCGATAGCCCCCTGAGTCAGGGGGCGAAAAACCGCAGGTTGACCAGCTCCGCTGTTGAGAGCGACCAGCTTTCGCTATTAAAAACGACCGGTTCCGCCGTTGAAGGCCGGGGTGTGGCGACACTAAGCAGTAGATCGAGGTTGAAGTGATGACTTATTCAGAGCGTCCTTACGTGTGCTGGCGAACCGAGTTTGTTGCACCGAACCGTCAGGATTAGAAAGCGCCCTGACTCAGGCGGCTGTCACGGCTCCGCACCTGTTCAGAGGTTGCCAATCAGAGGTTCTTGAAGACATGTACAGAATTGCGTCCAGGCAGTTTTCGCAACGTCAGCAAGTACGTCGATCGAGAAATCTGCATCGTCGGGCTGCGGCCAAGCCACTGGCATGTTTGTTCGAGGCGCTGTCCCGGTCTTTTGGCGGAGCTGATTTCAACTTCATGGGAGGCTCGATCATGCTGCATTACACCTTAGCGTTTTTTGTGGTTGCGCTGATTGCTGCCGTGCTTGGCTTTGGCGGCATCGCGGGCGCTGCTGCAGGTCTTGCGAAGATCCTGTTCGTGATTTTTATCGTATTGTCGTTGCTCTCCTTGCTGTTTGGAAAACGCCTCCGCACTTGATCGTCGGGTGTCCTTGATTGACTGCGGCCACAGCATCGAGCGCATGGCAGTGACGGCAGTCCGCGCGCGTTCAGTGTCGCCAGGATAGTTTTCTACGCATGGATCGGCCTGACGGATCGGTTGTTGAGGGGCGCTATGCGGCGGCGTAAAGCGTGCACAGCGCCCGATGCTTCAAGATGTTGAACCGAGTGACCGAAATGTTCGACCCGCGATTTCGTGCCAATGGAGTACCCCATGCTTAACCCCAAGCGTCTGCTCGCTGCTGCCGGTGTTGTGTTTCTGTTGTGCGCGGCCTCTCTGGCGCGTGCTGCCTACGTCGATCCGCCTGGGCGGGTGGCGCGCCTGAGTCATAGTCAGGGATATGTCAGCTTTTCGCCCGCCGGTGAGGAAGAATGGTTCGATATCTCGCGCAATCGCCCGCTGATACGCGGTGATCGATTGTGGACCGAAGGCGGCGCGCGTGCCGAACTGCAGATGGGCAGCGCCGCGGTGCGCCTTGGACCCAATACCAGCTTCGAGATTCTGGAGCTGGATGACCGCATTACCCAGATGCAGCTGACTCAGGGCACGCTCAACGTGCGCGTGCGCCGCTTGTATCGCGGTCAGGTGCTGGAGGTGGCGACACCGACACTGGCCTTCACTATCCAGGAGCCGGGTCGCTATCGCATCGATGTCGACGCCGAGTACAACGAAACCACGATTGTGGTCTGGCAAGGTGCCGGTGAGGCCTATGGCGAATACGCAAATTTCCCGCTCATGGCCGGCGACACGGTGCGCTTCTTCGATTCGGATCTGAGCGACTATGAAATGTATGCGCTGCCGCGCCAGGACGAATTCGACCGCTACTGCCTGGCGCGCGATCAGCGCCTGGATCGCTCGCAGTCGTTGCGATACGTGAGCGACGATGTCATCGGATACTCGGATCTGGACGAGTATGGCAGCTGGAGCTCGGTGCACAGCTACGGCAACGTCTGGTTTCCGACCCGCGTCGACAGCGACTGGGCACCCTACCGGGACGGTCAGTGGGTATGGCAGGAGCCCTGGGGCTGGACCTGGGTAGACAACGCGCCCTGGGGCTTTGCACCTTCGCATTACGGGCGTTGGGTGAACGTGGACAGACGCTGGGGCTGGATTCCGGGTCCGCGCAATGTGCGGCCAATCTATGCGCCGGCATTGGTCGCCTTTGTGGGCGGACGCAACTGGAGTGTTTCGCTGTCGACGGGCGGTCGCGGTCGCGGCGGCGGTCCGATCGGATGGTTCCCGCTTGGCCCGCGCGAGGTCTATGTACCTTCGTATCAGGTCAGTCGCGACTATTTCAATCGTGTAAACGTCAACAACACGGTGATCAACAACACCACCATCACCAACGTTTACAACAACTACGCCAGCGGCAGTGGTTACGCGATTCGCGAAAATTATACCAACCGTTCCGTGCCGGGCGCAGTGACCGCGGTGCCCATGGATGTGTTTGCCAATTCACGGTCTGTGCGTCAAGCGGCATTGACGCTGGATCGCAATGCCTACGCCACCGGTGAGATCACGCGCATGGCGCAGATCGCGCCGAACCGGCGTAGCGTTGTTGGCCCGAACCGCGCATCGACGGTACGTCCGGATGCCGAGGCTTTTGAGCGCGGGGTGTTTGCGCGCAATGCACCGCCGCCGGATGCGCGTCCGTTTGCGGCACGCGAGCAACTGTTGCAGAAAACCCCTGGGCAGGTGCCTGATGCGCGCAACGCCGGTGCGGGCCTGGGACGCGGCGGCAACGTGCGTCAGCATGTGCGTGTCGTCGCCGAACAGCGCGGTGCGGTGAACACGCGCGAGTCCGGATCGGATCGCGACGATAGCAATCACGACGACCGCAATGGACAGCAACCACAGCTGGTGCCGCTGGATCGGTCTGCAGTGTCGGAAGGTGGCCGTGGACGTCGTGGCAATGACCGCGGCAATAGAGATGACGCACAGAACAGCATGCAGCTTCCTGGAGGACGATCCGGCACTGGCACGCCACGTGATCAGCAGCGCCAAGTCGATCGGCAACGCGACGCTGATCAACAGCGGGAAGTCGATCAACAGCGCGCAGAGCAGCAACGACTCGACCAGCAACGGCTTGACCAGCAGCGCGCACTCGATCAACAGCGTGCAGGCGATCAACAGCGAGCCGATCGGCAACGCGAAGCCGATCAGCAACGTGCAGCAGATCAACAACGTGCGGATCAACAACGTGCAGCGGATCAGCAGCGCGCGGATCAACAACGCGCAACCGATCAGCAGCGAGCGGACCAGCAGATCCAGGAAGCGGCGCGGCGCAAGCTGGAGCAACAGGCCGAGAGTGATCGGCAGCAGCGGGCAGTGCGCGAGCGCGAGGAGCGGGAACAAACCGAGCGTGATCGCGCGCTGATCCGCGAGGCCCAGGCGCCACGTCAGCAGTCCGACGAACAACGAGGACAGCAGCGCCAGGCCGAGCAGGAACGGCTAGCCACGCTTCAGCGCGAGGCCGATGCGCGGCAGCAGGAACGCCAACAGGCCGAGCAGCAGGCGCGGGCTCAGCAGGAAGCACAGGCTCAGCAGGAAGCGCAGGCTCAGGCGCAGCAGCAGGCGGCAGCAACACAGCGTGCCGAGCGCGAAGCGGCACGTGAACGTGACGCACGCGAATCCGGTAAGGCTGAGTCGGAAGAGGACGAGGTCGAGGACGATCAGAAAGAGCGCGGCCCGCGCGGTCGCGGCAGGGACCGGCCATCCGAAGACGACGACCGCAGCTGATTGACGTCGTCGCAAGCTTGAGCGGCCGGCACAGGGTGCCGGCCGTTTTTGTTTGTGTCGGCCATAACTTGCTGCGCGCGGCGGCAGCGTAAATCCTGTGCTATCTGCCGACGTCATCGTTTCGGAAGTCGCCACGTTCTCGTTCAAGTGTGCGCTGACGTGCACACGCTGGGTGCGGCAGCGCACCGACCGGGCGCTGCGGTAAGCGCACATTTGCGGTGTGGCGACGGATGCCTGACGGCACGTTCGCATCCGGACGACCTGCCCCCATTTCACACCACAAAATTCGAGGACGCTCATATGAATCTCCATCTCAGTCTCGCCCCCATCATCGCGCTGCTTGCCGGCATCCTGATCCTGGCGCAGCCAAGGCTGCTGAATTACATCGTCGCCATCTACCTGATCATCATTGGCATCCTGGGCCTGGTCGGTCGCAGCGGTATGCAGTTGAACTGAACGCGTTAGCGCGTCGCGTCGGCGCACGGTCCCCCATACCGTGCGCGGACGTCGTCATCGCCGTAACCCCCGTCTTTTTTCATTTCCAGGAGAAGCATCATGTCCATTGGTACCCTGCTGTTGATCGTCGTCGTACTCTTGTTGGTCGGTGCACTGCCCAATTGGGGTCATAGTCGTTCCTGGGGTTACGGGCCCAGCGGCGGCCTCGGATTGGTCCTGGTGATCTTGCTGGTCCTGGTCCTGATGGGCAGGATCTGATGAAGCCCGTCGGCGCGCGTTGGGGCCTGAAACACCGTATCGTTCTGCCTGCCAGGACCGGGGTGATCGCATGGACTGTGCTCGCCCTGCTCGCCAGCAGTGTGGTGCAGGCCGCGCCCAGCGTGGTCGTCGCCCAAGGTGGCGTGGCGCGCTGGGCAGGGTTGGCGGCGAAAGATTGCGGCATCATGGGTAAACGCTTCCCAGCCGTTGATGCCGTGTGTTATTTCCCGATCGATCTGCATGCCAAGGCCGGAGTGCATGAGATTGCTCTCTACGACCAGGACGGTAAGCAGCATCTGGGCGCATTGACGGTAGAGGCCGTGGAATTTCCCGAAATCGAGATCACGCTGCCCGACGATACGTTTGTCAACGTGTCCGAAGCCAATCTCAAACGGCACCGCGAGGAGCGCGCGCGGGTGCTGGCCTTGTTCAAAGGCGAGATCGGGCCAGTACGCTTTTCGTTGCCACTGGGTCAGCCTTCCGGCACTTTGCCCGCGAGCGAAAACGACTTCGGCAGCCGGCGGCTGTTCAACGGTATCCGCAAGAGTCAGCACACGGGTCGCGACGCACCGGTAGCGCAGGGCAGTGCAGTGAAGGCAGTGGCCGACGGCGTTGTGGTACTTGCTGAAGAACAGTTCTTCACGGGCAACTCCGTGTTCGTCGATCATGGTGGTGGCCTGATCAGCATGAATTTCCATATGGCCGAGCTGTCCGTCGCGGGTGGCGATGAGGTCAAGCGTGGACAGGTGCTCGGCAAAGTCGGCTCGACCGGGCGTTCCACCGGGCCGCATCTGCACCTGGGCGTGCGCTGGGTGGGTGCACGCGTCGATCCTTTCCTGCTGCTGGATGCACCCACCAAATTGCCTAGCATCGGCGACACGCCGCGCAAAGCAGAGGCCAAGATCGATGCCGCGCGCGAAGCAGAACCAGAAGAAATCACTGATCCTGGCGACGCGTCAAAAAATTAGTTCGACCTGAGCCGCAGGTGCATTCAGGAATCTCTGGGCAAGTTCGAGCATGATAGCCCCCTGAGTCGGGGGCTAAAACGCACGTTGAAGATGCGCTGTCGAGAGTGACCCACTGCGCTGTTGAAAACGGCGGTTGGCAAGCGATGCTGTCACGCGGAGCCGGTGCTGTTCAAGCTTTCCCCAATCCGTGCGATAGCGTACATATGTCCGGACAGTTGCACGCTACGCTGCTGGACATTGGCAGGGACTGTCCTCGCCATTCCAATCCCGGCGGTGGCTGCGGTGTCACAGATCGCTGCTCCACAGCAGAATCACCTGCTCGCCGCCATGCCGGCCGAGGTGCGGGAGCGGCTGTTTCCGCTTCTGCAGCTGGTGCCGTTGCGGCTGGGCAAAGTCCTGTATGAGTCGGGCGACACACTGCGCCATGTCTATTTCCCTACCGACTCCATCGTGTCGCTGTTGTACGTGATGGATAACGGCGCTTCGGCGGAAATCTCCGTCGTTGGCAACGAGGGGCTGATCGGGGTTGCGCTGTTCATGGGTGGCGAAAGCACGCCGAGCCGCGCCATCGTGCAGAGTGGCGGCTACGCCTATCGATTGCTGGGGCAAAATCTGAAGGACGAGTTCAACCGCCACGGCGGATTGCTGCTGCTGGTGCTGCGCTATACCCAGGCATTGATCACACAAATGGCGCAGACCGCGGTGTGCAACCGGCACCACTCCATCGATCAGCAACTGTGTCGTTGGCTGTTGCTGTCGTTGGACAGGCTCTCTGGTAACAGCCTGACGATGACCCAGGAACTGATTGCCAACATGCTGGGCGTGCGCCGTGAAGGCGTCACCGATGCTGCCGGCAAGCTGCAGAAACTCGGCGTCATCGAATACCGGCGTGGACATATCACCGTACTGGACCGCGAAAAGCTCGAGCATCTTTGCTGCGAATGCTATGCGGTGGTGAAGAAGGAAACGGATCGGCTGCTGCCGCATGTTGCTTGGCTGGGCAAGAAATAAGACCAGCTCAATCGCACTCTTTTCCGCAAGCTGTTTTCTTTCGCTGCCAAATTTCATCACCCGCATGGCGGGAATTGCCGTCGCCGCCACGGCAACGCCACCGGCACGCTGTGTGTGTTGGCAGACGGATAGTTGCGCACTCCAGATGTATACAAGAGAGCAACAGCGATACCGCGCGATAGGGCCTGCAATGAACATCACCCACCCCAATATGTCAGTGGCTTCTTCGCCAGCAGTCATTGGCATCATCGAAGCGCTGCGCGAGCGGCATCAAAGCAGGACTCTGACCAAGGCTGATGGCATCGCAGGTATGGCGAAACGCAGCGCGCAGAAGCAAAACATCAAGGCGGCCTGGGCAAGCCTGGCAGGTCCTGTTCGCGCCATGACGGACGGCGATCGTTACCGGCTCGTTGGCCTGATCCGCCCTGCGCACGAAATCAGCGATGAGGATTTCGATCGCCAGGTCAGCGACATTCTCGACCTGCGAGACCGCGCGGCTCGGTTGGCTTGAGCCGGTTTGAGGTGGATGCGGCATCACGGGTTGCGGCTTCAGGACGAAGAAGATGAGCAACAGGACATGGATAGCTGAGTTGCTGCGCAGTGCTGGAGCCTGGCTCGTCGGTAGCGATGGTGCAGGTCATGGGCTGGGTAGTGGCGACGACCAGACACCGCTGCGCGCGGAGCTGTTCAGTACGGCGCAGATGGAGCAGCACGGTCAATCGCTGGCAAGTGCCCATGTACTGGGCAGGAGCGGCCGGCGCGATCGATTGCTGGATCGGCTTGATGACAATCAGAAGGTGCTGGGCGCCACCTGCAACCTGCTCACACTCGCGGTCAAGTCCAAGCAGCGCATCAGTCCGGCCGGCGAATGGCTGCTGGATAATTTCTATCTGATCGATGAGCAAGTGCGCATCGCGAGGCAGCATCTGCCCAAGGACTATAGTCGCGAGCTGCCCCGTTTGGCGCATGGTCCGTCGGCGGGATTGCCGCGTGTCTACGATCTGGCATTCCATGCGATTTCGCATGGCGACGGGCGCGTCGACGGTGAGGCGCTGGAGTGTTTCGTCGCGGCGTATCAGAAGGTCACACCGCTTGCACTGGGCGAGCTGTGGGCAATCCCGATCATGCTGCGCCTGGCCCTGATCGAAAACCTGCGTCGCGTCGGTGCGCGCATCACCGCGGCGCGCGTGCAGTTGAATCAGGCCCAGGACTGGGCGACGCGGATGATCGAAATTGCCGAGAACGATCCCACCAGCCTGATTCTGGTGATCGCCGATATGGCACGCTCGAGTCCGCCGATGACCAGCGCCTTTGTCGCCGAGTTGACGCGGCGCCTGCAGGGCCATGGTCCGGCGCTGGCTTTGCCGTTGAACTGGATCGAGCAACGCCTGGCGGAATCGAGTCAGACCATAGAACAACTGGTGCTCTCGGAGAATCAGCAGCAGGCGGCCGACCAGGTATCGATCAGCAACAGCATCGCCAGCCTGCGTTTTCTGGGCGCGATGGACTGGCGGGATTTCGTCGAGGCAACCAGCTGCGTCGAGAAGATTCTGCTGGAGGACCCGCGCAACCTCTATCGCAACATGGATTTCTCCACGCGCGACCGCTATCGCAAGGTTGTCGACCGCCTCGCCAAGCGCAGCGAGATGTCCGAGAGCGAGGTGGCGCGCGAAGCCATCGTGCTGGCCAAGCGCAATCTCGCTGCGCACAACAGTCAAAGTCATCAGGCACATGTCGGCTTCTACCTGGTCGATGCCGGGCTGTCGCAACTCGAAGAGGCCGTGCAGGCGCGCACCCCTGGGCGGATATTGATCAGGCGCGCGCTGAGTCGCGTGCCACTGCAGATCCACATCGGCGCCATTGCCGCCTTGACCGTGCTGATCACCTGGGGTTTGCTGACGCTGACGCAACAGGTCGGTGTGGAAGGATGGCGGTGGGCATTGCTGGCTTTGCTATCGGCGCTGGCTGCAAGCCATCTCGCTTCGATGTTGACCAATTGGGTCAGCACATTGGTGGTAACGCCAAAATTGCTCTCACGCATGGATTTTTCCCGCGGGCTGCCGCCGGAGATGCGCACCCTGGTTGCAGTGCCCACGATGCTGAGCAGTGTCGAGGGTATCGAAGACCTGCTGGAAGCTCTGGAGGTCAGATTTCTCGGCAATCGCGACGAGCACCTGCATTTTGCGTTGCTTACCGATCTTGGAGACGCAGCGCAGGAGCGTATGCCTGCCGATGATCTGTTCTGCGCGACGGCGCGCGCGGGCATCGAGCGACTCAATCAGAAGTATCCGGGATCGGCGGGCGACAATTTCCTGTTGTTGCACCGACCGCGGCTATGGAATGCGGTCGATCAGGTTTGGATGGGTTATGAGCGCAAGCGCGGCAAGCTCGCCGATCTGAATGCCGCCTTGCGTGGTGGAGGATGGGGCCGTTTTGTGCTGATCGTCGGCGAGACCACGCCGCTCGCCGCTGTCAAATACGTCATCACCCTGGACACCGACACGCAGTTGCCGCGGGATTCGGCGCGCCAGCTGGTGGGCGCCATGGCCCATCCCCTGAACCAGGCGCGCTACGACGATGCCATCGGGCGTGTTGTCGGTGGTTACGGCATTCTGCAGCCGCGTATGGCGTCGAGTCTGTCCGGCGCTGGTCGATCGCGTTACGCGCAATTGTGCGGCAGTGAGCCGGGCATAGACCCCTACACACTCACCGTGTCGGATGTGTATCAGGACCTGTTCGGTGAAGGCTCATTCATCGGCAAGGGCATCTACGACGTGGATGCCTTCGAGCGCGCACTCAAGGATCGTTTTCCGGAGAATCGCATTCTCAGTCACGATCTTCTCGAAGGCTGCTACGCGCGCTCGGGTCTGTTGAGCGATGTGCAACTCTATGAAGAATATCCGTCGCGCTATCAGGCCGATGCCAGCCGTCAGCAGAGATGGATAAGAGGCGACTGGCAGATCGCACGCTGGCTGATGCCGCGGGTTCCGGGTCCTGACAACAAACTGCTCGACAACCCGCTCTCGGCGCTGTCGCGCTGGAAGATCTTCGACAATTTGCGACGCAGTTTGATGCCGGTTGTACTGCTGGCGTTGTTGTTGAGCGGTTGGGTGCTGTTGCCGCAATCGGGATGGTGGACGTTGGCAGTGATGGGCATTGTGTTGCTGCTGCCGGCCCTGGCTGCGACGATTGATCTGCTGCGCTGGCCGCGCGATGTATTGCTGCGCCAGCACCTTGCTACGACGCTACGTTCGGCGACGCGCAGCTTCGCAATGATCGGATTTCGAATCGCCTCCCTGCCGCACCGGGCGCAGTTCAGTACCGATGCCATTGTGCGTGCGATCTGGCGCATGTTGATTTCAAAGCGGCGATTGCTGGAATGGCAGGTGTTCGTCGCCAGCGCCCCGCGCGTTCAGAATGAACCCTCCGCGCCGGCTCAGCGCAGCGCTGGCATCGTCGCAGAATACCGCCGGATGGCGATCGCACCCGTTTTGGCATTGCTGGGTTTCGCCATTCTTGCAAGCCGCAACAGTGACGCGCTGTGGGCCGCCCTTCCTTTTCTTTCGCTATGGTTCGTGGCGCCCGCCGCCGCATGGTGGCTGAGTCGGCCGATCGCGCAACGCGACGCGCATCTGACTTTTGATCAGCGCGCATTTCTGCGTCGAATCGCGCGCAAGAACTGGGCCTTCTTCGAACGCTTCGTCGGCGTCGATGATCATTGGTTGCCGCCAGACAATCATCAGCAGGATCCTGGTCCGGTGACCGCGCATCGGACCTCGCCCACCAATATCGGCCTGGCGCTGCTGGCGAACCTTTCGGCATATGACTTCGGGTATATCAGTGCAGGCACATTGCTGGTCCGCACGACGAATACCTTTGACACCCTTGCGAGACTGGAGCGTCACCAGGGGCATTTCTATAACTGGTATGACACGCAGACGTTGCTGCCATTGCCACCGCGTTACATCTCGTCCGTCGACAGCGGTAATCTCGCTGGGCATCTGTTGACCTTGCGCGCCGGTCTCCTGGCCCTGCCCGACGAGAAGATCACCGGACCGAGGCTGTTTGACGGACTGATCGATACTTTGGATCTGCTCTGTGACGCAGCGCCGGATATCAGTGCGCAATGGGTGGCGCGATTGCGCGCCTTGCTCGTCGCGGGCGTGATGAGGCCGGACGATTCGCTGCGCGAGGTCATGCACAGGCTGGCCGCCACGCTCGATGTTGCCAACAGTCCACAGGCCGGTGTCGCGTTGATGCCCGAAAGTGCGGCAGCACGATGGATTCAGGCAATCCGGCAGCAATGCCAGGAAGCCATCGATGAGCTCAGGTTTTTCGCGCCCTGGATGGTGATCGCCGACGCCGATGGCTCGGATCGCGTTGCCGAATCGTTATCGGCAATATCGCACTTCGTGCTGCCGGCGGGTTTCGGCAGAGTTCAAAGTTTGCGCGAACTTTGCCAGCACACGGCGAAAGCATTGCAGGCCATCGACACACGCCGGCTCGAGGCGAGTGCTTCGGCGCAGCAGTCGGGGCTAGTGGAGCTGCGCAATCTGATTGTTCTGTCGAACGCGCGTACGCTGGCCCGCATCGGTGAATGCGAGCAGTTGGCAGTGCGGATTGATGATCTGGCCGACATGCAGTTTGAATTTCTCTACCATCGCGGCAGCCACCTACTGGCCATTGGCTACAACGTCGACAACCTGCGCCGGGATACCAGCTACTACGACCTGCTGGCTTCAGAGGCGCGGCTGTGCACCTTCGTTGCCATTGCACAGGGACAGCTTCCGCAGGAAAGCTGGTTTGCGCTCGGTCGCCGGCTGACCAGCTCTGGGGGCGAGCCGATTCTGGTGTCCTGGAGTGGCTCGATGTTCGAGTACCTGATGCCGATGCTGGTGATGCCTTCGTTCACCGGTTCCTTGCTTGAGCAGACCTGCCGTGCCGCAGTTGCGCGCCAGATCGCGCACGGCAATCAGCTGGGCCTGCCGTGGGGTGTTTCCGAGTCCGGCTACTACATGACCGACGCGAGCATGAATTACCAGTATCACGCCTTCGGCGTGCCGGGCCTCGGACTCAAGCGCGGACTGGCTGCGGATGCCGTAGTTGCACCGTATGCAACGGCGCTGGCGTTGATGGTGGCGCCACAGGATGCGTGCGCAAACCTGCAGCGTTTGGCGTCGATCGGATTGGAGGGCGAGTTCGGTTTCTACGAGGCTGTCGACTACACGCCGTCGCGGCTGGGGCGCGGTCAATCCCGTGCCATCGTGCGCTCGTTCATGGTGCATCATCAGGGCATGACACTGCTGTCACTGGCGCACCTCCTGCTGCGCCAGCCAATGCAGCGCCGCTTCGAATCGGACCCGACGTTTCAGGCGACATTGCTATTGTTGCAGGAGCGTGTTCCAAAAAATTCGGTCATGCATCCGCATACCGCCGATAGCTCCGAACTGGGCAGTTTTGCGGACAGCACCGAAGCGTCGGTCTATGCCCCCATGGGTGCCGATACACCGACACCACAGGTTCAGTTGCTGTCGAACGGACGCTATCAGGTGATGATCAGCAATGCCGGCGGCGGCTACAGTCGTTGGCGCGACCTGGCGGTAACGCGTTGGCGCGAAGACAGCACCCGCGACAACTGGGGCACGTTCATCTATCTGCGCGATGCGGTCAGCGGCGAATTCTGGTCGGCGGCGCACCAGCCTACGCTCAAGCGGGCGCAGAGCTATGAGGCGATGTTCTCCGAGGGCAGGGCCGAGTATCGTCGCCGCGATCAGGACATCGAGACCTATTGCGAGATTGTCGTATCGCCCGAGGACGATATCGAACTGCGCAGAGTCCGCATCACCAATCGTTCGGGCCAGCGCCGCACCATAGAATTGACCAGCTATGCCGAAGTGGTTTTGGCTACGCCCGCTGCGGACGCGACCCAGACCGCATTTGGCAATCTGTTCGTGCAGTCCGAGATCCTGCCCGATCAGCGCGCCATCCTGTGCACGCGCCGTCCGCGCTCCAGTGGCGAGCATACGCCCTGGATGTTTCATCTGCTGGCGACCGGCGGCAGCAATATCCATCAGGTTTCCTACGAAACGGATCGTCTGCGTTTCATCGGTCGTGGCCGCACGATCGAGTCGCCGCAAGCCATGAACAGCGAAGGCGGGCTTTCTGGAAGCGCCGGGTCGGTGCTCGATCCGATCGTTGCGATTCGCTGCCGGATCACCTTGGACACCGAACAGTCGGCAACGCTGGATCTGGTGTCCGGAGCCGCTGAAACGCGTGATCAATGCATGTCGCTGATTGGCAAATATCAGGACCGTCACCTTGCCGATCGCGTCTTCGATCTCGCCGGCACGCACAGCGGCGTAACCCTGCGGCAGATCAACGCCAGCGAAGCCGATGCACAGCTGTATCGACGCCTGGCAGGCCCGGTGATCTACGCGCACGCTGCGCTGCGCGCCCAGACGAGCGTGCTGATTCAGAACCGTCGCGGTCAGTCGGGACTCTGGGGGTATGCGATATCCGGAGACCTGCCCATCGTTCTGCTCAAGATCGCGGACAGCAGCAATATCGATCTGGCGCGCCAAGTGATCAAGTGCCATACCTATTGGCGCTGGAAAGGACTGATCGTCGATCTGGTGATCTGGAACGAGGATCACGTCAGTTATCGTCAGCGCCTGCAGGACCAGATCATGGGGCTGATTGCGACCGGTATCGAAGGGCATACCATCGATCGCCCTGGTGGCATTTTCGTGCGCTCGGCAGAGCAGATTTCGGCGGAGGATCGCATTCTTCTACAGGCGGTGGCACGCGTGATCATTGCCGACAGCCGCGGCTCGCTGGCCGAACAGGTTGACTATCAGATACCGGTGGAGAAGCGCATGGCACGCCTGGTGCCAAGCCGCGTGCATCGTCTGGAACCGGCCGCCAGGCTCGACCCGCCGCGTTCCGATCTGCTGCTCGGCAATGGCCTGGGCGGATTCAGTTCGGATGGAAGCGAGTACGTCATCACTACTTCGCAATCGCAGAAGACGCCACTGCCCTGGGTAAACGTTCTCGCCAATGCCAACTTCGGCACGGTCATCAGCGAGGGTGGTCTCGCCTATACCTGGAATGAGAATGCGCACGAGTTCCGACTGACGCCATGGAGCGACGATCCGGTGGGCGCCTCGGGCGGCGAAGCGATGTATCTCCGGGACGACGAGAGCGGGCATTTCTGGTCGCCCTCACCGCTGCCCTGCAGTGGTGCCATGCCGTATGTCACGCGGCATGGGTTTGGCTACAGCGTTTTCGAACACACTGCCGGCGGCATACGCTCCGAACTCTGGATCTATGTCGATCTCGAAGCTTCAGTCAAGTATTCGGTGCTGAAGGTGCGCAACAGCTCCGGTCGAACGCGGCGGCTGTCCGCCACCGGATATGTCGAATGGGTGCTTGGCGACCTGCGCGCGAAGTCCGCGATGCACGTAGTGACCGGTATTGACGCCGGCACCGGGGCCTTGTTCGCGCGTAACGCCTACAGCACGGAATTCTCCGGACGCGTCGCCTTCTTCGACGTCGATGATGCATCGCGCACCCTGACCGGCGATCGCGCCGAATTTCTAGGTCGCAATGGCAGCCTGGCCAGGCCCGCCGCGATGGGCCGTGTACGCCTGTCCGGGAGAGTGGGTGCGGCGCTGGATCCCTGCGCGGCGATCCAGGTCCCGTTCGAACTGGCCGATGGCCAGGAGCGCGAAATAATTTTCCGCCTTGGCGTCGGACGCGATCTCAAACATGCACGCGAGTTCGCCGAACAATTGCGTAAAGCCGGATCGGCGCGCAACGCGCTGGAGAAAGTGCGTCAGTATTGGCGCCGCACCCTTGGTGCGGTGCAGGTCCAGACGCCGGACCCGACAGTGAATCTGCTGGCCAATGGCTGGCTGCTTTATCAGACACTGGCCTGTCGGCTATGGGCGCGCAGCGGCTATTACCAATCCGGCGGGGCCTATGGTTTTCGCGACCAGCTTCAGGACACCATGGCCCTGGTGCATGCCGAGCCCGCGCTCGCACGCGCGCATCTGCTGCGTAGCGCGGCGCGCCAGTTTCCCGAGGGCGATGTCCAGCATTGGTGGCACCCACCGGCCGGCCGTGGCGTGCGCACGCGCTGTTCCGATGACTATCTGTGGTTGCCGCTGGCGACTTGCCGCTACGTGTTGAGTACCGGCGATCACAGCGTGCTCGACGAAGCCGTGCCCTTCATCGAAGGCCGGGCGCTGGGCGCGGACGAAGAGTCCTACTACGATCTGCCCAGCCGGTCATTTCAGAGCGCTGATCTGTATCAGCATTGCGTACGCGCGATCCTGCACGGGCTGCGTTTTGGCGAGCGCGGCCTGCCCTTGATCGGATCGGGCGACTGGAACGACGGCATGAACCTGGTCGGCATCCATGGCAAGGGCGAAAGCGTCTGGTTGGGATTCTTTCTCTACGAGGTGCTGTTGTCGTTTGCCAAACTCGCTGCGCAACGCGGTGACCTCGATTTCGAGGAGCGTTGTCACAAGGAGGCGTCGCAACTGCGGCGCAACCTCGATGCGCATGCCTGGGATGGCGCCTGGTATCGCCGCGCATGGTTTGACGATGGCACGCCGCTCGGTTCTTCGTTGAACACGGAATGCTCGATCGATTCCATTGCACAAAGCTGGTCGGTGCTATCGGCCGCAGGTGATCCCGAGCGGACACGGACTGCGATGAATTCGCTGGATCGCCGTCTGGTGCGGCGCGAGCATGGCCTGGTGCAACTGCTGGATCCTCCCTTCGATAAATCCGCGCTGGACCCGGGCTACATCAAGGGCTATGTCCCGGGCGTTCGCGAAAACGGCGGTCAGTACACGCATGCAGCGATCTGGGCGGCGATGGCGTTTGCGCGCCAGGGCGACAGCCGGCGCGCCTGGGAATTGCTGAACATGATCAATCCGCTCAATCACGCGCTGACGCCCGAAGCGGTGGCTGTGTACAAGGCCGAACCCTACGTCGTCGCTGCAGACGTCTATGGCGTCGCCCCGCATATCGGGCGCGCTGGCTGGACCTGGTACACCGGATCCGCCGGATGGTTGTATCGATTGATCGTTGAGTCGCTGCTGGGCATACGCCGCGAGGGCAATCGATTGCATATCGACTCGTGCATGCCCGAGGAATGGGAAACCTATTCGATGAGCTACCGGTTCGGCAGCAGCGATTATCGCATCGAAGTCGTGCAGAGCAGGAATATCGACGCCAATACCGTTACTACAACGACGTTGGATGGTGTTGATCAAGGTGATGCCGGAGTCGAATTGATCGACGACGGCACAACGCATCACATTGTCGTGCGCATCCGGCGCGGTAGCGAAAAATCGGCAAATGCCGGTGCGCTTCTCTCGACCGACGCCGGGTCGGATCGTGCCACCCCATCAAACACGATCAGCGAGCCAGCAGGATGAATCCTACCCGCCAATTGCATAAGCTCGGACAGAGTCTCTGGCTCGACAACATCAGCCGCGAGCTGCTCGACGATGGCACACTGCGCCATTACATCGAAGCGTTCTCGATTACCGGGTTGACTTCCAACCCCAGCATTTTTGAGGATGCCATTGCCAGGGGTCATGCCTACGATGAATCGATTCGCGCCAAGGCGCAGGTCGGAAAGAGTGGAGAAGCCTTGTTCACCGAATTGGCGTTGGAGGATCTATGTCGGGCGGCGGATCTGTTTCTTCCACTTTTCGAGCTCAGTGGTCATGTCGATGGTTGGGTCTCGATGGAGGTTTCGCCGCTGCTTGCCAACGATGCCCCCGGCAGCATCGCAGCGGCGCAGCGCATCCATCAACAGGCGGCCCGTCCCAACCTGTTCGTGAAAATCCCCGGCACCCGGGCCGGATTGCACGCGGTAGAGGAATTGATTTTCTGCGGAGTGCCGATCAACGTCACCTTGCTTTTTTCCAAGGGTCAGTACCTGGCGGCAGCAGATGCTTTTATGCGCGGTATCGAGCGGCGTATTGATCACGGGCTTGATGCATGCGTTGATTCGGTTGCGTCGCTGTTCATCAGTCGCTGGGATAGAGCGGTTAATGCTTTCATGTCCATCGATCTGCGCAACCGACTCGGTATCGCCATTGGTCGCGAAACCTATGAGGCCTATCGCGCGCAGCTGATCTCGCCGCGCTGGCTGCAGCTGGCCGCTGCCGGTGCCCGTCCGCAGCGACTGCTGTGGGCGAGCACCGGTAGCAAAGATCCAGATACTTCCCAAACGTTGTATGTCGAGTCGCTGGTGGCGCCGAACACGATCGATACGGTGCCCGAGCGCACTCTGCTCGCCCTGGCAGCCGACGGTCCAATGCGGTCGATTACGACAGCGGATAGCGTTGACGCAGTGCATGCGCTCAGGCGGTTTGCAGAAATGGGTATAGATTTCGACAGGCTTGCGGCGCGCTTGCAGGAGGAGGGTGTGCAATTGTTCATCCAATCCTGGGCTCAGCTCATGCAACGCATCGCCGACAAGAGCGCGGTGGCAAATGCGCCGATACCCGCGACGATATGAACGTCTTGCTCAAGCTCGCCAATCAGAGCGAACCGCAGCTGGCTCATGACAGCTCGACCAACACGCTGATCCGGCGCTATCGACGATTGCGCGATATGCCGATATGAGGACAGGAATCAGCCCGTTCGCTGGTCTGCTGGCGCCAGAGTCAGTTCTGGTCGACGTGCCGCGTCTGCTTGGCGCCTATCATGACCTGCGCCCGGATACTGCTGTGCCGTCGCAGCGCGTGGCCTTCGGCACGTCTGGGCATCGCGGCATTGCGTTCGAGCGCGGCTTCAATGAAGCGCATGTGCTGGCTATCACCCAGGCGATTTGTGATTTTCGCGGGCACGATGGGGTCGCCGGGCCGCTGTTTCTAGGCATCGATACGCATGCGCTGTCGTTGCCGGCGATGGAGACCGCATTGGAAGTGCTGGCCGGCAACGGTGTGATCACGCTGATCGCGCGCGGTGGCGAATACACGCCAACACCGGCGCTGTCGCACGCCATCATTACGTACAACCGTGGGCGCAGCGATGCGCTTGCCGATGGCATCGTGATGACACCTTCACACAATCCACCCGAGCATGGCGGTGTGAAATACAACCTGGCCCATGGTGGCCCCGCACATACCGATGCGACCACGTGGATCGAGACCAGGGCGAATGCGTTGCTCGAGGCTGATCTGAAGGGGGTGCGCCGCGTTCCGTTTGCGCAGGCACGCCGCGCCGAGACGACGCGCGAACATGATTTCATCAGCGCATACGTTGCTGACCTTGATCAGGTGCTTGATCTGGACGCGATCCGCGGCGCTGGCTTGCGCATGGGTGTCGATCCGCTCGGCGGAGCCGGAGTTCATTACTGGAGCCGGATTGCAGAGCACTATCGGCTCGACCTGACGGTAGTGAGTGACCAGATCGATCCGGCGTTTGGATTCATGAGTCTGGACTGGGATGGCCGCATTCGCATGGACCCGTCGTCGCCATGGACGATGCAACGCCTGCTCGCAGTCAAGGGACGATACGACATCGCTTTTGCCTGCGATCCCGACCACGACCGCCACGGTATTGTCACGCGCGCCGCTGGCATCATGGCGCCTAATCACTACCTCAGTGTCGCTATCGACTATCTGTTTCGCCATCGTCCACTCTGGTCTGCACAAGCAGCAGTGGGCAAGACTGTGGTCAGCAGCGCCCTGATCGATCGCGTCGTCGCCAGGCTGGGCCGGGAGCTGTTTGATGCACCGGTTGGCTTCAAATGGTTCGTAGACGGATTGCGCGACGGCGCACTGGCATTCGCTGGTGAAGAGAGTGCCGGGGCGTCCTGCAGTCGTTTCGATGGCAGTGTCTGGACCACGGACAAGGACGGCATCGTGCTGTCCCTGCTGGCTGCCGAAATTACCGCGCGCAGCGGCCGCCAGCTCGACGAACTGTATCGCGATCTGGCGCGTGATCTCGGCGACCCGGTCGACGATCGTGTCGAGGCGCCGGCCACACCGGCGCAGAAGGCGGCGTTGGCCAGACTCTCGCCGCCGCAGCTGCTGAGTAGCGAATTGGCGGGTGAAAAGATCGACGGCGTGCTCAACAATGCGCCCGGCAATGGCGCTGCGATCGGCGGCATCAAGGTGATCGCCGCCTCAGGATGGTTTGCTGCGCGCCCTTCCGGTACTGAAGATATCTACAAGATATATGCCGAGAGCTTTCATGGCGAAGCGCATCTTCAACTCATTCTGCGCGAGGCTCAGGCCATGGTGGATGCCGCACTTGTCGCAACGGAGGAGGGCTGATGGTGTTCTGCAGTGCAGTCACATTGGCAACGATCGTCGCGGGTCGTGATCTCGATCCATTGCGCTCTCTCGATTTGACTTGGGCTGAGCGTGGACTTCCGTCGTCGTGGGTGCGTTGCCGAGGCCGGACGCCATGTCCTCATTTCTGATCCTCAATGCGGGATCGTCGAGTATTCGCTTCGCGCTATATCGAGGCGATGATCGGCTTGAACGCAGACTGCATGGCAAGGTCGATCGCATCGGCCTGAGCGGCACCTGCCTGTCGTTCAATGATCCGGCCAAGAACCAGCAGTGCAGCCGTCGCATGACCGCGGCGAATCATCCGGCAGCGACCGAGTACCTGATCGATTGGTTGGCCGGGCAGGAGGGGTTCGACGCTGTCACCGCCATCGGGCATCGTGTCGTGCATGGTATGCAGCGCAGCGCGCCCGAATGGGTAACGCCGGCGTTGCTTGAAGATCTGCATCGCATCAGCCCCTACGATCCCGAGCACCTGCCGGCCGAGATCGCCCTGATCGAGGCTTTCGCCAGGCGCTATCCCAAGCTGCCCCAGCTCGCGTGTTTCGATACGGCCTTTCACCAGGGTATGCCACGTATCGCCAAGCTATTGCCGATACCGCGTCGTCTTGAAGCCGGGGGTGTGCAACGCTACGGCTTTCATGGGCTGTCCTATGCCTATCTGATGGAGGCACTGTCGCGCATGGGCGCACCCGCTGCGGCCAAGGGCAGGGTGATCATGGCCCATCTGGGCAATGGTGCCAGCCTGGCCGCGCTGCGGCAGGGTCAGTGCATCGATACCAGTATGGGGTTTACGCCCGCATCGGGAATGATGATGAGCACACGCAGCGGCGATCTCGATCCAGCGTTGGCGTTTTATCTCTCGGGCAGCGAGGCGATGTCGCCAGCGCAGTTTCAGCATATGGTCAATCACCAGTCGGGATTGCTGGGCGTGTCCGGACTGAGCTCGGATATGCGCGACCTGCTCGCCGCAGAGGCCCAGCATTCGGGTGCTGCCGAGGCGGTGGCGTTGTTCTGCTATCAGGCGCGCAAATGGATCGGCGCCTATGCAGCGGCACTGGGCGGCCTGGATGTGCTGGTGTTCTCCGGCGGCATCGGTGAAAACGCGGCGCCGATACGCTGGCGCATCTGCGAAGGACTGGGTTTCCTCGGCATCGAGATCGATGAGTCACGCAATCAAACGGCAGCGGGCATCATCTCCAGCGACGCCAGTCGTGTCTGCGTGCGCATCATACGTACCGATGAAGAAGTGATGATTGCGCGCTCGCTGCGGCGCGCCTTGGACCCGAACTGAATGCAACTCAATGGGAGCACGCGATGCTGATCAAAGTGACTATCGATAAATCCCTGACCCGGACCTCGGCCGATCTGCAAGCCGCGGTGGCGCATGAAGTCGAGGTCGCGCTGATCAGGATCATGCAGGAGGCCGGTGCCTAAGTCATGAACACTCAGAAGAATCGCGCGGTCGCGACATTGATCGCGAACGACGGGGGCTCCAGGCGGCATGTGCAGACCATGGTGCTGCTGCTGATGACGGCGCTGGGTGTTGTGCTTTGCTACCGGATTTCGGTTCCATTCCTGTCGGCGTTGGCCTGGGCGCTGGCTTTGGCGGTGTTGTTTGCGCCATTGCAGAGCTGGTTGGAAGTCAGGCTGAAACGTCCCAGTGTGGCGGCGATGATTGCGGTCTTCGTCATCGGCCTGATCGTCGTGGTGCCGCTTATTTTCGTAGGGCAGCAGTTGGTGGCGCAGGCGGCTCAGGGGGCCGAGCTGATCCAGGCCAAGGTGGATTCCGGCGAGTGGCGACGTGCACTCGAGGCGCAGCCACGGCTGGCGCCGATTGCCGATCAGATCGAGCGGCAATTCGATCTGCCCGGGACCGCAAAAGAGCTCGCGGCCTGGATCAGCGCGGCCGCGGGCTCGATCGTCAAAGGATCGGTTTACCAGGTGATCGGATTCTTCATCACGTTTTACCTGCTGTTTTTCTTTCTGCGCGACCGCAATGAGGCGCTGCTTTCGATGAATGCCTTATCGCCTCTAACCGCCACGGAGATGCAACGCCTGTATTCCCGTATCAGCGACACCATACATGCCACTGTCTATGGCACCCTGGCGGTGTCGTCGGTGCAAGGTCTGTTGGGTGGGTTGATGTTCTGGTGGCTGGGCCTGCCAGCGCCTTTGCTCTGGGGTGTGGTGATGGCCCTGCTCGCGGTCGTGCCGGTGATCGGTGCCTTCGTGGTGTGGATTCCAGCCGCGCTGTTTCTCGGCATTGAAGGCAGCTGGGGCAAGGCGTTGATTCTTGCGCTCTGGGGCATGCTGGTTGTTGGCACAGTGGATAATCTGCTGCGTCCGATCCTGGTCGGCAATCGACTCAAGTTGCACACCGTTCTGGCGTTCATGTCCGTAGTCGGCGGGCTGCTGCTGTTCGGGTCGGCCGGGCTGATACTGGGTCCGGTGACGCTGACCGCGACCATGGTGCTGCTGGAGACCTGGTCGAATCGAAATGCTGTAGAAGTCGAGCCAAACTCGCCGCCGGATGCGTCATGAACCTTGCCATCGATATGCCCGCTGAGGGCATGGCGATGGCTGCATTGTCGTCGCAGGGTGGGCACGCCGCATGAGCGAGCCGTCCGCCAGTGCAGTGCCGGCCGGCGTCGAACCCTGGCATAGCCGTTCGGCCGAGGAGGTGCTGAAGGCACAGGGCGCATCGGCAAGCGGCCTGGGCAGCGACGAAGTCCGGCGACGCCAGCATGTTCACGGCGAAAATCGTCTGCATGAAGTCAGGCGTAGCAGTGGCTGGCGCATTTTCTTTGCACAGTTCAACAGCCTGATCATCTGGATCTTGATTGTCGCAGGACTGCTCTCTGCAGTCCTGGGTGATGCCATCGACGCCATAGCGATTCTCGCGATCGTCCTGCTCAACGCCGTGATCGGCTTCTATCAGGAATACAGCGCCGAGCAATCCATCGCTGCGCTGAAGAAAATGACCGCGCCGCAGGCCAAGGTGCGGCGTGATGACAAGATCATCGTGATTCCCGCAGCCGCTATCGTGCCTGGGGATATTCTGGCGCTTGAGGCCGGCGATCTGGTTGCCGCTGATGCGCGCCTGCTCAAGGTGGCAGCGCTGAAGTGCGTCGAGTCCGCGCTCACCGGAGAATCCGAGGCCGTCAGCAAGCAGGACCAGACCCTGTCGGCGGCGAACGTGCCGATCGGCAATCGCGACAACATGGTGTTCATGGGTACCACGGTTGCCGCCGGCACCGCTGCCGCCGTGGTTGTGGCGACGGCAATGAATACTGAACTGGGGCGCATCGCCGGGCTGATCGAGGATGCTGCGAGCGATGCGGCAACGCCGCTGGAAAAGCGACTGGAATCGTTCGGCCGCGTTCTCGTCTGGGCAGCCCTGAGTATCGTCGCGATGCTGTTTGCACTCGGCCTGCTGCGCGGCACCGCATGGTACGAGTTGTTGATGACGTCGGTAAGTCTGGCCGTTGCCGCGGTGCCGGAAGGATTGCCGGCGGTGGTGACAGTTGCGCTTTCGGTAGGCGTATTGCGCATGGCGCGCCGCGGTGCCTTGGTGCGCAAGCTGGCCGCAGTCGAAACGCTGGGATCGACCACGGTGATCTGCACCGACAAGACCGGTACCCTCACCGTCGGCGAAATGACCGTGCGCGCGTTGTACGTTGACACGCGCAGCTACACGCTGACCGGTGAGGGCTACGCACCCGTTGGCGAGGTGCAGTTCGAAGGCGGGCCTGTGGCTGAGGTGCACAGGGCATCGTTGCTGGCGCTGGCGACGATACAGACCGCCTGCAACAACGCGCATCTGCTGGAAGAAGACGGCGTCTGGAAGACGGTGGGCGATCCTACTGAAGGTGCCTTCCTGGTCGCGGCTGCCAAGGCCGGTGCAGATCATGCACGTGTCGATCTGGAACTGCCAAAGAAGCACGAGAATCCGTTCGACTCCGATCGCAAGCTCAGCTCGGTGGTGCGCCAAACGCCCGCTGGCGGCCTGCGGGTATTCGCCAATGGCGCACCCGCTGAGTTGTTGAAGCGGTGCACACACATTTACAGAACTGACAGCGTGCGCCCGCTGACCGAAGCGGACCGCAGCGAAATTCTGAAACAGACATCGCTGATGGCGAAGCAGGCGTTGCGCGTGCTGGCATCGGCGAGCCGCGATCTGGATGCGGACGTGAGCCAGGATCTGGGCATGGCGGCGGTCGAGCACGACCTGGTATTCGTTGGGTTGAGCGGCATGCACGACCCGCCGCGTGCCGAGGCCAAGGCGGCGCTGGCCAGGTGCCGCGAGGCGGGAATCCAGGTGGTGATGATCACTGGCGATCACGCCGAAACCGCGATCGCCATCGCGCGCGAACTGGGCATCGCCTCGGAAAGAGATAGCGCGATTTCCGGCGTCGAGCTGGATGGCATGACGGATCCCGACCTGCAAAGCAGGGTCGCCAGCATCGCGGTTTATGCCCGTGTTTCTGCAGCGCATAAACTGCGCATCATTCGCGCATGGAAGGCCAACGATGCACTAGTCGCGATGACCGGTGACGGCGTCAACGATGCGCCGGCAATCAAAGGTGCCGATATTGGTATTGCCATGGGGCAGGCCGGTACCGAGGTCACCAAGCAGGCCGCGAAGATGATCATCACCGATGACAACTTCGCCACCATCGTCGTTGCCGTCGAGCAGGGACGCGGCATCTACGACAATATTCGCAAGACCTTGCAATACCTGCTGGCAGGAAATACCGGTGAATTGCTGTTGATGATGGCCTGTGTATTGATGGGCCTGCCCATGCCACTGCTGCCGATTCACCTGCTGTGGATCAATCTGGTGACCGATGGGTTGCCGGCGCTGTGCCTGGCCACTGATCCGATCGATTCAGAGGTGATGAAGCGCGGGCCACGCCATCGCAACGAGCGCATCGCCGACAGCGGCTTTCTGCGCAGCATGTTGTTCACCGGCCTGTTGACCGCCGGCGTCGCCTTGGCGGTCTATCTGCAGGCATTGAAGACCGACTCGGTCGAGATGGCCCGGACTCAGGCGTTTGCAGTGCTGGTGTTCGCCGAACTGCTGCGTTCGTTTGGCGCGCGCAGCGAGACAAAGCCCGTCTGGCGCATCCCGCTGCTGACCAATATCAATCTGCTGCTGGTCGTGGTCGTTTCGTTTGTGCTGCAGGTATGGAGCCAGCAGAGTCCGATGCTGAGTGGTTTTCTGAAGACTGCATTGCTGCCGTTGGTGGACTGCCTGTTTCTGCTGGCCCTGGGTACAATTCCGCTGTTGGTGCTGGAACTGGTGAAGGTGATCCGCAATGCGCGACGTGCCAGGCATAGGAGGGCAAATGAACTTTGCAGGCCAGATTGACCAAGCCTCACGGCGCATCTGGGTGATTCTCAGCGATGCCGCCAATCGCTTCATGCGCATTGATGGCGCCGAATGGGCCGGCGCATTTGCGCACTACGCTTTCCTTTCCTTGTTTCCATTGATCGTTCTGCTTGTTTCCATCGCGTCACTGTTCATCGAACGTGATCGTGCGGTGACGGATATCATCGCGTTTGTCGCCAGCTATCTTCCGATCGAAGGTGAGGAGCGAAGCTTCATCTTCGGCACCGTCACCGGGGTCATCTCCGCGCGCAGTCAGGCGGGGCTGATCGCCATGCTGATACTGGGCTGGTCGGCGATGCGATTCTTCTCGACGCTGATCCGCGCCACCAATCGCGCCTGGGACGTGGATGCACATAGCTGGTGGCGACTGCCGATGACCAGTCTGATATTCCTCGCCATCATGGCAGCGGCGGTATTGGTCAGCATCGCCGCGCCGATCTTGACGAAGATGGTCAAGGAATCACTTTTCCCCACCAGCGATTTTCGCTCATGGGTGTATTCGCTTTGGGGATTCTTCGTACCGATGCTGGTGGTGTTCATTGGGCTGAGCCTGTTCTATCGCATGGCACCGCGGCGGCGCACGCATTTTTCCGAAGTCTGGGTCGCAGCGCTCTGTGCTACGGCGTTGCTCAAGGCTTCGGAAAGCCTGTTCGTGATTTATCTCAAGTACTTCGTGTCCTTGAACGCCATCTACGGCGCATTCGGTGGAATCATTGCGCTGCTGTTATGGGTGTACGTGGCGGGATGCATCTTTATTTTCGGCGCATGTCTGTGCGCCGCCCAGGCGGAGACACGCGTGGCGCGCGATCCCCTGCTGCATACTTTGACAAAAGAAGAATAGATCATGAACTTCTCGGCGCCGAATACGCAGCTGCTGCAGCAAATGGACGCGTACTGGCGCGCAGCGAATTACCTGTCAGTAGGGCAGATCTACCTCTACGACAACCCGCTGCTGACCAGGCCGTTGGAGCGCGCGCATATCAAGCCGCGACTGCTGGGACATTGGGGAACAACGCCCGGACTGAATTTCGTCTACGTTCACCTCAATCGCGTCATCAAGCAACACGATCTCAACGTGATCTACATCACCGGGCCAGGGCATGGTGGCCCTGGCCTGGTGGCCAATGCCTATCTTGAAGGCACCTACAGCGAGGTATACCCACATATTTCGCAGGATGCCGATGGCATGCAGCGACTGTTCAAGCAGTTCTCATTTCCCGGTGGCATCCCCAGTCATGTCGCGCCGGAGACACCCGGTTCGATTCACGAGGGCGGCGAACTGGGGTATTCGCTTTCGCACGCCTTTGGCGCCGCTTTCGACAATCCCGACCTGATTGTTGCCTGTGTCGTTGGCGATGGTGAGGCCGAAACAGGGCCGCTCGCAACCAGCTGGCACTCCAACAAGTTCCTTAATCCAGTCTGCGATGGTGCGGTGCTGCCCATTCTGCATCTGAACGGTTTCAAGATTGCAGGCCCAACGGTGCTGGCACGCATTCCGCGGCACGAACTGGAATCGTTGTTTCTCGGTTACGGATACTCACCCTACTTCGTAGAAGGTGACGATCCGATAGAAATGCATCGGCTGATGGTGAATGCGCTGGATACTGTCGTCGCCGAGATCAGGCGTATCCAGTCCGAGGCGCGCACCCAGGGCTTCAAGATGCGACCGCGCTGGCCAATGATCATACTGCGTTCGCCCAAGGGCTGGACCGGTCCGAAGGAAGTGGATGGCAAACCCAGTGTGGGCACATTTCGTTCGCACCAGGTGCCGATGGGCGACATGAGCCAGCCGGGACACGTGCAGATTCTGGAAGACTGGATGCAGAGCTATCGGCCGCAGGAGTTGTTCGACGATCGTGGTCGCCTGATCGCCGAGCTGGCCGAACTCGCGCCCAGGGGCAGGCGCCGCATGAGTGCCAACCCGCATGCCAATGGCGGGCAACTATTGCGCGAGCTGCGTCTGCCGGATTTTCGCGACTACGCGGTGGCGGTGCCGATACCTGGAGGCGTGGTCGATGAGGCCACACGCATCCAGGGGAAGATGATGCGTGACGTGATCAAGCTGAATCCGGACAACTTTCGCATCTTCAGTCCGGACGAGACAGCGTCGAACCGCTGGGGCGCGGTGTTCGAGGTGACGGATCGCTGTTCGACTGCCGATATCTTCCCCGGCGACGATCACGTTGCGGCCGATGGCCGGGTGATGGAGATGCTCAGCGAGCATCAGTGCGAGGGTTGGCTGGAAGGTTATCTGCTGACCGGCAGGCATGGGTTCTTTTCCTGCTATGAAGGCTTCATCCACATCGTCGACTCGATGTTCAATCAGCATGCCAAGTGGCTGAAAGTGGCCAACCAGATTGCCTGGCGTAGTCCGATTGCCTCATTGAACTATCTGCTGTCATCGCATGTATGGCGCCAGGACCATAATGGGTTCAGTCATCAGGATCCTGGTTTTATCGATCATGTGGTCAACAAGAAAGCGGAGGTCATTCGCGTTTATCTTCCGCCCGATGCCAATACCCTGCTTTCGGTAACCGATCACTGTTTGCGCAGCCGTAACTACGTCAACGTCATTGTCGCCGGCAAACAGCCTGCGCCGCAGTGGTTGGATATGGATGCGGCTATCCTGCATTGTGCTGCCGGGATTGGCATCTGGGATTGGGCCAGTAACGATGGCGGTACACCCGATGTGGTGATGGCCTGTGCCGGAGACGTACCGACGCTGGAAGTGCTGGCCGCGGTCGAGCTGCTGCGTGAGCATTTCACTGGGCTGAAAGTGCGCGTGGTCAATGTCGTCAATCTGATGAAGCTGCAGCCGCAGATCGAGCATCCGCACGGACTCAGCGACAAGCAATTTGATGCGCTGTTCACCAGCAACAAGCCGATCATCTTCGCGTATCACGGCTATCCCTGGCTGATCCACAGGCTCACCTATCGGCGCAGCAACCACAAGAACCTGCATGTGCGCGGCTACAAGGAGGAGGGCACTACCTCGACCCCGTTCGACATGGTGGTGATGAACGACATGGACCGTTTTCATCTGGTCATCGATGTCATCGCGCGACTGCCAAACCTCGGACCCGAAGGTGGCAAGGTCGCCCAACGGATGCGTGACAAACGCAGCGAACACAAGCGCTACATCGCTGAGCATGGCGAGGACATGCCAGAGATTCTCAACTGGAGATGGGGGGCTGACCCGAAAGGTACTGACTTAAGCGCAAACCTGCTGTTGTAGGCTGGCGGTGAGCGCAGCGAACCCCAGCAGAACTGCGCACCTGCTGGGGTTCGCTGCGCTCTCCGGCCCGGCGTCACCGCCGGGCGTTCGGCTCGTCTGACGATGCCCGACGGCATCGTCAAAGCGACGCGCCTCACCCACCAGCCTGCATCCGCTTCGGCGCCGGCATTGCACCGTAAGTAAGCGCCATTCGGTGCGGACCCTTAGGGTGCGTTAACAAGAAATTTCGCCGCGCCGCGCTTTGATCAACGCCCGCGACTGCTGCACAGTCCAGTTCAGCTGTCTCGTCGCCGTGAACGATGACGTTGACGATTCAGAAACGCCAAGGGCCGAAACGAAGTCTCGATGGCTTGAGATTCGTTCCGGCCCACTGGGTTTTTGGACCTATACGATTAGCGCTTGCGGCCGAGACGCATCGAGAATGCGACAAACAGCATCAGCGCACCGGCGAATGCCGCCCACGGCATCAGGCTCGCAGTGGCCGGAAGCATGGCGGGTACCCGCTCGTTGTCGGCAACCAGCACTTCCTGTGGCGGCTCGTCGACTTCTTGGATGACCGGTGGCGCTGACGGAGCCACGGCAACCGCTGGCACCACGCGAACGAAGCGCTGTTTCGGAGCAGGCTGAGTCGCATACCCATACTCGCCTTCCGGCACATAGAGATTGAGCGCATCGGTGGATTTCAGTTTTTCGAACTCAGTGGCGCGCCCATTGATATACGCGACCTGGTCCGGCGCGGGTTCGATGGTCACTTCGTCGATGACACGGGCATGCTCGTCCAGAACGTTGAACTTGACCGTGCCGTCGTCCTTGACCATGACGAAGCGTGCGTCAAGACGTGCCCACAGTTCGCCTTCGGCTTGGACCGTTTCCTGACAGGCGTCGACAACGCGCGGGTGCTCTCTGGTCATATCGACGTTCCAGTCGAAGTTTTCGCAGGTGGAAGGCTCGGTGCTTTCAGCAGGGAAATCGGTGGGCGGTTCTTGTGCTGACAGGGAGCCAGCGATGGCGAGTCCGAGCAGGCATAGCGTGAAGCGTGTGGTATTCAAAATCTTCATGTCTTTCTCCTTGGGGGTTGCGAGTGAAGCTCGGCCGTGACCGCACGCACGATGAAGCGCTGCGGCGCGTTGCCGACGAAATAGAACGGGTAACAGGTCACCAGTGTGAGCACGGACTCGCCGGTGTCGGCGAGCACATGGATGTCACTGGGTTCGACGATCGACAACGTGGAAATTCGGTAGATGTCGATGCCTTCCAAAGTCTCCAACTCGATCAGGTCGCCGACCACGACGTCCTTGAGGCCGCGGAAGAAGGTGTCGCGATGTGCGGCAATCGCGATATTGCCCGTCGTACCCGGTGTTGCCGTGCCTTCGACCAGACCGGCACCACCCAGCAAGACGCGTTTGGTGGTGCCGTCCGCCACCGGGACTTCGAGCTTGATACGCGGAATTCGCAGTACCGCGATCGTCGCGCCCAGCGGCAGGGGTGCAATCACGTTGGTGATGGCTTCCACTACGGGCGTTGATGAGACATCAGGCGGTAAAGTCGCGACCGTTGGCGGTGCAGCAACAACCGTCGGCGATTGAGGGCGTGAAATCTGAGCCGACCGCTGCTTGTGTTCGACGAATTCGGCGACGCCATGCTGTCGTGCAGATTCACCGCGAACTTGGCTGAAGCAATACAGCCCGATCAGCAACGAACCAAACAACCACAGACTGGTCTCGACGATTCTCATGCGTCAACTGTGCGCGCATATCCAACGAGCGTCTGTTCGCCAGCGTACTTATGGAACGTCTGCATATGCCACCGCGCGGTCTTGACTGCTCAGCGTATTAATAGCCATGCCGCAAGCGAAGCTGCGGCCGATACACCTGTCACTTGATGGGCTTGCAGCTAAGGACGTATTCAGAGGATCCCTTGTATTGAGGCTGTCGATGGCGCTAGGTTGCACATTGCGTTGATGGCACCTGCCGAGTACAGCGATAGATCTAGCCTCTGGGTTCGAGGGTCCGAGACGATCCAGAATGTGCATGAAGTATTTCCCGATTGGCGCCGCTCCTCAGCCAGGCCGTTTGCGCGGCAGAAATTTGTAGGGCACGTTTGTCGCGTGCCATCTGGACGATGCGTAAACGTTGAGACGGCACGCGACACGCGTGCCCTGAAAAACGCCACGTTTAGTCAGTGGCTTAGCTGAGATCAGCGCTAATCAGTAAGTATTTTTGATGACGATACCGATGCTCTGGAGACTTCAATGATCGATTTGTACTACAGCGCAACACCGAACGGATTGAAGATCCGTCTGTTTCTTGAAGAGGCTGGCTTGGTGCACCGCATCTTGCCGGTGCGATTGTCGGCGGGCGAACAGTTTGCGCCGGATTTTCTGGCCATTTCACCCAACAACAAGATTCCTGCGATTATCGATCACGCACCAGCGGACGGAGGCGCAGCGCTATCGGTGTTCGAATCGGGTGCGATCCTGCATTACCTTGGCGAGAAGACCGGCGCGTTGATGCCGGCCGGCGCACGCGCGCGCTTGGACATGCTGCAATGGCTGTTCTGGCAAGTGGCGGGGCTGGGACCCATGGCCGGGCAGGCTGGGCACTTCCGGGTTTACGCGCCGGAGTCCGTGGCCTATGCCCTTGAGCGCTATACCCGCGAATTGCTGCGGCTGTACGGCGTGCTGGATCGACGCCTTGACGGGCGCGACTGGATTGCTGGTGATGGGTATTCGATTGCCGATATCGCCTGCTATCCGTGGATCGTTCCGCATGCAGGTCATGGGCAGAACCTGAGCGGGTTCCCGAACCTGGCGCGCTGGTTCCATACGATCGCCGAGCGGCCCGCTACACAGCGTGTCTATGACGGAGTCGAAGACGTGTATGCGCATCCCCGCCATGGACTGCAGCCGGCGGTCACCGCACAGAGGCGTTGAGCAAACCGGCCGGTGCACAGCTGTCAACTACACGAAACCGGGTGGCGGTGGGCGGCATTGTTGCGATGCGACCTGATGCGGGATGGATGACCTGCATCGCAGTGCCATCCGTCCCGCATTGCGGCTTACTCGTAATGCTCGGCGTCGGCCAATTTCTGGTCGCGCTTGGCAACGGCTGCGGCCTTGTCGACTGCGAGCGCAGCTTCTGCGGTGCTGATGCAGGCATCCTTGTCGGCGCCGTTCAAGGCATCGCATTTCTCTTCGGCAATACCGTAGCGGCCTTCAGTTTCGGCGATGGCGACATCATAGTCGGCCTTGGCAGTGGCGATCATGGCGTCGGATTCGGCCTTGGTCAGCTTCGTCAGAGCGTTCTGGTCGGCGTTGGCATAATCCCGCTGGGCATCTGCGACATCGGCGCCAGCCTGGTTAGCCGTTTCGTTGGCATCGACGCGTGCTTCCTTGACGTCTTCAGCTGCGTCCTTCCGGGCTTCGGCAACATCCTCGGCGGTTTCCGAGGGTGTTTCCTTGCAGCCAGCAAGCATCAAGGCAGCAACGATTGCAACAGGTATCATTAATTTTTTCATGGGATGTACTCCTGGGTAGTTGGCGGTGTCGCAGTGCGCGAAGGACTGCGTGGTGCGGCGTGAATGGAGGTGGGCTTGGCAAACTCTGCCCAGGCCGAACTATCCGGCTGCGGCAAGAACAGCGCGATCGTCGCCAGTTGCGCGTCACGATCGGCGTCGGACGTCGACGGGCCCAATGCGAACGAAGCGGTCATTGCTGCGCGCCCCTCGGGTTACGGACGGTTGCGTTTGTCGTCGGTCTTGTCTTTGTCGTCGATATGGCTGTCGGCTTCCTTCTGGAGTTTTTCGCCAGCGACTTCGGTGTCTTCGCCCAGGCCTTTCATCGTGTTGCAGGCACTCAGACTCAGCGCGAATGCGCCGGCCAGCAGCACGGGGAGTAGCTTGGGCACATTGATATTCATGATGATCTCCTGAAAGCGTAAATCTCGTGCATTCGTATCTGCGGGCCGGCGGCCGAATGCAGGGGTCGTGCGCGGAATCGTCATCGACGATCCGGAACCGATACTAGATTTGCAGCAGCCCAGCGTCGGTGCGTTAGCGAACGCATGCAGCCGATGCATCGCCCTGGGCAGGCGTGGAATACAGCGACACTCTGTGTTGCGCCGAACAGAGCCCGGCCGGCGCTGCGCGCACACTCGTCCGACGAGACCGCCAACGCACCTGTCTCGCGCCACCTTGGCTTCATGATGCAGTGGAACTATCGAATGCCAGCCGCACAGCCAGCGCGCATAGTCAATGATTTGATCGCGGGCCTTCCGGGCGGAGAACGTAAGCGACTGCTCGCGCGATGCGAGCCGGTGGAACTGGAGTTTGGAACGATACTTTGCGAAGCCGACCAGCCTTATGCTTACGTGTACTTTCCGCTGAATGCCTTCATTTCACTGGTAACAGAGGTGTCGGGTCATCCGCAGATGGAAATGGGTTTGATCGGCAACGAGGGCATGCTCGGTGCGACGCTCATGCTCGGCGTGGCTCGTGCGCCGCTGCGCGCCGTGGTGCAGGGACACGGTGGCGTATTGCGTATGCCCGCCGCTGATCTTTGCGATCAATTTGCCGAAAGCCCAAAGCTGGCGCGCACCCTGAATCATTACCTCTATGTATTGCAGGCACAGTTGTCGCAAACTGCAGCCTGCACACGGTTTCACGAGGTAGAGGAGCGATTGGCGCGTTGGCTGTTGATGACGCATGACCGTGCCCACGCCGATCATTTTCATCTTACCCACCAGTATTTGGCCGATATGCTGGGCGTACAACGCAGCGCTATCACCATCGCAGCAGGTACCTTGCAGCGTCGCAAGCTCATCCAATATACACGTGGAGAGATCAGCATTCTTTCGCGATCAGGGTTGGAGGCGGCGTCCTGCGAATGCTACGCCGCGGTGACCAAGGACTATGCGCAGCAGTTCGGTTGAGGAACTACCGTATCCCGCCATAAGAGAGCACCAGGACACTATGTGCCTCGGCGCACTGGGACAAATTCACCCGCAGAACACATTTTTGGGTATTATCAGCGAAGTATCAAACTTAGCTGACGCCGCTTGGAGCATCCACGATCATTCAGCCCGGAGACAACACATGAATGTCACAGTGAGCCAGAAGAAGCAATCGTCACATTCGCTGCTGCCCGCAATACACAACTGTGTAGTTGGCTTCGGCCGAAGCCATCGCCGGCTTTCTGCCAGCATCGCCGCCGCAGCGCTGGTAATGGCTTCTTCGGCCTGGGGGCAGACCGTACCGTTGGCAACGGCTGGAGATTTTGGCGTGCTTGCCGGGTCAGCGATTACCAACACCGGCGCGACCACCATTACTGGAGACCTGGGTATTTCTCCCAGTAATGCCAGCTCGGTGACCGGCTTCCCGCCCGGTATCGTGACCGGAACGACGCACTTTGCTGACGGTGTGGCGCTGCAGGCGCAGAACGATCTGACAACCGCCTACAACAATGCTGCGGGCCGGCCTTGTGGCACCACGATTGCAGCCGACCTGGGCGGATCCACGCTGGTACCCGGGGTCTACTGTTCGGCATCGTCCATCGGGCTGACCGGTACGGTCACACTTGATGCCCAGGGCGATCCTGCTGAGGTCTTTATCTTCCAGGCGGGGAGCACGCTGACGACGGCCAGCAATGCGACCGTCGCCATCATCAACGGAGGCCAGGACTGCAATGTGTTCTGGCAGGTGGGTAGTTCGGCGACGATCGGTACTGGCACCAATTTCATTGGCACCATACTGGCGCTGGACAGCATCACCCTTACCACCGGCGCCACCGCTTCCGGTCGTGCCCTGGCGCGCAATGGCGCGGTGACCCTGGATACCAGTGACATCACCGTCTGCAGTCTCGGAGTTGCGCCCGCGATTCAAAAGTCGTTCAATCCGACCAGCATCAACGCGGCCGGTATTTCGTTGCTGACGGTTACGCTAAGCAACCCAAATGCAACCATCGCTACGCTGAATGCGCCCTTGGTCGACACGCTTCCCGCGGGTGTGCTGATCGCGCCACTGCCCAATGTTGCCACCACCTGCGGTGGAACGGGTGCGCCCATTGCGGTACCGGGATCGTCCAGCGTCACGCTGCCAAGCGGATTCACCATTCCTGCGAATGGCAGTTGCACGTTGACTGTGAATGTCACGGCGGCGTTGGCCGGGACCTACGTCAATGTCATTCCTTCGGGTGGTCTGGTGACCAGCAACGGGAACAATCCTGCACCGGCTCAGGCAACCCTGCTGGTTATCGTTGGTGCCGCTGCGCAGGCGGTTCCCGTGCTCTCGGCCTGGGCAATGATGGCCCTGATTGGCGTGGTACTCGGATTCGTAGCAATGCGTCCAATGTGGCGTTGATTGCCTGCGATTGACGCCGTCCGGTGTGAGGCGGCGTCAAGGTGCGATTCCGATTGGTGTTGCGCCTCGATGACTAACCTGATTGGTTCTGATCTTCAGTGAGAAGTGTTGCGAATATCGGCTGCGAGCCTTTGTCCCAAAGGGACTTCCTTCGGTCGTCCGCAAGGGACTTCCTTCGGTCGTCCGCAAGGGACTTCCTTCGGTCGTAGGAACGGGGCCCGACCCGCTCGCTCTGGTGCTGACGTCTTTCGAGAAACTCAACGTCAAGAGCGAGCGGGTCGGG